>NZ_CP024768.1:2982644-3323764 GCF_011395035.1 Pantoea cypripedii
TTAACGCGGTTTCTTCACCACAAATGTAGCGGCCAGCCCCGGTATGCACGATCAGTTCGAAATCAAAACCGGTGCCGAGGATGTTTTTGCCGAGATAACCGGCTTCGGTGGCTTCGGCAATCGCGCGGCGCAAATGCACAGCGGCTTCAATATATTCACCGCGCAGGAAGATGTAGCCACGGTAGGCTTTCAGTGCAAAGGCGCTGATCAGCATCCCTTCCACCAGCTGGTGCGGCAGTTGCTCCATCAGCAGGCGGTCTTTATAGGTGCCCGGTTCCATCTCATCGGCGTTACACAGCAGGTAACGGATGTTCATGGATTCGTCTTTTGGCATCAGGCTCCACTTCAGGCCGGTGTTAAAGCCCGCACCACCACGACCTTTCAGACCGGAATCTTTCACCGCTGCGACGATTTCGTCCTGGCTCATGCCCTTCAGCGCTTTTTCCGCGCCAACGTAACCGTTTTTGCTGCGATATTCGTCGATCCATACCGGCTGTTTGTCATCGCGCAGACGCCAGGTCAGTGGATGCGTTTCCGCAGTACGAATGATCTGTTTGATTGTCATTGATATTGCTCCAGTAAATTGGCAATACCTTCCGGCGTCAGATGAACGTGGGTATCTTCATCCACCATCATGGTCGGGCCTTTATCGCAGTTGCCCAGGCAGCAGGTTGGCAGCAACGTAAAGCGACCATCCGGCGTAGTCTGACCCGGTTTGATGTGCAGGTTTTGTTCTAAAGCGGCCTGAATCCCCTGATAACCGGTGATATGGCACACCACGCTGTCGCAGTAGCGAATCACATGACGCCCGACTGGCTGACGGTAGATCTGGCTATAGAACGTCGCCACGCCTTCTACGTCACTGGCCGGAATACCGAGCACGTCCGCGATGGCATTTATCGCGCCGTCAGGCACCCAGCCACGCTGTTTCTGCACGATCTTCAGGGCTTCAATCGAAGCCGCGCGCGCATCTTCGTAATGGTGTTTTTCGTGCTCAATCGCGTGGTGTTCTGCCTCGCTCAGCACAAAGACCTCATTCGGGTCGATCGTTTGGATGGCAATTTTTTGATCGTGCATAATTAGCGGTCCACGTCTGACATAACAAAATCGATACTACCGAGGTAAACGATCAGGTCGGATACCAGGCTGCCACGGATCACCGAAGGGATCTGTTGCAGATGCGGGAAGCTCGGCGTGCGCACGCGGGTGCGGTAGCTCATGGTGCTGCCATCGCTGGTCAGGTAGTAACTGTTGATCCCTTTGGTCGCCTCGATCATCTGGAAGGATTCGTTGGCCGGCATGACCGGACCCCAGGAAACCTGCAGGAAGTGAGTGATCAGGGTTTCGATGTGTTGCAGCGTGCGCTCTTTTGGCGGCGGCGTGGTTAGCGGGTGATCCGCTTTGAACGGCCCTTCCGGCATATTTTTCAGACACTGTTCCAGAATGCGCAGCGACTGCCACATCTCTTCCATTTTCAGCATCACGCGGGTGTAGGCATCGCTGATCCCGGCACCAACCGGAATCTCGAAATCGAAATTCTCGTAACCGGAGTAGGGACGCCATTTACGCACGTCAAAATCAAGACCCGTGGCGCGCAGACCGGCACCGGTGGTGCCCCAGGCCAGCGCTTCATCCATGTTGTACGCGGCAACGCCCTGAGAACGGCCCATCAGCACGCGGTTGCGCAGTGCGGCTTTGTCGTACTCTTTGAGACGTTTTGGCATCCAGTCGAGGAATTCACGCAGCAGACGTTCCCAGCCTTTCGGCAGATCGTGCGCCACACCACCAATACGGAACCATGCCGGGTGCATACGGAAACCGGTGATGGCTTCGACCACGTCATAGATTTTCTGGCGGTCGGTAAAGGCGAAGAACACCGGTGTCATGGCACCGACGTCCTGGATAAAGGTGGAGATGTACAGCAGATGGCTGTTGATGCGGAACAGTTCCGACAGCATCACGCGAATCACATTGACGCGATCCGGTACGGTGATACCCGCCAGTTTTTCCACCGCCAGCACATAAGGCATTTCGTTAACGCAGCCACCGAGATACTCGATGCGGTCGGTATACGGAATGTAGCTGTGCCAGGACTGGCGCTCACCCATCTTCTCGGCACCGCGGTGGTGATAACCCACATCTGGCACGCAGTCGACGATCTCTTCGCCATCCAGTTGCAGAATGATACGGAACGCACCGTGCGCAGACGGGTGGTTCGGACCGAGGTTCAGGAACATAAAGTCCTCGTTGGCGGTGCTGCGCTTCATGCCCCAGTCTTCGGGTTTGAAGGTCAGCGACTCCATTTCGAGGTCTTCTTTTTGTTTGGTCAGCGTGAAGGGATCAAACTCGGTCGCACGCGCCGGATAGTCCTTACGCAGCGGATGCCCTTCCCATGTCTGCGGCATCATGATACGCGTCAGATGCGGGTGACCATCAAAGGTCATGCCAAACATTTCCCAGGTTTCGCGCTCATACCAGTTGGCATTGGCAAAAATTTTGGTGATGGTCGGCAGACGCATATCGTTTTCAGACAACGCGACCTTGAGCATGATGTCGCGATTGCGTTCAATCGATAGCAGATGATAGAAAACGGAAAAATCCGCGGCAGGCAAGCCCGCGCGGTTAGTGCGTAAACGCTCATCCATGCCATGCAAATCATACAGCATGACGTAAGGCTTCGGCAGTTTGCGCAGGAATTCGACAACTTCCAGCAATTGTTCACGCTTCACCCACACCACCGGAATACCGGTGCGGGTGGCCTGAACGGTAAAGGCATCCGGCCCAAAACGGTTACGCAGCTCGCCGATCACCGGGTCGTCCAGGTGATCCCGGGTTTGCCATGCAGGCTGAGCGAGATCTTGCGTGGTTAAATCTGTCATACGTTACTCACCATTCCGGCCTGTTATCAGGCACTCAAAAGAAGGCGTCAGGATGGCGGCACACATTAAATTGTGGTGTTCTGCTGCGGCCGTGGCTCCATCCGTGTACGGGTAGCTTAAACTTCGTCGGGTGTTCTCAGGTTGGTGACAGCGATACGGTCACCGCGTTTTCTTTCGCGTTCTGATTGCATATTCGCGCGATAAACGCCCTGATCACCCACCACCCACGAGAGCGGACGACGCTCTTTGCCGATGGATTCACGTAACAGCAGCAGCGCCTGCATATAAGCTTCCGGACGCGGCGGGCAACCTGGGATATACACATCCACTGGCAGGAATTTATCCACGCCCTGCACCACAGAATAGATGTCATACATGCCGCCAGAGTTGGCACAGGCACCCATCGAGATCACCCACTTGGGTTCCAGCATCTGGTCATACAGACGCTGAATAACCGGGGCCATTTTGGTAAACGGCGTACCGGCAATCACCATGAAATCAGCCTGACGCGGTGAGGCACGCATAACTTCCGCACCAAAACGCGCCACGTCATGCACCGCAGTGAATGACGTGGTCATCTCCACGTAGCAACAGGAAAGGCCGAAGTTATACGGCCAGAGAGAGTTTTTACGACCCCAGTTCACCATGTCGTGCAGGGCATTTTCGAGTTTGCCCATGTAGACGCTGCGGTGAACATGCTGCTCCAGTGGATCCGCGACGATCTCCTGTTTTTGCAGCGGATAGCGATCGTTATCGCCCCCATTCGGGTCTACGCGTGTCAGCGTGTAGTCCATCTTATTGCCTCGCTTTTACTGCTTTTGAGGATTGGTGTGGCTGTGACTGACCGGGCTTGACTTGACCACCACGCGACGACGCGCCGGTGCCCAATCCAGCGCACCGATACGAACCAGGTAAACCAGGCCTGCCAGTAGCACCAAAATGAAAATTGCGGCTTCGACAAAGCCGACCCAGCCGCTCTCGCGGATTGAAGTCGACCATGCGTATAAAAAGAGGGCTTCGACGTCGAAAATAACGAAGAACATCGCAACCAGATAGAATTTTGCAGAGAGGCGAATATGGGTGTCACCGACCGAGTCGATACCCGATTCAAACGGAGTGTTCTTGTAACGCGCGCGGGCACGACCACCTAACAACCAGCCACCGGTCAACATAAAGGCGCAAAGACCGAACGCGAGAACAATGAAAACAATAAATGCCCAGTGATGAGCGATCACTTCTGTGGTTGTTGACATACTCTTTGCTTACTCATCAAAAGTGGCGATGGCATCCTGCACATTCGCAGCAAACGCACCACATCGATTCAAGGGAAGGATAAAAAACCTTATAAACTTTGCTGTCATTATCAATTAAGCAGCAATTTTATGGGGTTTTTTACTCCTTTCTATAACCTTTTGTCAACTTTGACAAAAGTATCCAAACATTATTTTACATCCGCAGCATATTATTAACATACAAGGCCCGTTGCGCCAGCTAAATCGCTTCAGTTTGTGAGGTTAATTTTAGTGTAGCGGGTATTCACATGCATGGATCGTGCATTTAACAATCATATTTTGACAGGAATTAACCGGATTTCCTTGTCCTTTTCAGGGCTATTTTCTTGATCCAGGACACATAACAATGCTTTTTGCTGTAAAAAGAGACAATTCTCGCAGGCAGATGCCCAGGGAAAGATGGCACGAAATGAGAAAATCGTTCCACTTCAGATGAAAATGAAACGCATTTCATTTTTTCAGGGGGGGATAAATTTACGGGTGGCTCAGTGGCGTCAGAAAGGCTGAGATAAATGGCATAAAAAAAGCCTTAGCCGGAAAAAACCATGCTAAGGCTTATTTATCTAAGTTTTAACAATTGCCCGGTATTCTATTTGAGAAAGATTACCAGCGCAGATTGTGCTTACTCTTCGTCATCCAGCAACAGTGTGCCGTCTGGATTTGCACTCAGATTGTACGGATCGTTAGTGGACTGCATAGCATTGAAGATGGCCAGTGCCAGTTCGTTATCGCTGTCCGGATTACGGCACAGCAGATATTGCGTATCCGGCAGAACGGGCAGACCTTCAGCAGCCCCCATCACACGCAGTTCCGGGCTCATCATTTCCACCGGACGCGCGGTAACGCCAAGCCCGGCTTTTACTGCCGCACGGACTGCCGCCAGCGTGGAGGCCACATAAGAAATGCGCCACGGGATACCCGCTTCGTTAAGATGGTCAATCGCCATATCGCGGTACGGACTGGGTTCATCCAGCAGCACCAGTGGAATCGCTTCACCGCGCTGGAAGATGTAATCAGCCGCGCAATACCACAGGGTCGGCGAGGTACGCAGAACCTGGTGAGTAAAGTTACCTGGACTGGAAGTCGTGACCACCAAATCCACTTCTCCCTGGTTCAGCATTTCCATCATAAATGGATTACGCTTCACGCGGACATCAATCGCCAGCTTCGGATAAACCGAGGTCACGCGATTAAGCAGGAAAGGCAGAATGGTATCTGAGGTGTCATCAGAAGCGCCAATAGTCAGCACGCCCTGAATATTGCTATACATCAGAGAGGTACAAGCTTCGTCATTAAAACGAAGGATCTTTCTGGCGTAGCCCAGCAGTTGTATGCCATGCTCCGTCAGCAATTTATTACGTCCATGTCTGGCAAACAGCTCTTTACCTACCAATTGTTCCAGACGCTGCATCTGCTGGCTTACTGCTGATTGCGTTCTGCACACGGCCGCAGCCGCAGCCGCAAAGGTGTTCAGGTCAGCAACGGCGACGAAAGTTCTCAGCAGATCGAGGTCGAGATTCAGTATCGGACGATTTGCATTAGTCATGTTTTTTCTTCACTTATAAGATTTTTTACAAACTACTACCCTGGTGTATTACCTTACTTATCATTGGGATAAGAGGTAATGGTGCTTAATGACAGTCCTGTGTGGAGACTGTCATGAAAAAAACTGGATCAGGCGGATTCCAACGATTACGTCACTCTGAAAACAGAGCAGCGGCGTCACAAAGACAGAACAACTTCTCGGGCCGAAAGCGTAAATCGCGCAAATGCAGGAAGCTGTGTAGTTGCCTGGTTTCCCGCCAAAACCGTGCGCGGGTCAAAAAATGATAACTGTATGTTATGGTGATGCGAAGAGGTAAAGTGCATCAAATAATAAATTATACTTAATCATTTTTGCGCCAGAAATGGAAATGTTTTTGTTAGAAAGCTCATAATTTTTGACCTGATCCCTTTTCCCGCACATCCTGCCACAAAGCTGTTCATTTTTTAAGCCCCCCAGGTTCTGAAACTTCATAGGGAAAGCTTAAGTTTCAGCGCAAATGCTATTTAATGCAGACTACGGACACCGCCTTGCTGCCGATGGTTATCTGATTCTGCCTCGAAAACTGAATGAGAATCGGTGACAATTTCTGACGCCAGCGGACAATAAACCGGCAATGACTAATTATTCGACTTCCTACAAGGATTCTTTAACTATTTCATTACGTCGCTAACGATTCAATGCGACAGTTGTGAATAAAAATATGCGCAATCCCCTCCTTTACGTCTGGATTAAGGAGTTTACAGCTCCCCGGCCCGCCATCAGCATTAAATATCAACCCTGGTAACTTTACTGGATAATTCAACCAGATTAATCAGTGTAAAATGCCTTTTCAGCCAGTATCAGCATAAAAAATTGCCAAACTCGCCAAAACCTTTCGTTACCCTTCTTTTGTTACGGGGAGAGGAGTAAATTGGGCGGGTTTGTTTTTTGAGGCAGGTTAAATGGACTCTGCCCGTTAAGGCGGTAGCGATGAATTTTCAAATTGATAAATCCGGCAAGCTGGATAATGTCTGTTATGACATCCGTGGCCCGGTACTGAAAGAGGCGAAACGTCTCGAAGAAGAAGGCAACAAAGTTCTCAAACTCAACATTGGCAACCCTGCCCCGTTTGGTTTTGAAGCCCCCGATGAAATCCTGGTTGATGTGATCCGCAACCTGCCCAGTGCCCAGGGATATTGTGACTCGAAAGGTCTCTACTCGGCGCGCAAAGCAATTATGCAGCATTATCAGGCGCGCGAAATGCGCGATATGACCGTTGAAGACATCTATATTGGTAACGGTGTTTCAGAGCTGATCGTGCAGGCCATGCAGGCACTGCTGAACAGCGGTGATGAAATGCTGGTGCCTGCGCCGGATTATCCGCTGTGGACCGCTGCCGTCTCCCTGTCCAGCGGTAAAGCGGTGCATTATCTGTGCGATGAATCCGCAGGCTGGTTCCCGGACCTGGATGATATCCGCAGCAAAATCACTCCGCGCACGCGCGGTATCGTGATTATCAACCCGAACAACCCCACCGGTGCGGTGTATAGCAAAGAATTGCTGATGGAAATCGTTGAGATTGCCCGCCAGCATAATCTGATCATCTTTGCCGATGAGATCTACGACAAGATCCTGTATGACGAAGCGCAGCACCATTCCATCGCCGCGCTGGCCCCGGACCTGTTAACCGTGACCTTTAACGGCCTGTCAAAAACCTATCGCGTTGCCGGTTTCCGTCAGGGCTGGATGGTGCTGAACGGACCGAAGAAACACGCCAAAGGCTACATTGAAGGCCTGGAAATGCTGGCCTCGATGCGTCTGTGCGCCAACGTGCCAGCGCAACACGCGATTCAGACCGCGCTGGGTGGTTATCAGAGCATCAGTGAATTTATCGTGCCGGGCGGTCGTCTCTATGAACAACGCCAGCGCGCCTGGGAATTGATTAATGACATCCCAGGCGTCAGCTGTGTGAAGCCGCAGGGTGCGCTTTATATGTTCCCGCGCATTGATGCGAAGAAATTCAATCTGTTCGACGATCAGAAAATGGTGCTTGATTTCCTGCTCCAGGAAAAAGTGCTGCTGGTGCAGGGCACTGCATTCAACTGGCCGTGGCCGGATCATGTGCGCATCGTCACCCTGCCCCGCGTTGACGATCTGGAAATGGCCATCACCAAATTTGGCCGCTTCCTGCAAGGGTATCGTCAGTAGCGTCATACGCGTATAGTGATTGTATTTCGGGGAGAGGCCGCTCTCCCCGCCGTTCGATCAGGAACTGCTCATGACCCGTAGCCACTTTTTCGCCCATCTCTCCCGTCTTAAACTGATCAACCGCTGGCCACTGATGCGTAATGTGCGCACCGAAAACGTCTCTGAGCACAGTCTTCAGGTCGCGATGGTCGCTCATGTGCTGGCGGTGATTAAAAACAAAAAATTCAACGGCAATCTCAATGCCGATCGCATTGCCATGCTGGCGCTTTATCATGATGCCAGTGAAGTGCTGACCGGCGATCTACCGACCCCGGTCAAGTATTACAACGCGCAAATCGCCCATGAATACAAGAAGATCGAGAAGATTGCCCAACACAAACTGATTGAAATGCTTCCGGCGGAACTTCAGGAGGATTTTCGTCCGTTGCTGGACGAACATCTGCATAGCGAAGCAGAACAGGCGGTGGTGAAGCAGGCCGATGCCCTGTGTGCGTACGTAAAATGCCTTGAGGAGCTGTCTGCCGGTAACAACGAGTTTTTACTGGCAAAAGCGCGTCTGGAAAAAACCCTGTCCCAACGCCGCTCGCCGGAAATGGATTATTTTGTCGAGGTTTTCATCCCCAGCTTCAGCCTGTCGCTGGATGAAATTTCGCAGGATACGCCGTTGTAGCGGCGCGATTTATCGCGCGGATTTTTCTGGCATCGCGCACGAAATTGCGCGATAAATCGCGCCGCTACGGATTATGCGTTCAGCGACAAGGTAAAACCGCCCTTCCCGTCACCGGTCACCACCAGCGCTTCCAGCGTAGTCAGGGAGAAGGTCACCTCATCCAGACGGGGCGTGTCCTGCGGTGCATTTACCGCAATCACCGCGCTGCCCGCATTCAATCCGGCCAGCACACCCGCAGGCGCATCTTCCACCACCACGCACTCGCCAGCAGCCAGACCCAGCTTCTCTGCGCCCAGCAAATAGGCATCGGGTTCCGGCTTGCCGCGTTTTACATTCTCAGCAGTGATAAACACGGCGGGCGCAGGCAGTCCGGCGGCTTTGTGACGCGCATGGGCAACCGGTACTGAACCTGAAGTGACAATCGCCCACGGAATGTGTAGCTCATTCAGCGTCGCCAGCAGTGACTGTGCGCCAGGTAAGGCACGCACCCCGTCAGTGTCTTCCGCTTCAATACGTTCCAGACGCAAAAATTCCGCCTGGATCGCTTCCTCGCTCTGGCCCGCCATAAAATGACGCAGCGAGGTTATCGCCTGTTTGCCATGAATGAAGCTCAGGATTTCTTCCGCCGCAAAACCATGACGCTCACCCCATTGTGTCCACGCGCGCTCTACAGCAGGCAGTGAATCCACCAGCGTGCCATCTAAATCAAACAGAAAACCCCTGTACTTCACTCGATGCTCCTTCTTCAGGCATTAAGGATTTGCGCGATCTCATTCGCACTCAAATGGTACTGACGAGGACAAGTGTGCCACACCGCCAGCATACGTTGGTATTTTTCCCACATCGGCGTTTGGGCATTAAACCCGTGGGTGCCGGAATCAAAGTGGGTGTAACGCCCTTCGGTATTGACCATAAAACGCACATAGCCGAGGTAGCGTGCTTCAGTGGCGGCGTCAAAACCGAGAAAGGCCAGACGGCGTTCCTCAATCAGCGCGGAATCTTTGAGATTGGACCAGGAAACATGCAGCGCGTGGTGCATCTCCATAATATCGATCAGGGTGCGACAGGTGTCTTCGCTCAGCTCACCAAACTCTTTATCCAGTTCGCGCAATTGCAGGCCATAGCCACGTTCAATGATGGTCTGATAACGGCGGTACCGTTCAGCGTTGTCCGGCTCCAGCATCGCCATCATTTTGTACTGATTTGACAGGATGAGCCGCTGTGCGTGGGTCATTTCCATGGTTGTTCTCCCGGGGCATCAATTTAGGTAATAGAGAAATGATTGCACAAGGGAACGGATGCGGGTATGTCCGCACCACTTTTCTTTGATTTGAACCGGGATCAGCGGCGAATTCTGTCCCGGTGAGAAACGTTTAACGATCAAAGATCGTCAAGGAAGGTCCGATCCAGCTGTTTAAATGCGCGTTTCAGCACGTCGGCCAGTGCCTGGTAAGTGGGCTTACCTTCAACCGGCGCAATCGCCTGTCCGGCTTCTTCCAGTTTGGCGCGGACTTCATGGAACCATTGCAGTAAAGAGGGCGGCAACGGTGTCATGGAGCGTTTACCCAGCCACCACAACCCCTGCATCGGCAGGCTACAGGCAAACAATGCCGTCGCCACTGCTGGCCCCAGCTGTCCGCCCATGGCGATCTGCCACGTCAGGGTAAAAATTGCCAATGGCGGCATAAAGCGAATGGAAAAACGTGTCGCCGTCACCACACGATTTTCAGGAAACACCGGAGCCAGGCGTTTATCGGCTGGCCAGGTCTTCATGTAGTGCTGGCCGCGCTGAAATAAGCCGAACCAGCCTGGATTACCTGTATCATTCGCCATGGTAGACCTCAACTATTACTGCAAGATTTAAAATAAACTGACAACCACACAACTTTACGTGACATCCTTCAAAAGTTTTTGTCTTTAAGGGTGACACTGGGTATTCTGACGCCGTTTCAGCAACATTACCGGAAGCTTCTGCTCAATAAAAGCGCGGTTTAGAGCCATGTTTCGCTAAGCCGATTTAAAAAAATCGCGTAAAATTACCAAAATTTTTTTGCGGATCGGTCTCTTTTTGACTACCGCATGATGTTAATCATTAATTTACCAGCTTTCATGAACTACGCTGTTAGTCTGATTGCGTTATTTCTCGCCACTATTTAACCAATAGGTACTTCCATGTCGACGAAGTTAGTTCTGGTTCTGAACTGCGGCAGCTCTTCACTCAAGTTTGCCATCCTCAACCCCGCCAACGGCGACGAATTCCTCTCCGGTCTGGCTGAATGCTTCCACCTGCCTGAAGCGCGTATTAAATGGAAACTCGAGGGTAGCAAACAGGAAGCCCCTCTGGGCGCGGGCGCAGCGCACAGCGAAGCCCTCAACTTCATTGTTAAAACTATTCTGGCACAAAAACCAGAGCTTTCGGCACAAATCGCTGCAATCGGCCATCGTATCGTTCATGGCGGCGAACAGCTGACGAAATCTGTGGTGATTGATGAGTCCGTTATCCAGGGCATTAAAGATGCCTCTTCATTTGCTCCGCTGCATAATCCGGCACATCTGATCGGTATCGACGAAGCAATGAAAAATTTCCCGCACCTTTCAGATAAGAATGTGGCGGTTTTTGATACTGCATTCCATCAGACAATGCCTGAAGAATCGTATCTCTACGCTCTGCCGTACAAATTGTATAAAGAACACGGCGTGCGTCGTTATGGTGCCCACGGTACCAGCCACTACTATGTCACCCAGGAAGCAGCAAAAATGCTGGGTAAACCGGTAGAACAACTGAACGTGATCACGTGCCACCTCGGCAACGGCGGTTCTGTTTCCGCTATTCGTAACGGCGTCTGTGTCGATACCTCAATGGGTCTGACGCCGCTGGAAGGTCTGGTAATGGGTACCCGCAGCGGTGACATCGATCCGGCCATCGTTTTCTTCCTGCATGACACCCTCGGCATGAGCGTTGATGCGATCAACAAACTGCTGACCAAAGAGTCTGGCCTGCTGGGTCTGACTGAAGTCACCAGCGACTGCCGCTACGTAGAAGACAACTACACCACCAAAGCCGATGCCAAACGCGCCATGGACGTGTTCTGCCATCGCCTGGCGAAGTACATCGGCGGCTACACCTCGCTGATGGAAGGCCGCCTGGACGCGGTCGTCTTCACCGGTGGTATCGGTGAAAATGCCGCGATGGTGCGTGAGCTGTCGCTGCAAAAACTGGGCCTGCTGGGCTTTGAAGTGGACCACGAACGCAACCTGGCGGCGCGCTTCGGTAAATCCGGCTTCATTAATAAAGAAGGCACCCGCCCGGCGGTGGTGATCCCCACCAACGAAGAGTTGGTTATCGCCCAGGACGCCGCGCGTCTCACCGCGTAAATGCTTCTCTCCGTCAGCTCAGGCTGACGGAGTTGTTTTTGACACCCTGCAACACCTGAGAGGTTATAAAGTGTCACGTACAATTATGCTCATTCCAACCGGCACCAGCGTCGGCCTGACCAGCGTCAGTCTTGGCGTGATCCGTGCGATGGAACGCAAAGGCGTGCGCCTGAGCGTATTCAAACCGATTGCGCAGCCACGCACTGGCGGCGACAAACCGGACCAGACCACCACCATCATCCGTAAGAACTCCACGATCCCAGCCGCTGAACCGCTGCTGATGTCGCGTGTTGAGTCGCTGCTGGGTTCCAACCAGCAGGACGTGCTGATGGAAGAGATCATCGCCCGCTACCACGAAAACACCAAAGATGCCGAAGTGGTACTGGTGGAAGGTCTGGTGCCGACGCGCAAACACCAGTTTGCTTCCGCATTGAACTATGAAATTGCCAAAACCCTGAACGCCGAAATCGTCTTCGTCACCGCGCTGGGTAATGACTCTCCGGCCCAGCTGAAAGAACGTATCGAACTGACGCAAAGCAGCTTTGGCGGCAGCAAGAACAAAAATATCACCGGCGTGATCATCAACAAACTGAATGCACCGGTGGATGAACAGGGACGCACGCGTCCGGATTTGTCAGAGATTTTTGATGACTCTTCCAAAGCCAGCATCGCCAACATCGACCCGAAAACGCTGTTCACCAACAGCCCGCTGCCGGTGCTGGGTTGTGTGCCGTGGAGCTTTGATCTGATCGCCACCCGTGCGATTGATATGTGCCGCCACCTGAACGCCGACATCATCAACGAAGGTGAAATCCAGACGCGCCGGGTGAAATCTGTCACCTTCTGTGCCCGTAGCATTCCGCACATGCTGGAGCACTTCCGTCCGGGTTCTCTGCTGGTGACCTCAGCAGACCGTCCTGACGTGTTGCTGGCAGCCTGTCTGGCCGCGATGAATGGTGTGGAAATCGGTGCCATTCTGCTGACCGGTGGATACGAGATTGATGAGCGTATCGGTCGTCTGTGCGAGCGCGCCTTCCAGACCGGCCTGCCGGTATTTATGGTGAAAACCAACACCTGGCAGACTTCACTCAGCCTGCAAAGCTTCAACCTCGAAGTCCCGGCTGACGATACCCAGCGTATTGAAAAAGTGCAGGAATACGTTGCCAGCTACATCAATGACGACTGGATCGAATCGCTGACCGCCACTTCCGAGCGCAGCCGTCGTCTGTCACCGCCAGCCTTCCGCTACCAGCTGACTGAGCTGGCGCGCAAAGCGGGCAAGCGTATCGTCCTGCCGGAAGGCGACGAGCCGCGTACCGTGAAAGCGGCCGCCATCTGTGCCGAACGTGGTATCGCCACCTGTGTGCTGCTGGGTAACCCGGATGAGATCCAGCGTGTGGCTGCGGCTCAGGGCGTGGAACTGGGCAAAGGCATCGTCATTGTCGATCCGGAAGTGGTACGTGAGAACTATGTGCCGCGTCTGGTTGAACTGCGTAAGAGCAAAGGCATGACCGAAGTGGTTGCGCAGGAGCAGCTGGAAGACAACGTGGTGCTCGGCACCATGATGCTGGAAAGTGGCGAAGTTGACGGTCTGGTATCGGGTGCCGTTCATACCACCGCCAATACCATTCGTCCGCCGTTACAGCTGATCAAAACTGCGCCGAACAGCTCGCTGGTTTCATCTGTGTTCTTTATGCTGCTGCCGGAGCAGGTGCTGGTGTATGGCGACTGCGCCATCAACCCGGACCCGAACCCGGAACAGCTGGCCGAAATCGCTATCCAGTCTGCCGATTCTGCCAAAGCCTTCGGTATCGATCCGCGCGTGGCGATGATCTCCTACTCCACCGGTAATTCCGGTGCCGGTAGCGACGTGGAAAAAGTCCGTGAAGCCACGCGTATTGCGCAGGAAAAACGCCCGGATCTGGTGATCGACGGTCCGTTGCAGTATGACGCCGCGATCATGGAAGACGTGGCAAAATCTAAAGCGCCGAACTCGCAGGTTGCGGGCCGTGCTACCGTGTTTATCTTCCCTGACCTGAACACCGGTAACACCACCTACAAAGCGGTACAGCGCTCAGCAGACCTGATCTCCATCGGGCCGATGTTGCAGGGTATGCGTAAGCCGGTCAACGACCTGTCACGCGGCGCGCTGGTGGATGATATCGTCTACACCATCGCCCTGACAGCGATTCAGTCTCAGCAGGCTGAAGGCTAACGGTCGTTAAATACGGATAAGGCGTCCTGCGGGACGCCTTTTTTGTGCGATAAATACGTGCAACTATCGTAGCGGCGCGATTTATCGCGCGTCTTTAGCAGCACGCCGGGATAAAACCCGCGCGATAAATCGCGCCGCTCCGGGTAAAGCCTGGCTCGCCAGGCTTTACTGCAACATCACATCCAGCGCACGCAGATGCTGCGGCTGCCATGACAGGGTGACCTGCGCGCCCGGCTGCCAGCTTTTGTCCATCTTCGACGGCGACAGTTTCACCATAAAGTTCTCCTGCCCCGCCACGCTGGTCAGCATACGCACATGATCGCCGAGATAAATAAATTGCTGGATCTGCGCCTGCACGATCTGATCGCCCTGCTCCGGCGCATTGACGTTGACACGCTCAGGGCGAATGCTGAGCTGGATCTTTTTGCCCGGTGAGCTGGGACGGACTTTCAGCGCATCAAGCTGCGTACCATCATCCAGTTTCACCTGATAAAAATCACCGTTCTGCGTCACCTGAGTCGCCAGTAAGCTGTTGTTTTCACCGATAAATTGCGCGACAAACGCATTCTCCGGCTGCTCGTAAAGTTTATCCGGGCTGTCCATCTGCTGGATCATGCCATCGTTGAAGACCGCGACCCGATCGGACATGGTCATCGCTTCGCTCTGATCGTGCGTAACATAGACGATCGTCAGACCCAGCATATCGTGTAACTGTTTGATTTCCATCTGCATATGTTCACGCAGCTGCTTATCCAGCGCACCGAGCGGTTCATCCATCAACACCAGCTTCGGTTCAAACACCAGCGCACGCGCCAGGGCCACACGTTGCTGTTGCCCACCGGACATTTGTGCCGGGTAGCGATCCGCCAGCGACGTCAGTTTGATCATGTCCAGAATGCGATCGACGCGGGATTTGATGTCAGCTTTGTTCATGCGGCGAATCGACAGCGGAAAGGCGAGGTTTTCCGCCACCGTCATATGGGGAAACAGCGCATAGTTCTGGAACACCATGCCGATATCGCGCTGGTGTGGCGGCAAGGTATGCAGCGGTTTATCCCGCAATAAAATCTCACCATCGGTTGGCGTTTCAAAGCCCGCCAGCATCATCAGACTGGTGGTTTTACCTGAACCGGATGGACCAAGCAGCGTGAGAAACTCCCCTTCCTCCACGTCAAGATTGAGGTTACGTACTACCAGCTTATCGCCGTCGTAACTCTTTTTTATGTTCCTGAAACTAACGAAATTTCTCATGACGTTCTCTCGTAAAGCGTGAAGGAAAAGTAATCCAGGCACGATTCCTGCATCGACATGTCTGACATGCGCATACTGGCGGCTCTTTTTTTAGCACTACCACAACGCATTTCAGGAACACAAGAGAAATTTGACAATTTGAATACAAAGTTAGCCTGAATCAAAAATCGCAGGCTATTGATTTCTATTGTCTTTTAAAAATTAACGTTATCAAAATGTTAATAATACCGCTAATGCACTGATTACGTGCCCTGCACCGGGACAGGGCAGCGTCGGTCACATCGGAACCGGTGTGGTGTTGAGATGGTGTTGCAGGCGTTGCAGAATCGGCGCGAAGGCGGTGGCCATCTGCGCTTCGTCAACGCAGGCATAGCCCAGCAGCAGGCCACGACGCAAGGTCCCGCGCTGGTAGTACGAGGAGAGCGGACGTGTCAGCACGCCGTTCTGCTCCAGTTCAGCGCTGAAAGCCACATCGTCGATGCTTTCCGGCAGGCCGAGAATCAGGTGCAGCCCGGCATTGCTGTGATGCACCACCCAGGACGCGCCGAGGGTGTCGGTAATCAGCGCCACCAGCGCAGCACGGCGACGGCTGTAAATCTGCCGCATCCGCCGCACATGGGCCGCGTAGTGCCCTTCACGAATAAACTCCGCCAGCGTCAGCTGCACCAGGCCATACCCGCCACGATAAAGTTCCGAATGGGCCATTTTCATGCGTGTCGCCAGAGGTTTTGGCACCACCATGTAACTCAGGCGAATGCCCGGATAGAGCGTCTTGCTGAAGGTGCCGAGATAAATCACCGGCGCATCGGGCGACAACCCCTGGAGCGCCGGAATCGGGCTACCGGCAAAGCGAAACTCACCGTCGTAATCATCCTCAACCACCCAGCTACCGGTACTTTTGGCGCGGTTTAGCAGCTCATGGCGGCGTTGCAGGCTCATCACTGCACCCAGCGGGTACTGATGCGAGGGGGTGACACAAATCAGGCGCGGCGCGGGACGGTCGCTCTGCTCTGCGGGCAGCACCAGCCCCTGGTCGTCCACCTCGGTGGGGATCAGGTCGATACCATTGACCGCCAGCACATTGCGGATGCCCCAGTAACCCGGTTCCTCCACCAGCGCGCTATCACCCGGATCGCACAGCATTTTCGCCAGTAAATCGAGTGACTGATGGGTGCCCGCTGTCACCAGCACCTGCTCTGCCGTGCAGTTGACCGAACGGATAACCCGCAGATACTCGGCCAGCGCCTGTTGCAGCTCGACACATCCGCCGTGGTTGGCATAACTCAGGGATTCCACCGGCAGGCGACGGCTGATGCGCAGCTGGATTTTGCGCCAGATATCGTGCGGCATGTAACTCACATCCGGTACGCCCGGCATAAACGCGCCCCACTGAAACGCCCCGGCGCCACTTTGTGACAGCAGACGCGCCCCACGTCGTGACAGGCGGATAGTATTCATACCACGTGCCCGCGGCGTCGGCGTCGGAGCCACTTCCGGGCTTTCTTCCGGCAGCACCAGGCAGACGAAGGTACCACTTCCGGTGCGGGTTTCCAGATAGCCTTCCGATTGCAGTTTTTCGTAGGCCGCCAGCACGGTATTACGCGACACGGAAAGTTCACGCGCCAGGTCACGGCTGGCGGGCAGCCGCACGCCGGTGGCAATGGCACCTTCCTGAATCGCTCCCTGCAACACGTCGTACAGGCGCTTCGCCAACGAACCGCCGGCAAGCTGATTTAAACGCTGAAACAGCAGGTCACCCAGTAAGCTGCGCAAAATTGGTACCTCAAAATAAAAAAAACTGGCTCTGGATTATAAAACCCTGAAAACGCTAAAAAGCAAGCAGGGCAGTTTTCCGGCGTGAAGTCAGCCGGCGAATCACATGATGAGGTTGAGCTATGAGTAACAGCGAATTACAGGCACGTCGTTTAAACGCCACCCCACGCGGTGTCGGTGTGATGTGCGATTTCTATGCCGTGAAAGCGGAAAACGCCACGCTCTGGGATCATCAGGGCCGTGAATACACCGATTTCAGCGCCGGTATCGCGGTGCTGAACACCGGCCACCGTCACCCGAAAGTGATGACTGCGGTGAAACAGCAGCTGGATTGCTTCACCCACACCGCGTTCCAGGTGATCCCTTACGAGAATTACATCAGCCTGGCCGAGCGCCTGAATGAGCGCGTACCGGTTACCGGCCCGGCCAAAACCACCTTCTTCTCCACCGGTGCCGAAGCGGTGGAAAATGCGGTGAAAATTGCCCGCGCAGCGACCGGTCGTCCCGGCATCATCGCCTTCACCGGCGCGTTTCATGGCCGCACCCATATGACCATGACGCTGACCGGCAAAGTGGTCCCCTACAAGACCGGCTTTGGTCCGTTCGCCAGTTCAGTATTTCATGCCCGCTACCCCAATGCGCTGCATGGCCACAGCGTGGCAGCAGCACTGGAAAGTATCGAGTCAATTTTCCGTTGCGATATCAGCCCGCAACAGGTTGCGGCGATTATTTTCGAGCCGATCCAGGGTGAAGGTGGCTTCAACGTCGCCCCCCCGGAATTCGTCACTGCGTTGCGTAAGCTGTGCGACCAGCACGGCATATTGCTGATTGCCGACGAGATTCAGAGTGGTTTTGCCCGTACCGGTAAGCTGTTTGCCAGCGAATATTACGACGTGAAGCCTGACCTGATCACCATGGCGAAAAGCCTGGCGGGCGGCATGCCGTTGTCAGCGGTGTCCGGGCGCGCTGAGGTGATGGATGCACCGCAACCGGGCGGCCTCGGAGGCACCTACGCCGGTAGCCCGCCAGCAATTGCTGCGGCCCACGCGGTGCTCGACGTGATCGACGAAGAACAACTGTGTCAGCGAGCGAACCAGCTCGGCGCAAAATTGAGTGAAACCCTGCAGGGTGCCGGGTGTCGTTCACTGGCTGACGTGCGCGGTCGCGGTTCGATGATTGCGGCTGAGTTTAATGATGCCGCAGGCAAACCGTCTGCCGATATCGCCCGCGCCATTCAGCAGCAGGCTCTGGCACAGGGGCTGATTCTGCTGACCTGTGGCGTACACGGTAACGTGATCCGCTTCCTTTACCCGCTCACCATTCCGGATGCGCAGTTCAACAGCGCATTGCAACTGCTGTCCGGCATTCTGGCGCAACACTAAGTCTCTCCGCCGATGCATAGCGCCGTTCCCGCTATGCATCGGTACCTGGCATAAAAGCTGCATTGCAAACACCACGCAGGTTCGCCTGCACATCAATAATAATTCAGGAGTTGTGGGATGGTTAAAAAGTTAGCTGTACTCATTTTCGCTACCATAGCACTGCAAGCACAGGCAGAAACCCTGACTGTGATCTCTTTTGGTGGCACCAATAAAGACGCCCAGGACAAAGCATTCTATAAACCCTTTACCGCAGCCGGGAAAGGCACCATCGACGCGGGCGAATACAACGGCGAAATGGCGCGCATCCGTGCCATGGTGGAAACCAAACAGGTAGGCTGGGATGTGGTTGAGCTGGAAACCCCGGAACTGCTGCGTGGCTGCGATGAAGGTCTGTTCGAGACGCTCGACTGGAGCAAGCTGGGCAACAAAAGTGATTTCATTCCTGGCAGCGTCAGCGAATGTGGTGCCGGGATTTTTGTCTGGTCTACCGTGCTGACCTATGACGCCGACAAACTGAAAACTGCCCCCACCAGCTGGGCCGATTTCTGGGATGTGAAGAAATTCCCAGGTAAACGCGCGCTGCGTAAGAGCGCCAAATATACCCTCGAAATCGCGCTGATGGCGGATGGCGTAAAACGTGAAGATGTCTACAAAGTGCTGGCGACCCCGGCCGGTGTTGATCGCGCCTTCAAAAAGCTGGATGAGCTGAAACCGAATATCCAGTGGTGGGAATCCGGCGCACAGCCGCTGCAGTGGCTGGTATCGGGTGACGTGGTAATGGCATCGGCGTACAACGGCCGTGTCGGCACCGCTCAGGCGGAAGGCCACAACTTCAAAATCGTCTGGGACGGCGGCCTGTATGACCTGGATAACTGGGCCATCGTCAAAGGCTCGAAACATAAAGCCCTGGCAGAACAGTTTATCGCCTTCGCTAACCAGCCAGAAAATCAGAAAGTCTACGCCGAAAATATTCCTTACGGCCCGACCAATATCAAGGCCGGTTCCCTGCTGGCACCTGAACGCCTGAAGCAGCTGCCTACCTCGCCGGATAACCTGGCGAAATCGGTGCAGGTGGATGCCAATTTCTGGCTCGAACATGGTGAAGAACTGGAACAGCGCTTTAACAGCTGGGCCGCGAAGTAACACTCCCGGCCTGCAAGGGCACGTTCTGTAGCGGCGCGATTTATCGCGCAGGTTTTATGTCTGAAGACCGCGCGATAAATCGCGCCGCTACGAATCGCAGAAATATCAGTAAGGAGTCCGGCCATGAGCCAAAATCCCGTTTTGGATCCCCCAGCACAATCAGTGCCCAACCCGCGCGTCCCGACGCTGCGCCAGCGCCTGCAACGCAGCGAGTTTGCAAAGACGCGACGTTCGCTGCTGCTGATTGCACCCTTGCTGGTGTTCGTGGTGGTCTGCTTTCTGTTCCCGATTGGCTCGATCCTGAGCATGAGCATCAATAACCCGGAGCTGCCGGAAGCGCTGCCACAAACCAGCAAAGCGTTGCAGCAGTGGTCTGGCGAGGCGCTGCCGGATGAGCGTGTCTATGCGCTGCTGGCGAAAGAGTTGATTGCCGCCCGCGATCAGGGACAAATCTCCAGCGTGGCAAAACGTCTCAGCTACGAAGATGCCAGCTACCGTCGCCTGATCCTCGCCGTGCCGCGTCAGGCCCCTGCCGACGGCGTGGATGTGAAAAACACCCTGATCGCCAAACAGCCACTGTGGGGCGATCTAACGACCTGGCGCACGCTGCAACGTGCCGCGAAGCCACTGACCAGTCTCTACTTATTGTCGGTGTTTGACCGTAAAGTCGATGCCAAAACCGGTGACATCGTCAGCCAGCCTGCTGACCAGGCGCTGTACGTGAATGTGCTGCTGCGGACCTTATGGATGGCGACGGTGGTGACGCTGCTGTGCGTCGGTATTGGTTATCCGCTGGCGTACTGGCTGGCGAAACAGCCTTCTGGCCGCGCCAATCTGCTGATGATTCTGGTGCTGCTGCCGTTCTGGACCTCATTAATTGTGCGTACCGCCAGCTGGATTGTGCTGCTGCAATCAGGCGGTCTGATTAACCGGGCGCTGATGGGCATCGGTATCATCGACCATCCACTGACGCTGGTGTTTAACCGCCTTGGCGTCTATATCTCGATGACCCATATTCTGTTGCCGTTTATCGTGCTGCCGCTGTACGCGGTGATGAAAGGCATTTCCCCCAGCTATATGCGTGCAGCTATCTCGCTCGGAGCGCATCCGTTCCTCGCCTTCTGGCGCGTCTATGTGCCGCAAACCTTCGCGGGCATCACGGCCGGTGCGCTGCTGGTGTTTATGATGGCGATTGGTTATTACGTCACCCCGGCGCTGCTCGGTGGCCCGGATGACCAGATGGTCAGCTACTTTGTGGCCTTCTTCACCAACAGCACCATGAACTGGGGCATGGCCGCCGCCCTGGGCAGCCAGCTGCTGATTATCGTGATGTTGCTGTACATCGTTTATATCCGTGTCACCCGTACCTCCGCAGAAGCGGCGGCGCGCTAAGGAGCGAAGAAATGAGACAACAAGGTTCCACCCTGCTGCGCCTGTGGGGCGCGTTCTTCAACTTCTATGGCGCGGCGGTGCTGCTGTTTTTAATTCTGCCGATTCTGGTGATCGTGCCACTGTCGTTTAACTCCAGCTCATTCCTCAGCTACCCACTGAGCGGTTTTTCGCTACGCTGGTATCAAACCTTCTTTCATTCTCAGGAGTGGCTGGGCGCGCTGGGGAACAGTTTGCTGATTGCGCCGCTGGCGACCCTGCTCGCCACCATTCTTGGGGTGCTGGCGTCCATGGGGCTGGTACGCGGCGAATTTCGCGGCAAAGGCATCGTGATGGCGATTATCATTTCGCCGATGGTCGCGCCGGTGGTGATCATCGCGGTGGGGATGTTTTTCTTCTTCGCCCGTTTATCGCTGCTGAACAGCTATCTGGGACTGGTGCTGGCGCATACGCTGCTTGGCGTACCCTTTGTCGTGATTACCGTGGTTGCGGTGCTGAAAAGCTATGACACTAACCTGTCACGCGCGGCGGCCAGCCTCGGCGCGTCACCGCTGCTGACCTTTCGCAAAATCACCCTGCCGCTCATCGCTCCGGGGGTGTTCTCTGGCGCGCTGTTTGCCTTTGCTGCTTCATTTGATGAAGTGGTGGTGACCTTGTTTCTCGCCAGCCCAAGCCAGCGCACCCTGCCAATTCAGATGTTCGCCGGGATTCGCGAAAACCTCGATCCCACCATTGCAGCAGCGGCAACGCTGATGATTGCGGCTTCGCTGGTGCTGCTGATTGTGATGGAGATACTGCGGCGGCGTGGTGAGCGCATGCGTCAGTCGCATCCCGCCCATTAAGACAAAAGGCACCGCAAGCGGTGCCTTTACTTTTATGATTCGCTATTGCGACTCAGCCATAACGATAAGGCTTTCAGTGAATCATCAGTGAACTCATCACAGCGGGCAGTGATCTCTTCCGGCGTCATCCAGAAGACCTCATCCACCTCTTCTTCCTGCATCGCAAAAGGACCGTGCGATACGCAGCTGAACAAACCGCCCCAGACGCGGCAATGTTCATCTTCGAAGTAGAATTTTCCATGCTCAGCAAACGGCACCGCGGCGATACCCAGTTCTTCTTCCGCTTCACGACGCGCTGATTCCAGCATGTCTTCACCGCTCTGCACCACGCCACCTGCGGTCGCATCGAGCATACCGGGCATGAAGTCTTTGATTTCGGTACGACGCTGCACCAGAATCTTACCCATGCCGTCATGCACCACGATGTAGGTGGCGCGATGACGCAAACACTGCGCACGCATCTGCGCGCGACTGGCCTGCGCAATCACTTCATTCTCTTCGTTAACGATATCTACCCATTCGATACCGCTATCTGCAGGTTGATCCACCATCCGTAACCCTTTTCTGTTTAGGCGTGCCGGGCACGCGCCTGTTTACTGTTCTTTATTAGAGTGTGCGGTAAGGTAAAGGGTTCTTTTCCCCACCGCAAGACCTCTTCGTGCTCAGCGTTGTTTGCCCGATTCTGTCAGCCACAGCTGCACTGACGCCCGCTGCCACTGGAACTCGGCGTAATGCTGTAGCTTCACCGGTAGCGCATCACCGTGTAACGCCAGACGATTAATCATCACCGCCAAATCGGTATCCGCAATCGACCATTCACCAAACAGGTTCTGCTGCCCATCCGGCAACAGCCGCAGCACCGCCGTAATCAGCTTCTGTGCCGCCTGTTCGCCTGCGGGGCTGAGCGGCGCAAAACGTTCACCGGCAAACAACACTTCGGTTGGGCGCTCCTGACGTAGCGGCATCAGGTCGCTGCGCAGCCATGCCTGAATTTCACGGGCATGGGCGCGCTTTTCCCGGTCGCGGGGGTACAGACGTTCATACTCCGGTGCCGGAAAGCGCTCCTCAAGATATTCGGCAATGGCTGAAGATTCATTAAGGATAAAATCATCAATTTGCAACGTCGGCACCCGACAGGTGAGCGACAGCGCACGATAATCATCATCCCATTGCGCATCGCGCGACAGATCAACACGTTTCAGGGTAAAGGGAATGCCCTTTTCGGTCAGTGCCACATAGACCGACATAGCATAAGGGCTGAAGAATGAAGCATCGGACCACAACGTCATGTTCGGGTAATTCATCGGCTGCCTCGGATGTGCATCTGGAGTGCTTCATGTTTACCGATTTTTATTTAGTAAGGCAATGTGGATCTGAACCGGTAAGACCAGCGCAGACTACGGTTTTTTCATCGTAAGCGTCGGCGCGGTCACGCCAGCCGCACGCTTCTCTTCTATGCTGAAACTGAGCACATAACAAGCACAAGGAGGCTCAACATGCATCTGCTTATTACCGGCGGCACCGGTTTGATTGGCCGCCATCTGATCCCGCGCCTGTTACAACTTGGTCAACAGGTGAGCGTGGTGACGCGTGACGTAGCAGCAGCACGCGAGAAGCTGGATCCACGCGTTGCGTGCTGGTCTGGCCTTGCGCAGCAGCAGGACCTCAATGGTGTCGATGGGGTGATTAACCTTGCCGGTGAACCTATCGCCGACAAACGCTGGACAGCAGAACAGAAGCAGCTGCTGTGCGAAAGTCGCTGGCAGATCACCGAGCGGCTGGTGTCGTTGATCAATGCCAGCAGCCAGCCACCGAAATTTTTGATATCCGGTTCCGCCACCGGTTTCTATGGCGATACCGGTGATTTGGTGTTGACCGAAGACGATCCCGGTCATGAAGAATTTACCCATACGCTGTGTGCCCGCTGGGAACAGCTGGCGCTGGCAGCACAAAGCGAGCGCACCCGGGTGTGCCTGCTGCGCACCGGCGTGGTGCTGGCGAAAGAAGGCGGCGCGCTGGCGAAAATGAAGCTGCCGTTCAGACTCGGGGTCGGCGGCCCCATCGGTAGCGGCAAACAGTATCTGCCGTGGATTCATATTGACGATCTGGTGAATGCTATCTGGTGGCTGATTGATAATCCGTTACAGGGACCATTCAATCTGGTGTCACCCTATGCGGTACGTAACGAGCAATTTGCTGCCACACTCGGCCAGGTGATGCATCGTCCGGCCTTTATGCGTACCCCCGCCAGCGCGATCAGGCTAATGATGGGCGAATCCGCCGTGCTGGTGCTGGGCGGCCAGCATGTGCTGCCGAAACGGCTGGAGGAGTCAGGATTTGGTTTTCGCTGGTATGACTTGCAGGAGGCGTTACAGGATACTGCGGCTTAAACCAGGTGCACATGAATGTGCACCCTACGCGTAGGGTCGCCATTCATGGCGACCTGGTGACCACGGGTTATTTCAGCGAGCCTTTCAGGAACTGCTGCAAGCGCGGGCTTTTCGGGTTGTTGAACACTTCATCGGGTGCACCCTGCTCTTCAATTTTCCCCTGATGCAGGAAAATCACATGGCTGGAGACGTGGCGGGCAAACTCCATTTCGTGGGTCACCACCACCATGGTTTTGCCCTCTTCAGCCAGTTTCTGCATGATACGCAGCACTTCACCGACCAGTTCCGGATCGAGTGCGGAAGTCGGTTCATCAAATAACAGCACTTCCGGTTCCATCGCCAGCGCACGGGCGATAGAGACACGCTGCTGCTGACCACCGGACAGATGCACCGGATATTTGGCCCGGGCACGTTCATCGATCCCGACTTTATCGAGATACTTAATAGCCCGTTCGCGTGCTTCGGTTTTGCTCAGGCCAAGCACCTGAATCGGCGCTTCCATCACGTTCTCCAGCACCGTCATATGGCTCCACAGGTTGAAGTGCTGGAACACCATAGTGAGACGGGTACGCAGCGAACGCAGCTGCTCCTTATTCGATACCTTCAGCTGACCATCGGTGTCGCGCACCAGGTTGATCTGCTCATTGTTGACTGCGATGGTGCCTTCACTCGGCTTTTCGAGGAAGTTAATGCAGCGCAGAAAGGTACTTTTCCCGGAACCGGACGAGCCAATGATACTAATAACGTCACCGGCATCCGCCTGTAATGACACGCCTTTCAGGACTTCATGTTCACCGTAACGCTTGTGCAGTTCGGTAACGCTTAATTTATTTTCAGCCATAGGTTACTCAATGCGATGAAGAAGGTTTCACGTGGGCCAGCCAGCGACGCTCCGCCATGCGGAACAGGCTAATCAACACGTAAGAGATAATCAGGTACAGCACTGCAGCAATACCAAAAGCGACAAACGGCTGATAGGTAGCGGAGTTGATATCACGCGCCACTTTCAGCAGGTCTGGCACTGTGGCGGTAAACGCCAGCGCGGTGGAGTGCAGCATCAGGATCACTTCATTGCTATAGGCAGGCAGCGCGGTACGCAGCGCCGAAGGCAGAATGATGCAACGATACAATTTAAAGGTTGAGAATCCATAGGCGCGTGCCGCTTCGATTTCACCGTGTGGTACGGCGCGAATGGCCCCGGCAAACATCTCAGTGGTATAGGCGCAGGTGTTCAGAGTAAACGCCAGCAGAGTACAGTTAAGTCCGCTGCGGAAGAAGGCGTTCAGTAACTCGGAGCCTTTCACCACTTCCAGCGTGTACATGCCGGAATAGAACACCAGCAGCTGCACATATAACGGCGTACCACGGAATACGTAGGTGAACAACCATACCGGGGTGGAGATAAAGCGATTGGGTGAGACGCGGGCAATCGACAGCAACACCGCCAGACAGCCGCCAATGGCCACAGAAATAATCAACAGCCACAGGGTGATAGCCACGCCGGTAAAACGGTAACCATCGGTCCAGAGCAGGGATTTCCAATACTCGTGAATAATATCGATCATAGCTCTGCCCTTTTCACACCGACTGAGTAGCGGCGTTCAAGCCACCACAGCACGCCATTCGACACCGTGGTAAAAACCAGATAAATCACCCCGGCAACAATCGCAAAGTAGAACGGCTGCCAGGTACTTTTGCCCGCCAGCTGGGTGGCTTTCACCACATCCTCAAGGCCGAGCAGCGAAACCAGCGCGGTGGCTTTGAGGATGACCTGCCAGTTATTACCGATTCCCGGCAGCGCAAAGCGCATCATCGCCGGGAACAGAACACGGCGGAAAGTTTGCGCGCCGGTAAAGCCAAACGCGGTTGCCGCCTCAATCTGCCCCTTCGGCACAGCGAGAAACGCACCACGGAAGGTTTCAGTAAAGTAAGCACCATAGATAAAGCCGAGGGTGATGATACCGGCCACCATCGGGTCGATATCAAACTGCGCTACGCCCATCGCATCGGTCAGGGAGTTCAGGGCGATCTGCAGACCGTAGAAAATCAGCAGCATCAGCACCAGATCCGGCACGCCGCGAATCAGCGTGGTGTAGCCTTCAAACAGCATCGCCAGCGGGCGATTGCGGGAAAGTTTGGCGCCAGCGCCAATTAAACCAAGCACTACAGCCAGCAACACTGAACTGAGCGCCAGTTCCAGCGTAACCAGGGTGCCTTTTAGAATGACGTCAGAATAGCCATACAACATGAATTTGATCCTGTCGTGGGGAAATTAACGAAGCACTGCCCGCACGTAGCGGGCAGTCTGGTAGACAGGATAATCAGTCACCGTACACATTGAAATCAAAGTATTTCTTCGCAATCTTATCGTAAGTACCGTCTTTGCGCATGGCTTCGAAGGCTTTGTCGATGGCGGCTTTCAGGTCCGCATCATCTTTACGCAGGCCCATACCGGTACCGACGCCAAAGATTTTGTCATCTTTTACCGCCGGGCCAGCGAAGGCGTAGTTTTTACCTACCGGTTGCTTCAGGAAGCCTTCGCTCGCCTGTACTTCGTCCTGGAAAGCGGCATCGATACGGCCAGCATTCAGGTCCTGATACACCAGGTCCTGGTTAGCATACGGCGTAACGGTGACACCCTGCGGACGCCAGTATTGATTCGCATAGGTTTCCTGAGTGGTACCCTGCAGCAGACCGATATTTTTGCCTTTCAGCGATTCAATGGTTGGCTGAATGGTGGAACCTTTTGGTGCAACCAGACGGGCGTTTGCTGCGTAGAGTTTTTCAGAGAAACCAATCTCTTCCTGACGCTTTTCAGTAATGGAGAGTGAAGAGATGATGGCATCGATCTTCTTCGCTTTCAGCGACGGGATCAGCGCATCGAAATCGCTTTCCACATAAGTACATTTAGTCTTGATGCGTTTACAGATCTCGTTAGCCAGATCGATGTCAAAACCCACTAACTGTCCTTGCGCGTTTTTCGATTCAAACGGCGGGTAAGTCGGGTCAGTCCCGATGCGCAGCGTATGCGGTACCGCCGCGAACACGCTCGCGGCGCTGGACATTGCCAGCATCAGAGAAAGAGCCAGAACTCGCTTTTTCATAGGTAACCCTCAAGTGAAGTGCTTTTTGTTATGTGGTGCGTGATGTGTTTGCGCTGTTTAATTTGCATGTTTCATGCCAGTTGTGCAAATTGGCGAAAGCCTGTACAGACGCACTAAATACTGCGTCCACCAGGGGCGCAAGCACTTAGTTTGTGAGGAAAATATAACAGTCGGGTGAGCAGGAAAAAGCGACATTGTTAACTTTTGGTGCATGAAATGCACGAAGAGTGATCCTGCGCGCTATTTTGCACCATATCAGTGCAACTCTGCACCATTTATGCGCCTTGCCAGCGAGTGAACAGATCCTGCGGTAACTCAATATCGAACTGATCCAGCACGCGATTGACCGTTTGATCCACCAGCTCGGCAATATTTTGCGGACGATGATAAAACGCGGGCACTGGCGGCATAATCACTGCGCCCAGCTCGGCGGCCGTGGTCATCATACGCAAATGGCCTACGTGCAACGGGGTTTCGCGCACACACAGCACCAGTTTGCGCTGCTCTTTCAATACCACATCCGCAGCACGCGTCAGCAAGCTATCGCTGTAACTGTGCACAATGCCGGACAGGGTTTTCATCGAACAGGGCAGGATCACCATGCCAAGTGTCTTAAATGAACCGGAGGAGATGCTGGCAGCAATATCGCGCACGTCATGCACCACATTGGCCAGTGCCTGCACCTCGCGCAGATTGAAATCGGTTTCCAGCGCCAGTGTCTGACGTGCCGCCGGACTCATCACCAGATGGGTTTCCACCTCGGCCAGCGGTTGTAATACCTGCAACAGGCGCACGCCGTAGATCGCGCCGCTGGCGCCGGAAATACCAATGATAAGTCGTTTCATAATTATTGTGCCATGCAGGTAAACCGCAATCATAACCTGCAGGCAAAGAGGAAGACAAACCAGGTGGGAATAGTCAGGAGCAAATTATCCTTCGGGCGGATAAAAAAAGGCAATCACCGCAGCGATCGCCTTGCAGGGGGCTACTTTTAGAACTTATTCAGCCAGAAACGTAATTTCGATGCCGGTCTTACCAACACCAATGCCATAGATCAGCGGGTAAATTTTATAGACCGTCTTATTATTCTGTGGCGTGAAGCTGCCAGCCAGTGCCACGGTGCCCTCAATAACGCCGTTGGCGTCGGTTTTATTGTTCGACTCGATAACAATCTGGTGATCATAATGATTCAATTCTTTCAGGTCGATGCCTGCGAAATTAGCCAGTGGATTATCATATTGATCGACCAGCGTCAGCGAAAACTGAGCTGTAACCGTGGAGCCCGCCTGGCCTTGCCTGAATTTTCCATCCTGAGAATGAGAAGACTTGATCATGGCCGAGGCCTCATCAGCCACCACATTGACCGACTTCTGTGATTTTAATTGGCCCACCTGACTGATGATTAGATAGGTGCCCGCTTTTTCCCGCTTCAGGGAAAGGGTCACTTTACCTTGTTCATCGGTTTTACCGTCATTGTTGGCTGCAAGGACATTGCCTGCTTCATCCGTGAATGCCACAACGACATCTTTCATCGGGTTACCCTGTTTGTCAGTCACTGTCGCGCTGAAACTCATCACACTACCAGCATGATATTCAGCTGACGCAGACAACAGTTCAATATTGGCAGGCTCAACAACTTCAGGCTCAGCGGCTTTCAGCGTCAGTTGCTGCTGCCCAAGCACATTTGCACCATGATACAGCACCAGCGTCACTACGCCGGATTCGGCACCCGCCGTCACATCTGCCAGATAACGGCCTGTCGTCCCTTCTTCTTTGATTTCCCCGACAGTAACACCGGCACCACTTCGCGCACTTTGCAAAGAGGCTTCCACACGCAGATTGGCGGCCTGCCCACTGACGGGTTTACCCTCTGCATCTTTCAACTCAATCGCAGCCTGCGCATGTCCGCTGCCATCCGCTACAAGCTCATGAATATCAAGATTAAACACGGTTTTTGCGGCATCAGGCTGTTGGGGTTGTCCCGGCTCTTCCGGCTGAACCGGTTGCTCAGGCTCAGTTGGCTCTTCCGGCTGAATTTGTTCTGCTTTTTCTACCGTGATTTGGACCTGCGTACGCTGCGAAGCTTTACCTTTGGTGTCATACGCCACCGCGCTCAGGGTGTAATGGTTATTCGTACCCTCCTGGTACGCTGGCAACACCAGCACTGAATTTGCGCCCTGGCCGAGGATTTTTCCTCCTGCCGCTACCAGCAAAGCGTCATCCCAGACAATTTTCCCCAGACCATGTTTTGCCCAGATACTGACGCCAAGTGGCTGTGAACTGCCTTCCACGCCCTGAATCGCACTCGCCAGTGAGAACGTGATCACCGTCTGTTCGCGATAATCCATCACGATTTGGTTATTACGGGAAACCAGCTCATAACGCGAACCCGCCAGGCTTCGCTGTTCCGCCACCGCAGCTGACGACAGGTGCCAGCCAAGCGATCGGCCAAAGTTCCAGTTCAGATTCAAGCCAACCGTCGTATCTTTGCCGCTTTGCATGCTATTGCGCTGTGCGGCTTCCACTGAAACCAATGGAACCGGCGTCCAGTTAAGGCCGACTGTCACGGCAGAAGGATCTTTCTGCAGGTTATTGCGACTGATCAGCGCAACGTTATCACCATAATATTGTTCATATTTTACCTTGCCACCCAATTGTGGGTAGAGGGGGAGCCAGCTGGACAGCTCAATGTCCCAGCCATTAGCCGGACGTTCATCATAGTCAGCCATCAGCTTCGACTGATGCCAGCCATTCAAACCGTAATAGCCATTCGCCGCCAATCGTAGCGCTTCGGTCCACAACTCAGCCCCGATCCCCGCGCGACGGTTGTTACCGCTAAAATCATTATCAAAAAAGACGTTATTGCCCAGCATCCAGCCATCAGCAAAATAACGCACGCCGAGGCCAATATTGCCGGTGTTACGATCGTCAACACGTCGCGCGCCGAGCTGAGTAAACAGCAGAATATTTTTGTGGCTGTCCCACAGTGGCACCAGCACATCACCGGAATAGTTGTAGTCTGAAAAATCTTTGTCTGCACTGATGGAAATCCGCGCGCTACCACCGAAACTGCTTAACCACTCTTCAGCTTGCTGCCCCGCCAGTGAAGAGAGCTGATTCTGACCAAACTGACGCGCATCCATATTGCGCGGATTCGCTTTCCCTCCCGCCTGCGGCTCAACCTGGCGAACCGGTTCCGGTTGTTTCGTCTGTTGCACCTGCGGCTGTGCAGTGGATTTTTTTACCGGCAGCCAGACAGTCTGACCCGCAGTCGCGGCCAGGAAGGTGGCTTTGTCGCTAAACGCGAAAGAATTAATCTCCCATAAGTGATCGATCGAGACTTTATTTGAACGCGCAATATCCTGAATATTTTCACCCGGTTTTAATTTCACGGACTGAACAGTGGTTTCCTGATAATTATCCCCCCTTTTCTGCGCACTGACTGGCAGGCAAAACAACGAGAGGGAGAGCGGCACCAGAATAGCGCGGGTAATTGCTGAAAGTTTATATTTCTTTCCAGACGTCATTTGAAATCATCCTGATTAATAAAAAACCGACATGCAAAATGGAACAAACAGAGATTATTTTTTCACTCCATTTCTGTGGGATTTTTAAACACGGACGATAAAACCGGGTAATGAGATTGTCATGATTTCTTTGTGACGCCCGGAATACAGGATTACTTCATTAACTTCAGATAATTGACGCTATGATGTCAGACATATCTTTATCATTCAGTCAGGTAAACGCTGAGGAATAGCAGGATGGGGAATAACCATGACGCAGGCTGTGGGGTAGTTATTTCGGATGGGATAATAATTAAACGCCCGCTTTTAATTATCCATTAAAAGCGGGCAAAAGAACTTAACCTTCGTTATGCAATTCCAGACCTTCTACTTCAGTCTGACGCGCAATGGCTTTCGCATCGTCATTCCGCAGTGCCTGGAGATAGTCGAGATAACGCTGGTCAACGTCTTTGGTAACGTAGATACCGTTAAATACCGAACACTCGAACTGCGCGATATCCGGATTCTCTTCACGTACTGCTTCGATCAAATCGTCCAGATCCTGGAAAATCAACGCATCAGCTTTGATCAGCTGACGAATTTCCTCCACTTCACGACCATGCGCGATCAGCTCAGTTGCGATCGGCATATCAATGCCATACACGTTCGGGAAGCGAATTTCCGGCGCGGCTGACGCCAGATAGACACGCTTCGCTCCCGCTTCACGGGCCATCTCGATGATCTGTTCCGAGGTGGTTCCACGCACGATAGAGTCATCCACCAGCAGCACGTTCTTATCACGGAACTCAGCACGGTTGGCGTTCAGCTTGCGGCGTACCGCGCTGCGGCGCAGATGCTGGCCCGGCATGATAAAGGTACGGCCAACGTAGCGGTTTTTCACAAATCCCTGACGATAAGGTTTATCGAGGATACGTGCGATTTCCAGCGCCACATCGGTAGAGGTTTCCGGAATCGGGATCACCACATCGATGTCGAGATCTTCCCACTCGCGGGCAATCTTCGCACCCAGCTTGGTGCCCATGCGCACGCGAGCGCTGTAGACCGAAATTTTGTCGAGGAAGGAGTCCGGACGTGCGAAGTAAACATATTCGAACAGGCACGGATTGCTTTTCGGGTTCTCAGCGCACTGACGCGTTGAGAGCTGGCCCTGCTCGGTGATGTAGACGGCTTCACCGGGTGCCACGTCACGAATGAACTCAAAGCCCAGCGTATCCAGCGCCACGCTTTCAGACGCAACCATATACTCGATACGACCATCTGCGATTTGGCGTTTACCCAGCACCAGCGGACGGATGCCGTTCGGATCGCGGAAGGCCACCATGCCATGACCGATGATCATCGAAACCACCGCGTAAGCACCACGCACCTGCTGGTGCACGGCAGCCACCGCGGCAAAAATGTTGTCAGCTTCCAGCGGGTAGTGCTGAAAACGGTCCAGCTCCTGCGCAAAGATGTTGAGCAGGATTTCGGAATCAGAGGTGGTGTTGACGTGACGGCGACCCACTTCGAACAGCTGCTTACGCAGTTCGTGCGCGTTGGTCAGGTTACCGTTGTGCGCCAGCGTAATGCCGTAAGGGGAGTTCACATAGAAAGGTTGCGCTTCAGAGGCGCTGGAGCTGCCTGCTGTAGGGTAACGCACGTGACCAATCCCGATGTTGCCTTGCAGACGCTGCATGTGGCGTGCTTCGAACACATCGCTCACCAGCCCGTTGGCTTTGCGCAGGCGAAAGCAGTTAAGCGCATCGATGGTACAAATGCCGGCGGCATCCTGCCCGCGGTGCTGCAGCACCGTTAACGCGTCATAGATCGACTGGTTTACTGGCATAAAACCGGTGATACCAACAATACCGCACATGTTGTCATTTCCTCATTAGCCGCACTCCCGGTGGCGTCACCGGGGTAAAAAACTCGACGTGCTTTTCAGATAGTCAAAAAACCACCTGATGATGTAACTGAACTGGGGAATGAGTTGGGACTGCTGCCAGTCCGGACTTTTCGAGAAGCCGGTGAATGTATCAAGGAAGAAGAGAATAGCGGCAACGATCAGCACGCCACGCAACGCCCCGAAACAGACCCCCAACACCCTGTCGGTTCCCGACAGGCCGGTCTTTTCAACCAGCGTGCCGATCACATAGTTCACGATGGCACCCACAATCAGGGTAGCAACGAACAGCACCGCGATAGCGATACCGTTACGAACCAGTTCATCGTCAAAACCTGTAAACCAGACTGCAAGGTAGGCGTAGTAGTGACTGGCGACAAAAAACGCACATCCCCAGGTAACAAGAGATAAGGCTTCCCGGACAAACCCGCGAACCAGGCTGACCAGAGCCGAAAAACCAACTACCGCAATAATGACGTAATCAATCCAGATCATGAACTCTTCCAGCGCCAGCGCGATTGCACCCTGCATCCAGTTCGGGGCGCATTCTAACAGAAAAAGAAAACGTTTGCGTAGGGTTTTCCGGTTCCGTATCCATAAAAAGGGCGAAGAAAAAAAATCACCTCGCCCCGACGTATCTCAGCAAGGTAACCAACTGAAATAAAATAATTTTTCTGTCATCAATTTGATGAACAACCTGTGCTATGCCGCGCCTTTTTCTGCTATCGGCGCGGCTTATCAACGGTTTAGCGCGTGCTGTAGGGTTTGACGACCCCACCGAGCCCGGAAAGGTTTTTCAGCTCACCTAACGCCGCCTGCATCTTCGCTTTTGACGCATCCGGCCCGACATAAATACGCGTGATCTGTCCCTGAACCGGCGTTGACGGCACCGTAAAGGCGCGATACCCCGAGAGACGCAACTGCGCGACAATCTCGTTGACCTTCGCCGCGTTTTTCAACGCACCAAGCTGCACCACATAAGCCTGACCCGCTGGTGCTGGCGCTTCCGCTTCACTTTGCTTCGGCGTTTCGACCGGTTTGGGTTGCTCCACGGGCTTAGGTTCAACCGGTTTCGGTTTGGGCTGCTCTACCGGTTTCGGCTTCGGTTGCTCAACAGGTTTTGGTTTCGGCACCGGCACGCTCTGATGCACTGGCGGCGGTGTCACCACGCTGGGTTCGCTATTCTGCGCAGGCTGAGTGCTGCCACTCTCAGCCGGACTGGTGGTTTTGCTATTGGAGGCACCTGGCTCCGTCGTCGTACCCGCGCCTTCCGGCGGCTGAGCGGGCAACGGCTGGGTTACCGGTGGCACCATCTCGCTGTCCTGCTGGTCATCCGGTTTCGGCACCAGCGGAATCGCAGCGAACTCCTCTTTGTAGTGCTTTTTCTTGCCATCCAGCAGGCCAGGCAACACGATGACGCCAACCGCCACCAGAATTACCGTGCCAACCAAACGGTTCTGAAACTTACTTGCCACTGCCGTTCTCCGCTGCCATCGATTCCATTACCTGTGCCACGGTGTGGAAAGAACCACACACCAGAATCACATCCTCGGGACGGGCCTGCAAACGCGCCGCCTGCCAGGCAGCATCCACGCTGGCAAATGCGTCGCCGCTCGCCAGATGGGCAATCAGCTGCTCGGCCGTCGCGCCGCGCGGCCCATCCAGTGGCGCGCAGTACCAGCTATCCACCTGCGGTGCCAGCGCCGCCAGCGTGCCCGCGATATCTTTATCATGCAGCATACCCACTACCGCATGAACCTTACCGGAACGCGGCAGTTCCGCCAGACGTGAAGCCAGATAATAAGCGGCATGGGGATTATGTGCCACATCCAGGATCACGCGTGGCGATGTACTTACCGTCTGAAAACGCCCCGGCAAAATAGCCAGCGGCAGATACTGACGAATAATCGCTTCGCTGACCGGTAAACCGGAAGCGCGCAGCGCGATAAGCGCGGTGGCGGCATTCGGTAACGGCACCTGCGGTAGAGGCAGGTCACGCAATTCACCCTGCGCATCCTGTAGCGTCCAGCTGTCGCCCTGCTGCTGCCATTGCCAGTCGCGGTTACGCTGCAACAGCAATGCGCCCTTCTCTGCCGCAACGTCCGCGATGGTATGCGGCATATCGGGTTCACCCACCACAGCCGGTTTGCCTGCACGGAACACGCCGGCTTTTTCGCGGCCAATGCTTTCGCGATCCGGCCCCAGCCAGTCGGTGTGGTCCAGCGCGATGCTGGTGACCACCGCCACATCGGCATCAACGATATTCGTCGCGTCGAGGCGTCCACCCAGGCCGACTTCAAGGATCACCACATCGAGGCCCGCTTCACGGAACAGGTTTAACGCGGATAAGGTGCCGAACTCGAAATAGGTCAACGAAATATCGCCGCGCCCGGCTTCAATGGCGGCAAAACTGGCGCTGTGCAGGGCTTCATCCAGTTCCTCGCCCTGAATGCGCACCCGTTCGGTGTAACGCACCAGATGCGGTGAGCTGTAAACCCCGACGCGGAAACCGGCGGCCATCAGTAACGTTTCCAGCGTGCGGCAGGTGGTGCCTTTGCCATTGGTTCCGGCAACGGTGAAGACGAAGGGGGCGGGTTTTAGCAGGTTAAGGCGTGCAGCGACGCGTTGAATACGATCCAGACCCAGTTCGATGGTCTGAGAATGCAGATGTTCAAGATAATGAAGCCACGTGGCCAAAGGCGACGTGGCTTGAGGAGGAAGATGAAGAGTATCCATGTGTCCCGTTAGCATTTGTCGCGGCATTAATTAAAAAGGCGCATTGCTGCGCCTTTCCGTTGCCTGTCAGGCCTCGTTGCTTTCCGGCTCAGCCGCTGTCGGCTGATCACCATCCTGCAGCGGCGCTGGCAGGTTCATCATTTTCGCCAGCAGGCTTGCCAGCTTAAAGCGCATTTCCGGACGACGGATGATCATATCGATCGCGCCTTTCTCAATCAGGAATTCACTGCGCTGGAAGCCCGGCGGCAGTTTTTCGCGTACGGTCTGCTCGATAACACGCGGACCGGCAAAGCCGATCAACGCTTTCGGTTCCGCGACGTTGAGATCGCCCAGCATCGCGAAGCTGGCAGAGACGCCACCCATTGTCGGGTCAGTCAGTACCGAGATATACGGCAGACCGCGTTCCTGCATTTTTGCCAGAGCCGCACTGGTTTTCGCCATCTGCATCAGCGACATCAGCGCTTCCTGCATACGTGCACCGCCACTGGCGGAGAAGCAGATCAGCGGGCAGTTATCTTCCAGCGCCTGCTCAACTGCACGCACAAAGCGAGCACCCACCACCGAACCCATTGAGCCGCCCATAAAGGCAAACTCAAACGCCGCAGCCACCACCGGCATACCGTGCAGCTGGCCTTTCATGACGATCAGGGCATCTTTCTCGTCGGTTTCTTTCTGCGCCGCAGACAGACGATCTTTGTACTTTTTCGAGTCACGGAACTTCAGCAGATCCTTCGGTTCCAGCTCGCTACCTAATTCTACCAGTGTTCCTTCATCCAGCAGGCTATGCAGGCGCTCACGGCCATGCATGCGCATGTGATGGTCGCACTTCGGGCAGACCTCAAGATTACGCTCCAGCTCGGCGCGATACAGCACCTGGCCACAGCTGTCGCACTTGGTCCACACCCCTTCCGGGATACTGGCACGGCGCGTCGGCGTAATATTGCTTTTGTTAAGTATGCGTTCAATCCAGCTCATTGATGACCTTTCTGTTTAAAACCGACCTGGTCCAGTCTTCTCATTGCTGCTGAAATCACCTTCAGCAGGCCGTAAATGTCGCTCATTAAACCACAACCGCTTCTCGCTGTGGATAAAAATCTGGTTTCGCGCTTACTGAGATTTCTGCTGACGTGCCTGACGACGATGACGCCAGACTTCAATCACGCCCGGCAGGATCGACACCACGATAATCGCGACGATCAGCAATTTCAGGTTCTCCTGCACCACCGGCAGATCCCCAAACAGGTAACCCGCGTAAGAGAACAGCAGCACCCACAGCAGCGCACCTGTGACGTTAAAGAGCGCGAAGTGGCGATAAGACATATGTCCCATCCCTGCCACAAAGGGGGCAAAGGTTCGCACGATTGGTACAAAGCGCGCAAGTATAATGGTTTTACCGCCGTGCCGCGCATAGAAGGCGTGGGTCTTGTCCAGATAGCTGCGACGGAAAATCTTCGAATTGGGGTTGCTGAACAACTTCTCACCAAACAGGCGACCAATGGTGTAGTTAACCGCATCACCGAGAATCGCCGCGATCACCATCAATGCCACCATCATATGCACATTGAGATCGTTGCCGGGCAACGCTGCCAGCGCACCGGCCACAAATAACAGCGAATCGCCTGGCAGGAAAGGTGTCACCACCAGCCCGGTTTCACAGAACAGAATCAGGAACAAAATAGCGTAAATCCAGATGCCATACTGCGCCACCAGTTCGGCCAAATGCACATCAATATGCAGGATAAAATCGACGATAAAATGGATGAACTCCATAAAGCCAGGCTCCTTACATCCTTCGGTAACAATTAATCTGCGAGGAACAACGGTCCCAGCGCAGGCTGAGGTAACGCAAAGTGAGATGGATAATCCACCGCCACCAAATACAAACCCTCGGCTCGGGCAGTGGCGGCCGCCAGTGTGCGATCTTTCGCTGCCAGTAACGTCGCCATCCAGTCTTCCGGCTGATTACCACAGCCAATTTCCATCAGGCTGCCCACGATGTTGCGCACCATATGATGCACAAACGCATTGGCCTTAATATCAACAATCACGTATGGCCCCTGACGCGTGACGTTGAGATGCATCACATTGCGCCACGGCGTGCGTGACTGACACTGCACCGCGCGAAATGAGGTGAAATCATTTTCGCCCAGCAGACATTGACCGGCGCGCTGCATCTTTTCCGCATCCAGTGGATGGTAAAAATGCGTTACGCCATTGCCGAGAATCGCCGGACGCAGCCGCTGGTTGTAGATCACGTAGCGATAACGGCGTGCCGTGGCGCTAAAGCGGGCGTGAAACGCGTCCGGCACCGCTTTAACCCAACGCACCGCAATGTCCGGTGGCAGATTGGCATTGACACCCAGCGTCCAGGCACCGTCAGCACGCTGCGAAGTGGTTTCAAAATGCACCACCTGGCCAGTGCCATGCACCCCGGCATCAGTCCGCCCGGCGCAGAATACGCTGACCGGATGGTTCGCCACTATCGACAGTGCTTTTTCCAGCTTTTCCTGCACGCTGCGAACTTCCTGCTGCCGCTGCCAGCCGTAGTAACGGCTGCCGTCATACTCAATACCCAACGCCAGCTTATGCGTGTTACCTTCAGACAACATTAATACAAATACTCCTGCACCAACTTCTCAGCAGTTTTCACCGCCATCAGCGCGCCGCCGAAACGAATGTTGTCAGCCACTGACCAGAATTGCAGCAGCTCAGGAATACCGTAATCATTGCGGACACAACCGATGCTCAGTTCACCGTTGCCGGAAGCATCCTGTACCTGGGTTGGATAGTCACCCTCGTCGCTCAGACGGATATCATCCGCCCGCGCCAGTTCATCACGCGCTTCTTCGGCAGACAGCGGACGCAGATTCTCCAGATGCACGATCTGCGCATTGCCGTAGAACACCGGCACCTGCACGCTGCTGACCGCAATCGGCAAGCCTTCGTCCTGCAACACCTTACGCACCTGATCCACCAGGCGACGTTCGCTTTCCACGCTGCCCTGATTGTCCACCAGCTGTGGCAACAGGTTGAACGCCAGCTGGCGACCATAATAATGTTCATCCGCCGGGACGCCGTTCAGCAAACGCGCGCTCTCTCCCGCCAGCGCATCCACCGCTTTTTTGCCGTCACTGGAAACGGAGATCAGGTTGGTCACCTGTAAACGTCCCAGACCCGCGGCATCAACCAGCGGTTTGATGGCGCTCAGCAGCTGGCTGACCAGGCTATCCGCCACACAGATAATGTTGCGGTTGCGGTAATCCGCCAGCACCTGCGGGTTCACATCCGGCACCACCAGCGGCACGTCCGGCTCCAGCGCGAACACATCGCTGCTGTCGATCACCAGGCAACCCTGGCTGGCAGCTTCTTCGGCATAACGTGCCGCCGCGCTGGGGCCAGCGGCAAAGAACGCCAGCTGCGCCTGCGACCAGTCAAATTCTGCCGCATCCTGCACCCGCACCGAGCGGCCATCAAAACGCAACGTTTCTCCGGCGCTGTTTTCGCTCGCCAGCAAATAAATTTCACCAACCGGGAACTGGCGTTCCGCCAGCAGTTCCAGTACAGCGTTCCCTACTGCGCCTGTCGCGCCCAGTAGCGCAATATTCCAGCCGTCAGACATGTTGGTTTACTCCAGACAATGACATAAAAACAGAAGGCGGTGATATTCACCGCCCATTAATTCGGACAACTCAGGCATCTGCCGATTGCAACGTGGCGCGGAACCCAAGTTGATTAAGCATGTCAGCCGCGGCAGCATCATCGCAAATCACCTGCAACGACGACCATTCACGACGTTCTTCATATTGCTTACGCAGGCGGTCAAACTCGCCCGGCTGCGCCGCCACTTTACGCAGAGGGGCATCATCGCGGCGCACATCATACACCAGGTGCACCAGACGTTTCAGCACCGGCTGATCCAGCTTGCCGTGTAAGCGAATGCTGCCAAATTCCGGGGCGGGCAGCAGGCTTTCCAGCGGCACCTGCTGCGGCTGGCCGAGAAACTCGCACCAGGCTTCAAACACCTGGGTGGTGCCGCGCGCCTTGCCTTCAAGGGTGTAACCCGCGATATGCGCAGTGGCAATGTCCACTTTATCCAGCAGTTCCAGCGACAGCTCGGGTTCCGGCTCCCACACATCCAGCACCACGCTGAGATCCTGGCGCATGTTCAGCACTGCCAGCAGCGCGGCGTTATCCACCACCGGACCACGGCAGGCGTTGATCAGAATGGTATTGGGCCGCAGCGCCATCAGCAGCGCCGCATCGGCCAGATGCCAGCTTTTATATGGGCCATCTTTAAATAACGGCGTATGGAAGGTGAGAATATCGGCCTGCGCCACCAGTTCATCCAGCGAGTGGAAATCCTCTGCATCACCACGATCGGCACGCGGCGGATCGCTCAACAGAGTTTTCACGCCCCAGGCCTGCAAGCGTTTTTGCAGACGCCCACCGACATTGCCCACGCCAACAATCCCTACGGTACGGTCACGCAGGTTAAAACCATCGCGCTCCGCCAGCAGCAGCAGCGAAGAGAAAACATATTCCACCACCGCAATGGCATTGCAGCCCGGTGCTGCGGAGAAGGCGATGCCCGCTTCCGCCAGCGAGGTCTCATCGATATGGTCAGTGCCCGCTGTTGCGGTGCCGACAAATTTCACCGGCGTACCGGCCAGCAACGCCGCGTTAACTTTGGTCACCGATCGCACCATCAGCCCGCTGGCGTCAGCGAGCTCAGCTTCCGGTAAGGGACGTCCCGGTACCGCCAGCACCTCACCGGTGCGGCTAAAGAGTTCACGGGCATACGGCATGTTTTCATCGACGAGAATTTTCACCACGGCAGTCCTGTAAATTCGAAAGGCCCATATTCTGGCACAAAGCCTTTGATTAACCTAACCGGCTGCGATAGCGATCCGGTGTGGTCCCCGCCTGGTGCTGAAACATCACAATCAGCGCCGAAGCAGAGCTGTAGCCCAGCTCAAAAGCTATCGCCTGGACACTCATCCCTTGCTCCAGCAAGGTAATCGCGCGCAAAAAGCGCAGGCGTTGTCGCCACTCGCTGAAGGACATATTCAGTTGCTGCTGACAACGCCGCGCCAGCGTACGCTCGGTGGTAAACACCCGCTTAGCCCATTGTGCCAGCGTGGTGTTATCGCCGGGGTGTGCCTGTAAGGCGTGCAGAATCGGTGCAAGAAATTTGTCGTCCGAGGTAGGCAGGTAACTTTTATGTAATGGTGCGAGGCGCAGCCGGTCACACAGCACCTCGCACAGTCGCCAGTCTGCGTCACTGCGCGGTTGCTCCAGGTTGCGTTGGGCAAATTCATCCATAATGGCATGAACGATAGCATCCGCATTCAGCAGGCAGGCTTGCGGCGGCAAACCCAGGCAAAGATCGGCGGCAATGTTGAAGGTGCGAAACTGCGCCTGACGGTGGTTATAGCTGCTGTGGCGCTGGCCGGGTGGGATCCAGATCGGCATATCGGCGGGTGTCAGCAGGCGCTCCCCTTCCACCTCCATCTCCAGCACATGGCTTTTGACGAAAATCAGCTGCCCCCAGGCGTGGGCGTGGGGCAGATATTCGGTTTTCGCATTGGCCTGCTCGAAGCGGATAAAGTAGCGCAGTTGTGAGGCATCGAGCGGCGGCTGATATTCAACCTGTAAACTCATTCTGTCCGGTCATTAATGATTTTTGTCCGATTTTAGTTATCTGTCTTAAACCGGTCAAATGTAAACTTTTCGCGTTTACTTTCTGGAGCCGTACGATGAATTTTCTCTTTCCGCTGGTGGCGGTGCTGATCTGGTCGATCAATACCATCGTCAGCAAACTCTCTGCCGGAAGCATCGATCCTGCCGCCATCTCCTTTTATCGCTGGGTCCTGGCGTTGGTGGTGTTGACGCCGTTTGTGCTGCCCGGCGTCTGGCGTCATCGTCGGCAAATCATCGCCAGTAGCGGACGCCTGCTGATCCTCGGCCTGCTCGGTATGGTGCTGTATCAAAGCCTTGCCTATTACGCGGCGCATAGCGTGTCGGCGGTGATGATGGGCATCCTCGGGGCCACCATTCCCCTGCTGACAATCCTGCTCAGCCTGGTGGTGTTACGTCTGGCCCCGACGCGCGGAATTTTAATTGGCGGATTGCTGTCGTTTGCCGGTCTGGTATGGCTGGTCAGCGCAGGTAACCCGGCACAGCTGCTGCATCAACGTCTCGGCAATGGTGAACTGATGATGCTGGCCGCTTCAGCCTCCTACGCGTTGTACGGCGTGCTGACCAAACGCCTGGCCATCCCGTTGCCGACCTGGCAAAGTTTATATGTGCAGATTTTCTTTGGCGTGCTGTTGCTGCTGCCCGGCTTTCTGCGCACGCCGGATGTCTCGCTCAACGCGCACAATATCCCGCTGGTGCTGTTTGCCGGGCTATTCGCCTCAATCATCGCCCCGTTCCTGTGGATCCTCGGCGTGCAGCGCCTCGGAGCCAGTACCACCAGCATCTTTATGAATTTTGTCCCGGCCTTTACCGCCGTGATTGCGATACTGTTCCTGCATGAACAATTGCATGGTTACCACTGGATTGGCGGTGGTATGACGCTGCTGGGGGTGATTCTGGCGCAGCGGCTGCGTACTCCGTTGCGTCGTAGCCGCGCTGCCACGCCGCCCGTCAGCGAAAGTTGATCGTCACCCGTAGCCCGCCCAGTTGTGGGCTGCGGTCCAGCTTTAACTCTGCGCCATGCCAGGCGCAAATATCTTTTACCAGCGCCAGGCCGATACCCGCACCGGGTTGTTGTTGGCCGTTATCCAGCCGCGCGAAGGGTTGCAGCGCCTGCTGCTGCTGGGCATCGTCAATCCCCGGCCCGCTATCCTCAATTTCCATCATCCCGGACCCGATGCGTGCCGTCACGGTGCCGTGCGCCGGGGTGTATTTGATGGCATTATCCAGCAGGTTGCTGCATAACTCCGCCATCAGCAGCGCATCACCCTGTACCTGACATTGGCTATCCCCTTCGTAACCGAGGTCGATGTGCTTGTGGCGCGCCGCCGCATAACCACTGAAACACGCCTGCTGCACGATGGCAGCCAGATCGACACGCTCCAGCGGTTTATCTTCACCGTGGCGGGCTTTGATCTGCGCCAGCTGCAACAAACGATCGGTGAGATGTACGGTGTCGTCCAGGGTGTGGCGCATTCCCTGCAAACTCTCACGCCATTGCCGTGGATCGTCGCTGTTCAGTGCCACACCCAGCTGGGTTTTCAGAATGGTGAGTGGCGTGCGCAGTTGATGAGAAACATCGGCGCTAAAACGTTCCTGACGTGCCAGCAGGCCGCGCAACCGTTCCAGATGGCGGTTGAACGCGATAATCAACGGCTGTAATTCAGGCCAGGGCAGCACCGACGGCAAAGGTTGCAGCTCCCCTGGCGCACGGCGCAGAACGATGCGTGACAAACGCCGCAGTGGACGCAGCACCTTGCGCAGCAACAACCCTGCCAGAATCAGGGTGATCAACACCAGAATGCTTTGGCTGATCAGTGCGGTACGTAATAATCCCTCGGCAAAGGCGTGGCGCGAATTAAGGGTTTCCGCCACCAGTACCAGCGCCATGCCCTCTACTCCCTCCTCACTGATCGGTTGCCACAGGGCAACTACCCGAATAGGCTGCTGGCGATAATGGGCATCGTAGAAATGGACCAGTGCCGGAAACAGCGTGGAGAGCGGCGCATTGCGTGGCAGCGGCGGTAGATCTTCGTATCCTGACAACGTCTGCCCTTCTGGCGAGATCACCTGATAGAAAAGTTGATCGTTCATATTGCGTTCAAAACTGTCGAGCACCACCCAGGGAACATCCACCTGCAATTGTCGCTGCCGCACCACCAGCCGCTCGGCCACGGTTCGCGCGGAAGCGACCAGCGAACGATCATAAGCCTGGTTCGCCGCCTGAAGTGCGCTGTAATAATGGGTGTATACCGATAATCCCCACAGCAGCAGCAGCGGTACACCCAGCCATGCCAGCAACTCGCCGCGTAGCGAACGAATCAGCCGCATGGCTGGCACTCAAGGCTGTAGCCCAACCCGCGCAACGTGATAATCGCCACATCGCTACCCGCCAGTTTTTTGCGTACCCGATGAACATATAACTCGATGCTTTCAGGGCTGGCTTCATCCCGCAGGGAGAAGGTTTGTTCATAAAGATGCTGGCGCGACACCGGGTGGCCTGGACGCCGCATCAGGGTGGTCAGCACGCTGGCTTCACGCGGGGTCAGACGTAATGGTTGACGATTCAGCAGAAAACAGCCTTCGTTGTCGAGTTCCAGCTGGCCAATCACCTGCGATTGCGGTGTTTGCCCGTGGCTGCGGCGCAGCAAGGCGCGCAGCCGGGCTTCCAGCTCATCCAGCTCGAAGGGTTTAGTGAGATAATCATCGGCCCCGGCGTTCAATCCCTGCACCCGCTGTGCCAGCGCGTTGCGCGCCGTCAGCAACAATACCGGAACCTTCAGCCCACGTCGGCGCAGCCGTGCCAGCACCTCAAGGCCATTCATGCGCGGCAGCGTCACGTCCAGTACCACCAGGGCATATTCTTCGCTTTGCAGTACATGGTCGGCGGCGACACCGTCGGCAACCCAGTCCACCGCAAATCCTTTTTGCGTCAGCGCTTTTTGCAGCCAGCTCGCCAGCTCGGTTGTGTCTTCTACCAGTAAGAGACGCATATCACACCCTGCCATTTTCCCTGAAAAGTGAAAGGTAAATGAAAGGTTTCCACATTAACAATCCATTAACCCCGAATGTTCGGCGGCAATCACACTCTGGAATCATCAATGGAGCGACAAATGAAAAACAACATTCGCACCGTCCTCGCCACCACCCTATTGGCTATGTCGGTTTCCTCCGCGTTCGCGGCGGCACCAGAACGCACTGAATGTATCGCCCCGGCAAAACCGGGCGGCGGTTTTGATCTCACCTGTAAGTTGTTGCAGGTCTCGATGCAGGAAACCGGACAAATCACCACCCCAATGCGCGTTACCTATATGCCCGGCGGCGTTGGTGCAGTGGCGTATAACGCCATCATTGCGCAGCGTCCGGCGGAAGCCGGGACGGTGGTGGCCTATTCCGGCGGGTCATTGCTCAATCTTTCCCAGGGCAAGTTTGGTCGCTATACCGTGGATGATGTGAAGTGGCTGGCGGCAATCGGTACGGATTACGGCATGGTCGCGGTACGCAATGATGCGCCGTGGCAAAACCTCGGCGAGCTGATGGAGGCGATGAAAAAAGATCCCACCAAAGTGGTGGTGGGTGCGGGTGCGTCAATCGGCAGCCAGGACTGGATGAAGACCGCGCTGCTGGCGCGCGAGGGCGGTATCGATCCCCGCAAAATGCGGTACGTCGCCTTTGAAGGCGGCGGTGAACCTGTCACTGCACTGCTCGGCAACCATATCCAGGTTGTCTCGGGAGATATGAGTGAAATGGTGCCTCATCTGCAAAGTGGCAAGTTACGCGTGCTGGCCGTGATGGCCGATCAGCGTCTGCCGGGTGAACTGGCGCAGGTCCCCACCGCCAAAGAGCAAGGTTTTAACGTCAGCTGGCCGATCATTCGTGGCTATTATCTTGGCCCGAAAGTGAGTGATGCCGACTACCAATGGTGGGAAGCGGCGTTTAAAAAGCTGGTCACGACGAAAGAATTCCAGCAGCAGCGCGATATGCGCGGCCTGTTCGAATTCAACCTGTTCGGCAGCGAGCTGGATAGCTATGTGAAGAAGCAAGTGGCTGACTACCGCGAGCAGGCTAAATCTTTCGGTCTGGCGAAATAACGGAGGCGATGATGAGCGATCGTATTTTCGCCGCCATCTGGCTGGCGCTTTGTATCGCCGGATTATTTATCGCCTGGCAAATTCAAAGCGAATACAGCTATGAACCGGTTGGACCCCGTCCTTTTCCGATGATGCTGCTGGGGCTGATGGCGGTATGTGCGTTACTGATGTTGCTGCGTAAGCCCGATAACGTGCAATGGCCGGCGCCTGCCACGCTGAAGAAGTTACTGATGCTTAGCGTGATGCTGATGCTGTACGGCTGGTTCTTTGAACGCCTTGGCTTTGCCTTGTGCACCACACTGCTGACCTTCGGCATTGGCCTGCTGTTTGGCGCACGCTGGTGGGCGGCGGTAATTTCCGGCGGCGTGATGGGGATTGCGTTGTTTTACGCCTTTGATCATCTGCTGGATGTCACGCTGCCGCTCGGCAGCTGGTTCAGTTAACGGGAGATTATGATGGATACCTGGTCCTTTTTGATGCAGGGTTTCGCCGTCGCCATGACGCCGGAAAACCTGATGATCGCCCTGATCGGTTGCTTTATTGGCACCATTGTCGGGCTGTTGCCCGGCCTTGGACCGATTAACGGCGTAGCGATTTTGATGCCGCTGGCGTTTGCGCTGCACCTGCCGGCAGAGTCGGCACTGATCCTGCTGGCGACCGTCTATATCGGCTGCGAATACGGCGGGCGCATCTCCTCAATTTTGCTCAATGTGCCGGGCGATGCCGGGGCGATTATGACCGCGCTTGACGGCTACCCGATGGCGCAGCAGGGTAAAGCGGGGGTGGCGCTCTCCATCTCTGCGGTCAGTTCCTTCGTCGGGTCCACCATCGCCATCATCGGCATTATTTTGTTCGCGCCGCTGCTGGCTAACTGGTCACTGGCGTTTGGTCCGGCGGAATACTTTGCGCTGATGGTCTTCGCCATCGCCTGTCTCGGTAGCATGATGAGCCACAATCCGTTGAAGTCGTTTCTTGCGGCGCTGATAGGGCTGGGTATGGCGACGGTGGGCGTTGACGCCAATACCGGCGTGTATCGCTTTACCTTTGACAGCGTGCATCTCTCCGATGGCATCCAGTTCGTGGTGGTGGTGATTGGGCTGTTCTCGGTCAGTGAGATTCTGCTGATGCTGGAATCCACCAGCAGCGGCCAGAAAATGGTACGTGCCAGTGGCCGAATGATGTTCAATATGAAAGAGGCGGCCATGTCGACCGGGGCGACGCTGCGCGCGTCCTTTATTGGCTTCTTTGTCGGCGTGCTGCCCGGTGCCGGTGCCACCATTGCCAGCGCCATCGCCTATATGAGCGAGAAGAAGATCAGCGGCAGCGATCAATTCGGTAAAGGCGATATTCGCGGTGTGGCTGCGCCGGAAGCGGCGAATAACGCCTCGGCCTGTGGCTCCTTCATTCCGATGCTGACGCTGGGCATTCCCGGTTCCGGCACCACGGCGGTGATGGTGGGTGCGCTGACGCTGTATAACATCACCCCCGGCCCGGCGATGTTTACCGAGCAGCCCGATATCGTCTGGGGATTAATTGCCGCGTTGTTGATCGGCAACGTCATGCTGCTGATCATGAACATCCCGATGATCAATATTTTCGCCCGTATGCTGACCATTCCACTGTGGTTCCTGGTTCCGGCGATTGCGGCGATATCGGCGGTGGGCGTTTACGCGGTGCACAGTACCACTTTTGATTTGCTGCTGATGGTGGGGTTGGGCATTTTCGGCTATATCCTGCGCAAGATGGATTTTCCGATGTCACCGCTGATCCTCGGCTTTGTGCTGGGCGAGATGCTGGAGCAGAACCTGCGCCGTGCCTTGTCAATCAGCAACGGCAACCTGCCAATCCTGTGGGAAAGCCTGATTTGCAAGGTATTGCTGGTGCTGGCGGTGTCAGTGCTGGTGGTGCCACCGTTGTGGAAACGGTGGCGACGCAAGCGCCTGAAGCTGGCCGAGGCAAAATAATTTCCTGCTACCTGCTGCCCCCGTGGATTTCCCGGGGGCTTTTGCTATCATATGGCCTCGTTTTTCCGGCGCACCCGGATCTGACTCGGTTTTCAAGGATTCCGCCATGCAACCTCTCAGCGGTCCCGGTGTGCCCTCGGGCGATCGTTCCCCTCTTACCAACGCAGCTGGCTCTGCGCGCCCTGGCGGCCCGGCAGGCGAGCAGCCATTATCTCCTGCTCAGCGCACCACGCTGGAACGCCTGATCGTGCGTATTATGTCGCTCAGCACCCTGAAAGCGCCGGAACTGTGGGCTGGCGTGCGTCATGAAGTTGGCGTGAAAAACGATGCTGAACTGCAATCGCGTCACTTTCCCGCTGCCGAGCAGCATCTCAATAGTCGCTTAACCCAGGTGCAGGACAGCCACGCCACGCGTCAGTTGTTACAGCAATTGCTGGAGAAACTGCCGCTGGGTAATAACCGCCAGGCGGTGAGTGATTTTATCCGTCAGCAGTTTAACCAGACGGTACTGAGCGCATTGTCGCCAGACCAGCTGCGCCAGGTGCTGACCATGCTACAGAACGGCCAGATGGCGATTCCGCAGCCGCAGCAGACGCGTATCAGCGATCGGTCTCTGTTGCCTGCCGAGCATCAGGCACTGAATCAGCAGGTGACGCGCCTCGCCGCCAGCACCGGTGAATCGCCGGTGAAAGTGCTGGCGGATGTCCTGAAGCTGGTTAACCTGAAAAGTGGCGATCCGATCCCATCACGCCATTTTCCGCTGTTAACCCAGTATTTACAGGTACGTCAGACGCTGAGCCAGCTCAGTTCACCCACGTTGCACACGCTGGAAAGCTCGCTGAAACAACCGCTGACATCCGCTGAGCAGCGTCTGCTGGAGGATTACAGCCAGCAGCGTTTCCAGGCCACGCCGCAGATGGTGCTGACCCCAGCGCAAACCCAGGATTTGCTCAACCTGTTGTTCAGCCGTCGTGCCGAAAAAAACCTCGAACAGCCGCTGTCCGCCAGCGAACTGCGGCCACAACCCATCTGGGCACCGATCTTCAATCAGTTACCGACGCCGCTGGCACAGCGTCCGGCGCTGACACTAAGCCTGGCGCTGGTGGTGTTTATTTTCCTGCTGTGGGTTTTCCTCTGATCTAGCAACCGCATTGTGCGACCGGGGCAGCGCTGGGCCATTCGCCGACCGCACTGCCCCACGTCATTGGATGGCCGTCACGCTGCCAGAAATCCAGCCCGCCAATCAATTCCTTCACCTGAAAACCCAATGCCGCCAGCTTCAGTGCCGCTTTGGTCGAACCATTGCAGCCGATACCGTCACAATAGGTGATGTAGACTTTTTGTCGATCCAGCTGCGCGGTGGTGTCGGCAGTCATGGTGCGATGCGGGAACGAGATCGCGCCACAAATATGCCCGGCCTGATAGGCCTCAGGAGCGCGTGCATCAAAGACCACAATCTCCGTAATACCTGCCGCCAGGTCTTCGGCTAAATCCCAGGCGTCGGTGTAATACGCCAGCTTGTGTTGCAGGTAAGCCAGGCTTTCAGCCGCACTGGCCGGGGGGAAGGCTAAAACCGATGACATCGCATTCTCCTGTTGTGTATTTCCCTCAGTGTACGGCAAAGTGGTCTGAATTCTGATACCACTTTGTCACACCAGATAAGACCACCATGACATCATCTCCCCTGCTGACCCTGTTCAGCCATCAAAGCCAGGGCGGCCTGCGCGAACGGTTATGCGGTACGCTGCGCCAGGCGATTGCCAGCGGCCACCTGCGTTTCGGGCAAAAGGTGCCTTCCAGCCGCCAGCTGGCGCTGGATCTCAGTCTCTCCCGCGTCACTGTGGAGGCCGCCTATGCCCAGCTGGAGAGTGAAGGCTATCTGCAACGCCAGAGCGGGCGCGGCACCTTTGTTGCCATCGCCATGCCGCTGCGCGCGCAGCCAGGGAAGCAACATGACGCGCTAAGTTTTTCCTCACGCGGTCGTCAGGTGCTGGCAACGGGAGGATGCCAGGACCCGCCCTTCCCCCATGCATTTGCCGCCGGTTCACCGGAATTACGTGCTTTTCCCCACACGCACTGGCGACGTATCAGCGCCAGTGTGCAACGTTCGCTGGGCAGCAAGGTGATGGGTTATGGCGATCCCTGTGGCTACCCGCCGCTGCGCCAGGCAGTGGCGGACTATCTGGCGCTGTCGCGTGGCCTGCGCTGTGAGGCCGGGCAGGTGATGATTCTGACCAGCTCACAACAGGCGTTACAGCTGCTGGCGCTGATGTTTCTGGATAGCGGCGATGACGTCTGGCTGGAGGAACCGGGTTACCCTGGCGCACGCAATGCCTTTCTCGCTGCCGGTGCGCACTGCCGGGCAATGCCGCTGGATGCGGAGGGCGCGCAGCCCCTCGCTGGCCGCGCAAAACTGGTTTACCTCACCCCTTCACACCATTATCCCACCGGTACGCCCATGAGCCTTGCCCGGCGCTTACAGTGGCTGGCGTGGGCGCGCCAGCAGGATAGCTGGCTGATTGAGGATGATTACGATAGCGAGTTTCACTATGGTGAACGCCCGCTGCCTGCGATGCAGGGGCTGGAAGCGGAGAGTCGGGTCATTAGCCTCGGCACCTTCTCCAAAACGCTGTTCCCCTCGCTCCGTCTGGCCTGGATGGTGGTGCCCCCGGCGCTGGTGGAGGCACTGGGCCGCGCGCGCAGCGTGCTGGATGGGCACAGCGCGCTGTTGCCACAGGCGATTACCGCCGAATTTATTCAGCAAGGGCATTTTGCCAGCCATCTGCGCCTGATGCGCCAGCTGTATCACAGCCGTCGTGATGTGCTGCTGCAACAGCTACACACCCGTTGCGCCGACTGGCTGACGCCGCTCCCGGCAGCAGGCGGCCTGCAACTGACGGTGAAGTTATGGCAGGACAATGAAGCGGGGCTGACTGATAAGGGGCGAGCGATAGGCCTGCAACTGCCGCGTCTGTCGCCGCTGTACGCGGGGGAGACGCGGCAGCCTGGCTGGATACTGGGTTTCGCCGCGCTGACGCCCGGCGAAATTGTTGCTGCCTGCGATAAGCTGGTTATGCTGCTGTCGCGTGACGGGCAAAGCGCCAGGTAACCACCATGCCGAGCGCCGCACAGCAGGCTCCCGCGACATACACCGAGCCATAACCGAGCGCCGTGGCCAGCAGCCCGGTCAGCGGACCACTGGCCCCGTAAGCGATATCCTGAAACGCGGAGAAACCACCCAACGCCGTACCGCGTATCTGCGGCGAAACACGTTTGATCACCTCCACGCCGAGCGCCGGGAAGATCAGCGAACAACCGGATCCGGTGAGCGCCGCCCCCAGCAGCGCAACCCAGCCTTGACCAGCCAGCGCCAGCAGCGTCAGACCGGCGGCTTCCACCAGCAGCGAGACCATCGCCACCCGGACACCACCGTGACGATCCGGCAAGCCACCGAAGAACACACGTACCAGCACAAAGGCACAGCCAAAGGCAGTCAGCGCGAAACCGGCATTGCCCCACTGCTCAGCGGCAAAATACAACGAGGTAAAGGTGCCGATGACCGCAAAACCGGTGCCCTGCAGCGCCAGTGCCAGACCCGGTTGAAAGATGGTTTTTATCACGCTGAACAGTGAGGGGCGTTCCCCGCCCACCACTGGCACCGCTGAAATCCAGCTGTTTAGCGCCAGCGACAACAGCGGCAGCAACAGGGCTACCCCGCCGAGCGCGGCAAATCCGGCGTAATCGTGGATCAATAAACCAAGGGGCGCACCGGCAGCCAGCGATCCATAAATCGCCATCCCGTTCCATGACATCACCAGCCCGGAGCGTTTACTGCCCACCAGGCCCATACCCCAGGTCAGATTGCCGGTCAGCAGCAGGCTTTCCCCGAAGCCGAGCAGCAGGCGACCTATCGCCAGCAGGCCGAATTTCGCCCACGGCGACACCGGCAACAGCGCCGCCGCCAGATAGGCCACGCCCACCAGCGCGATCGCCATCATGCCATGTTGAGTAGTGAGTTTCGCGCCGTGCTGATCGGCGCGCCGACCGGCGAAACTGCGCGTCAGCAGGGTGGCAAAGAACTGAATCCCCACCGCCACGCCAACCATGACGTTGTTCATGCCCAGCTCCTGGTGGACATATAACGGGATGACCGGCAGCGCCAGCCCTGCGGTGAGATAAGTCAGAAACACCGCAAATGAGGTGCAGGCTAAAGGGAACACAGATTGCGTCTGCGCGTTTGCAGCCATAGACATATGGACGTCACTCCTTGTTGTGAGACGTGCCATGCAGGCGAAAACCAGACACACGCACGTCTTCTGTGATTAACAGAAACGGGTGCGTTGATTCACGTGAACGCTTACGTATAACGAGATGAGGGAATTGATTGTGGCAAGCGAAGCGCAGAATGTCAAAACAGCGAGGGCCGGATTAACCGGCCCTCGTGGGAAAAGCGTCCTGAAATCAGGCGTTATATTTACGCATGGTCAGGGTGGCGTTAGTACCGCCGAAGCCGAAGCTGTTCGACATCACGGTAGTCAGCGCTTTTTCGGTCGGCTTAGTCACGATATTCATGCCGTTCGCCGCTTCGTCCAGTTCTTCAATGTTGATGCTTGGCGCAATGAAGTTGTGCTCCAGCATCAGCAGGGTATAGATCGCTTCCTGCACGCCTGCTGCACCCAGTGAGTGGCCAGTCATCGCTTTGGTTGCAGAGATAAGCGGGGTGTTTTCACCGAACACTTCGCGAATCGCACCCAGCTCTTTCACGTCGCCAACCGGGGTAGAAGTACCGTGGGTATTGAGGTAGTCGATCGGTGCGTCCAGACCCTGCATCGCCATTCTCATGCAGCGTACTGCGCCTTCACCTGACGGAGCGACCATGTCCGCGCCATCTGAGGTAGCGCCGTAGCCGACGATTTCAGCGTAGATGTGCGCACCGCGAGCCAGTGCGTGCTCCAGTTCTTCCACCACCACCATACCGCCGCCGCCAGCAATAACGAAGCCGTCACGGTTAGCATCATAGGTACGTGACGCTTTTTCCGGGGTTTCGTTGTATTTGGTGGAGAGCGCGCCCATTGCATCAAACTCACACGCCATTTCCCAGCTCAGCTCTTCGCCGCCGCCAGCAAACACGATGTCCTGTTTGCCCAGCTGGATTTGCTCAACCGCGTTACCGATACAGTGCGAGGAGGTCGCACAGGCGGAGCTGATGGAGTAGTTCACGCCGTGGATTTTGAACGGGGTCGCCAGGCAGGCAGACACGCCAGAACCCATCGCCTTAGTCACCACATACGGACCAACCGCTTTCAGACCACGCGGGCTACGCATAGCGTCGGCACCGAACACCTGATAACGCGGGGAACCGCCGCCGGAGCCAGCAATCAGGCCCACACGCGGGTTGTTCTGATATTGTTCTTCAGTCAGGCCGGAATCTTTAACGGCTTCCGCCATCGACAGGTACGCGTAAATAGAGGCATCGCTCATGAAACGCACGATTTTGCGATCAATAAGGCCGGTGGTGTCCAGTTTTACGTTACCCCATACGTGGCTGCGCATCCCGGCTTCTTTCATCTCTTCGGAGAAAGTGATACCAGAACGCCCTTCACGCAGAGATGCCAGCACCTCTTGCTGGTTATTACCAATGCTGGAAACAATACCCAGGCCAGTAATCACTGCACGTTTCATTAAAATAGTCCTCTTCCACTTCTTTTGGATTGACGTGCACTCTAGCTTACAGTTGTAAGCCGAACAAGTCCGATCAGCCATTTCCTTTTGTAAATTTGCGTCATGTGACAGCTCTCGCTAAAATCACGCCACTGCCTGAAATATGGACCTTTCCCTTGAAGTTATCCCCGGTTGAGCACGCACAATTAAACTGGAACGAACAGGGTACACCTGTTTCGCAAGCCTTCGACGATGTCTACTTCTCCAACGATAATGGTCTGGAGGAGACGCGTTATGTCTTCCTTGATGGCAATCGGATTCCGCGGCGCTTCCCTGAACACGATCGCGACCTGTTTATTGTTGCAGAGAGCGGATTTGGCACCGGCCTCAACTTTCTCACGCTGTGGCAGGCGTTCGACCATTTCCGTACTCAGCACCCCACTGCCCGCCTGCGGCGTCTGCACTTTATTAGCTGTGAAAAATTCCCGCTGACGCATCCGGACCTGGTCGCTGCCCACGCCCACTGGCCGGAACTGCAACCCTGGTCCAGACAACTCCAGCAGCAGTGGCCCGCGGCGTTGCCGGGCTGCCAGCGACTGCTGTTTGCAGGCGGCGAGGTCACGCTTGACCTGTGGCTAGGGGATATTAACGCGCTAATTGATACCTTTGATGACAGTCTGCATCGTCAGGTAGATGCCTGGTTTCTTGATGGCTTTGCCCCGGCGAAAAACCCGGAGATGTGGACGCCAGAACTGTTTGCCGCCATGGCACGCATGGCGCGGCCAGGCGGCACGCTGGCCACCTTCACCTCGGCTGGATTTGTCCGCCGTGGTTTGCAGGAAGCCGGTTTTAGCATCACCAAACGCAAAGGATTTGGTCATAAACGCGAAATGCTGACCGGTGAATTAACCACTACCCCGGCCCTGCCGCCGCGTCAGCCGTGGTATGCACGACCCAAAGCGGAGAGCCAGGAAGTGGCGCTGATTGGCGGCGGCGTTGCCAGCGCAGTGTTGTCGCTGGCGCTGTTGCGGCGTGGCTGGCGCGTGACCCTGTACTGTGCCGATGCCGCTCCGGCACTGGGTGCCTCTGGCAATCGCCAGGGCGCGCTCTACCCGCTACTGAATCAGCACGATCCGGCGTTGGCCTGTTTTTTCCCGGCTGCATTCAGCTTCGCCCGCCGCTTGTATGATGCGCTGCCGGTGATATTTGAGCACGACTGGAGCGGCGTGCTGCAACTGGGCTGGGACGAGAAAAGCGCTGACAAAATTGCCCAGATGCTGGATATGGGCCTGCCGCGCGACATCGCCTATGGCGTGAATAAAGAAGAAGCGGAAGCGCTGGCCGGTGTTGAACTGGGTATGGGCGGTATTTACTACCCGCACGGCGGCTGGCTGTCGCCTTCTGAACTGACCAGCAACCTGCTGGAATTTGCCCAAAGCCAGGGCCTGCGGGTTCACTGGCTGCATCGCCTCAGCCAGTTACAACGTCAGGAAGATGGCTGGAAGCTGAGTTTCGTTGATAAGCAGGAAGTGCAGCATCAACAGGTGGTGCTGGCTAACGGTCATGCGCTGCTGGATATCCCCCAAAGCCAGCCGCTACCGGTGTATGCGGTGGCAGGCCAGGTGAGTCATGTCCCCACCAACCCAGCGCTGGGGGCGTTGCGTTGCGTGCTGTGCTATGACGGTTATCTCACGCCGGTCAGCCCAAATTACGCCACCCACTGCATCGGGGCCAGCTACCATCGTGGCGCAACCGATACGGCGTATCGCGCCGATGACCAGCAGGAAAATCGCCAGCGCCTGATGAATTGCCTGCCGGATGCCGGATGGCCAGCCCAGGTTGATGTCAGCCGTGGCGAAGCGCGTAACGGTGTGCGCTGTGCCACGCGCGACCATTTGCCAATGGCAGGCAGCGTGCCGGACTACGAGGCAACGCTGACGCAATACGCCACACTCGCCGAACAACGCGCGCAAGGCGCAGCGGTGGCAGATGCCCCACTCTATCCGGGATTGTTTGTGCTGGGTGCGCTCGGGTCGCGCGGATTATGCAGTGCGCCAATGGCTGCTGAAGTGCTGGCCGCACAAATGAGTGGAGAGCCGCAGCCGCTGGACGCAGCCACACTGGCGGCGATGAATCCGAATCGATACTGGGTAAGAAAACTGCTGAAAGGAAAGAAGGCGGGACGGTAAGCGATCCCCGCCCCGATTCATCAGGCAGACTTGCGCGCCTGGTTAAACAGATTATCCCACATGCCGACCACCAGCACCTGGTCACGCGGTGACAGTTCACCCGCCGCGATGGCCTTTTGCAGGCTGTTGGTCACCTGAAGCTGCAACGCTTCCGGTGTGTGTTCACCGGTTTGCTCAATTTCCGCCACTGCCAGCGTCAGATGTCCGCGCAGATAACCGCCCGCAAAAAGCTCGTCGTCACTGGCGTGGTCCACCATATCGTCAATCAGCGCCAGAATGCGTGACTCAAACTCTACGATCATCTTTATCCTCATATGCTGTTCAGTTGTAGCGGCGCGATAAATCGCGTTGCTACGCATTTTTGATCACAGATCTTCCGGCCAGGGAAAGTGTGCTGCCGTCAGCGCAGGCGTACCGTAATAATCGGTTAAAGCCTGAATAAAACGCGCCGGACGTGCCGGGATGCCTTGTTCAAGGTAGGCCATCACCTGGGCATGCACCTTACGCTGAAACGCGATGCGATCTGGCTCACAATCTCCTTCGAGATTGTCACAACTTACGTTGAAGGGAAAGCCCGCCGCCACACAAAACAACCACTCCAGCGCCTGCGGCTTGATCTCTACCGATTCAAACTGGCTTTGCGTCTGCGCATCGCGCCCATCCGGGCAATACCAGTAACCAAAATCCACCAGCTTGCGCCGCTCGGCACCCGCGATGCACCAGTGAGAAATTTCATGCAATCCACTGGCATAAAAGCCGTGAGCAAACACCACACGATGCCACGGCGAAGTCTCATCAGCGGGAAGATAGATGGGTTCATCGTCGCCTTTAATTAGACGCGTCTGAAACTCATCCTGAAAGCAGCTATCGAACACGCTAATCAGCTGCTCGTAATGATGTGTTGTACTCATGATGTCATTGTTCTGTTGAAAACCGGCGTCATTGTCGCATCGGGCGCCGGTATTGACGAGTGTTTGATCACAGGGTGGCCATCCATGCCAGCAGCGCGCTGCCGTGGCTATCCCATAACAGTTTGGCGCTCATCACCGCTGACACCGTCACCACCATCGGGCGGATCAGTTTCTGTCCACGGCTCAGCACCAGGCGCGCGCCGAGCCTGGCACCACAAAACGCACCCAGCAGCATGATAAGCCCGGTGCCCCACACCACTTTGCCGCCAAACATAAAAAACAGCAGGCTACCAAAGTTGGAGGTGAAGTTGAGGATTTTGGCGTGCGCGGTAGCCTTTGCCAGGTTGAAGCCGCATAAGGTGACGAAAGCCAGCGCATAAAACGACCCGGCACCGGGGCCAAAGAAGCCATCGTAAAAACCGACGCAACCGCCACCCACCAGGGCGTAGGCCAGGCCGTGCAGGCGCTGCGCGCGATCCTGCTCGCCGATGCGCGGCATCAGCAGGAACCACAGCCCAATACCGATCAGCAGCAGCGGCAGCATCTGGCGTAATACGTCAGCATGCATATGCTGAATCAGCACCGCACCGCACACCGCACCGATAAAGGTCATGGCGATATTTAGTCGCTGTGCATGCAACTTCACCGCGCCGCGCCGCACAAAATACAGGCTGGCGGAGAAAGATCCGCCGACCGATTGCAGTTTATTGGTCGCTAACGCCTGAGCGGGAGAGAGTCCTGCCGCCAGCAGCGACGGCAGGGTAAGCAGGCCACCGCCACCGGCGATGGAATCAATAAATGCGGCCAGAACCGACACACCAAACAACACGACCAGCGCCAAAGGGCTGGCAACGAACCATTCCATGGCTATTCCTACAGAAGATGTTTATCAAGCAACGCCTGACAAGAAGGTGGCAACGGCGGCGGTTCTTTTTTAACCGGTGGCGTGCTGCCAGGTTGCTTCGGCAGGAACCAGCTGTTCAGCTCAGCACCACAGCCATCACCTGGCGGCGGAGGAGCCTGATCCTGGCACTCCAGGCTACCTGGCGGGCAACGCAGACGGACATGCATATGCGCACGATGGGCAAACCACGGACGCACTTTATTCAGCCAGGCACGATCGCTACCCGCGTCGGCACAAAGCTGCTTTTTAATCGCCGGATTGACGAAGATACGCGTCACTTCATCATCTTTCGCCGCCAGTTTGATCAGGCTATCAATCTGCGGCTGCCAGTGGCGCGCCACGACCTGTTTACCGTCGGGAGCGACCAGATCGAGTGGCTGCGGTTTCAGCAATTGTTGCGCCGTCCAGCGGCTTTGCGGCAGTTGCAGCCAGATATCGACATCCAGCCCGGTCTGGTGGCTGGCGTGACCGCTGCTGAAGCGCCCTCCCGCCGCCATTCCCATATCGCCAATCAGCACCTGCCCCAGTTGCAGCTGGTGCACCTGGGTACTGAGACGCTGTATAAAGGCGATCAGATCCGGGTGGCCGTAATAACGCCGCTGATCCTGGCGCATCACCTGGTAATTGGGTGAATTCAGCGGTAATTGCGCAGCACCGACGATACAGCCATTGGCAAAGCTGCCAATCGACTGCGGCGCACCGCTAATCGGTTGATAAATTTGCTGCCAGGGCGTGGCAGCCCCGGCAACCGCACTGCACAGCAGCGCGGCGAGAGTCAGCAGCAAGCGATGCATCGATTTACCAGCGCGGAACAGTGGAATGAACATCAGCACACTGCGCCCGCTGGCGCAGCAGGTGATCCATCAGCACGATCGCCATCATCGCTTCGGCAATCGGCACTGCACGGATACCTACGCAAGGATCGTGACGACCTTTGGTAATCATCTCAACTTCTTCGCCATCGCGGGTGATGGTTTTGCCCGGCACGGTGATGCTTGAGGTCGGTTTCATCGCCAGGTTGGCGCTGATGGTCTGGCCACTACTGATACCGCCGAGAATGCCGCCCGCATGGTTGCTCTGGAAACCATTGGCGCGGATTTCATCACGATGCTGGCTGCCACGCTGGTTAACCACCGCGAAGCCGTCGCCAATTTCCACCCCTTTCACCGCATTGATGCTCATCAGCGCGTGCGCCAGATCCGCATCCAGGCGATCAAATACCGGCTCGCCCAGACCCGGTGGCACGTTTTCCGCCATCACCGTCACTTTGGCACCGATGGAATCGCCTTCTTTTTTCAGCGCGCGCATCAGTTCATCCAGCGCTTCCAGTTTGTCAGCATCCGGGCAGAAGAACGGGTTTTCTTCCACGATGCTCCAGTCCTTCAGCTCGCAGGCCACATCGCCAATCTGTGCCAGATAGCCACGTACCTGAATACCGTGCTTCATCTGCAGGTATTTTTTCGCGATGGCACCCGCCGCCACACGCATCGCCGTTTCGCGCGCCGAAGAACGGCCACCACCACGGTAATCGCGCAGGCCATATTTTTGTTCGTAGGTGTAATCCGCATGGCCAGGACGGAACAGGTCTTTAATGGCGCTGTAGTCCTGTGAACGCTGGTCGGTGTTCTCAATCAGCAGACCAATTGACGTCCCGGTGGTGACGCCTTCAAACACACCAGACAAAATTTTCACCTGGTCCGGCTCACGACGCTGCGTGGTATAGCGTGACGTACCAGGACGACGACGATCCAGATCGTGCTGAATGTCCGCTTCGGTCAGTGGAATGCCGGGGGGCACGCCATCAACAATGCAGCCCAGCGCAATACCGTGCGACTCGCCAAAAGTGGTAACGCGAAAAAATTGTCCGATGCTGTTTCCGGCCATGCTAATTCCTTGTTGCGGGCGAATATTCGCCCTCGTTTTTAGTCTTTGTAGAAAGAGAAGTGATGCTGAGCATCAACGATCTGCTGACGGGTCAGCATAAATACGCCGTCGCCACCGTTGTCAAACTCCAGCCAGGTAAAGGGCACATCGGGATATTGCTCGATCATATGCACCATGCTGTTACCCACTTCACAAATCAATACGCCCTGCTCGCTCAGGTAATCCGGCGCGCAGGCGAGGATGCGGCGCACCAGCTTCAGGCCATCGCTGCCTGCCGCCAGGCCCAGCTCCGGCTCGTGGCGATATTCACCCGGCAGATCGTCCATATCTTCCGCATCGACGTACGGCGGGTTGGTGACGATCAGATCGTATTTCACGCCCGGCAGACCACGGAACAGATCGGCACGGATCGGCGTCACATGATTAAGCAAACCGTGTTCTTCAATATTACGTTCCGCCACCGCCAGCGCGTCAGTGGAGATATCCACCGCGTCCACTTCGGCTTCCGGGAAAGCATAAGCACAGGCGATGGCGATGCAACCGCTGCCGGTACACATGTCGAGAATATGCGCAGGATTATCGCTAATCAGCCCGGCGAAACGGTTTTCAATCAATTCACCAATCGGTGAACGCGGCACCAGCACGCGCTCATCAACATAAAATTCGTGGCCGCAGAACCAGGCTTTATTGGTGAGATACGCTACCGGAATGCGCTCGTTCACGCGGCGAATCACACGCTCCACGATGCGATGACGTTCGCTGGCCGTCAGGCGCGCATGGCGCATGTCTTCCGGGATATCAAGCGGCAGCCAGAGGGTGGGCAGGACCAGTTGTACCGCTTCGTCCCAGGGGTTGTCTGTGCCGTGGCCATACCAGATACCGGCCGCAGAGAAACGGCTGACAGCCCAGCGCAGCATATCCTGAATGGTGTGCAGTTCATTGACTGCCTCATCGACGAAAATTTTGTCCACGTAGCCCTCCAGCAGGCCATAAAATCAATCGGCCGATAGTTTGCCACGAAGCCGGGCAGAATTCAGCGCGGCAAGGTGAAAAAGCTGACATTAGTTAACACTTAAAGGTAAGGTATGGCATCGGGTTCCCCCGCCATTTCTGATGATATTTATTGAGACATGAGTAAGAAGACGCCGCTAAGCCAGGACGATCAGGCGCTGTTTCGCCAGTTAATGAGCGGAACGCGCAAAATGAAACAGGACACCATCGTGCATAAACCGGTGGTGAAAACACGCGAAGTCCCGTTGAAAAGGTTGCTTTCCGAGCAGGCCGACAACAGCCATTACTTCTCTGATGAGTTTCAGCCTCTGCTGTCCAGTGACGGTCCGATGCGCTACGTGCGCGCGGATGTCAGCCATTATGAGCTGAAAAAACTGCGGCGCGGCGACTATACCCCGGAAATTTTTCTCGATCTGCACGGCTTAACCCAGATGCAGGCCAAGCAGGAACTGGGCGCGCTGATTGCCGCCTGTCGTCGTGAGCATCTGTTTTGCGCCAGCGTGATGACCGGCCACGGCAAACACATCCTCAAGCAGCAAACGCCGCTGTGGCTGGCACAACATCCGTGGGTGATGGCATTTCATCAGGCACCGAAAATGTTTGGCGGCGACGCCGCGTTACTGGTGCTGATTGAAGTTGAAGAGTGGCAACCGCCAGAGCTGCCATAAAGAATCAGGGCCGCACCAGCGGCCCACGGCGGGATTACATCGCTTTAGCCAGTTTGGATGGACTGACCTGCCACTCCAGCTTACCTTCACAGGCTGCCGGGTCAAAATTGACGCAGGCAATCGCCGAGGTAGCAAACATCGGTGGTGTTTCCTGCGGGCAGAGTTCAGAAACCAGATATCCCACCAGCGGCAGATGCGAAATCACCAGTACCGATTTCACCCCTTCGTTCGCCAGCGTCTGCAAATAGCAGGCCACCAGCCCCGGATCGCCCCCTGGCGTCAGCTCTGGCAACACGTCCTGCTCTGCCGGCAGAGGCAGAGCTTCGCGTACCGTTGCGAGGGTTTGCCCGGCACGCAGATAGGGGCTGACCAGCACCCGTTCGATATCCAGCGCCTGGCCGTTAAGCCAGCTCGCCATCTGGCGTGATTCGTCACATCCACAAATCGTGAGTGGCCTGACTGAATCACTTGCTGCTTCCAGAGCCGCATCGCCATGACGCATGATAAAAACTTGCATAAAGCACCGCTGTTGTTTGTCGATATCGTCCGGTACCACAGCACCAGACGCTTCATTCTGCGAATGAACGCTGTGTTTTACCGCAATGGCTTCAGTATAGTCAACCGGTTGTTTATTAAATAAGCATATCTCGGAATGCTGCTGCATAAGCCATTTCTTAGCATGCTATCTAACCCGCTGAATCTGTAAGCCTATTCAAATTTGTGCAGAAATGTAAAATTTCGTTTGTTGTTGTAGCGCCGTCATCAGGGCGTCACAAGGGGTGAAACGATCGCCATGACGCTGCATTAAAGCATTTAATGTATTGACCATCTCCCCGGCCCCGCGTTGATCCATATAATGGAAAGGCCCGCCAAGAAAGGGGGGAAAACCGATACCGAACACGGCAGCAATATCACCGTCGCGCGCGCTACGGATCACCCCTTCATCCAGACAGCGCGCGGCCTCGTTCAGCATCATCATCACGCAGCGCGTTGCAATTTGCAGCTCGCTCTGCTGCGCCTGCGGTTTAATCCCCAGCAAACGGTAAATCGACACATCGGCTTTCCGCTTCGTCGGCCAGCGGCTGCGCAGGTATAAATAGAAACCTTTGCCGTTCTTACGCCCTTTGCGATCGTCGGCGAGAATCTTCCCAACCGCTTCCGGGGCGCTGAAACGTTCACCATATGCCTGTTGCAAAATCGGGCTGATTTTACTGCCGACGTCGATACCCACTTCATCCAGCAGTTGTAACGGACCCACCGGAAAACCGAACTTCACCAGCGCACGATCAATATGCTCAATCGGCTCACCTTCCAGCAGGCAACGTATCGCTTCATTTATATAGGGCGCAAGAATGCGGTTGACGTAGAAACCCGGCTGGTCCGCCACCACCACCGCGGTTTTACCCAGCTCACGTGCCAGTTGCACCGTAGTCGCCAGCGTCTGCGCCGAGGTGCCACTATGGGGAATCACCTCCACCAGCGGCATTTTATCCACCGGGCTGAAGAAATGCAGGCCGATAACGTTTTCCGGGCGCTGCGCATTGGCCGCAATAGCGCTAATCGGCAGCGATGAGGTGTTGGAAGCAAAAACGGTATGCGGCTGACAATGGGACTCAATTTCTGCCACCATTTGCTGCTTCAGCGCCAAATCTTCAAATACCGCCTCAATCACCAGATCGCGCCGGGCGAAGCCCTGATAATCCTGGCTGCCACTGATCAACGCCATCTGCTGCTGACGCTGGGCAGCATTGATCTGCCGCCGCTTCAGCCGCTGCGTCAGCCGATCCCAACTGTACTGCAACGCATGGTTGATGCCGCTGAGATTGATATCGCGGATACGTACCGGCAATCCGGCATTGAGCGCCGTCACGCTGGCGATACCCCCGCCCATCAGACCGCCACCTAATACGCCGATATGCGTTAACTCATGCGGAGCGGCATCGGCAAAGGCTTCTTTCTTCATCGCCGTGGAGGCAAAGAACAGGCCACGTAGCGCGGCGGATTCACTGGTCATCGCCAGTTGACCAAAAGCACGCGCTTCGGCTTCATGGCCGGCACTGCTGCCCTGCTCCAGCCCGGTGCGCACCACCTGCAAAATACGATCGGCAGCCGGATAGTTGCCGTGGGTTTTGCTGTCGGTTTGACGTTTTGCCAGCGCGAACAACAGATGTCTGGCGATCGGCCCCTGCATCAGGCGGTCGCGGCACGGCAGCGTTCGCAAAGTCTTTTTACCCTGCAATACCCGCGCAACGGCCGTTTCCAGCAGAATGGATTGCGGCACCGCATCATCCACTATCCCCAGTTTCAATGCCTGCTTTGCCCGCAGCTGTTTGCCGGTCAGGATCAATGGCAGCGCCTGCTGCACCCCAATCAACCGTGGCAGCCGTTGCGTGCCTCCGGAGCCCGGCAATAAGCCCAGCTGGACTTCCGGCAGGCCAAGACGGGTTTTGTCATCGAGCGAACAGATACGCGCGTCGCATGCCAGCGCCAGTTCCAGGCCACCGCCGAGACAGGCACCGTGAATCGCCGCCACCACCGGGAAAGGCAGCGCGGCAATGATCGCCATCACTTCCTGCCCCTGGCGTGCCAGGGCCTCGGCTTCTTCGGCAGTCGTACATCTGTCAATCATGCTGATATCCGCCCCGGCGATAAAGTTATCGCGTTTGCAGGAGATTAACACCAGCCCCGCCAGCTGCGGATCGCGCCGCGCTTCAGCCAGCACCGCCATAATCTGCGGCACAAACTCCGCCTTCAGGGTGTTCATCTTTTCACCCGGTACATCGATGGTGATCACACCGATATGGTCGAGGCGCATGTGCAGGTGGAATGCGGAATCACTCATTATTCGGCCTCCAGTACCATCGCTGTCCCTAATCCACCCGCTGCACAGGCGGTGACCAGGCCCAGCCCGCCACCGCGCCGCCGCAGTTCCTGTAAAGTCTGGGTGATCATACGCGCACCGGTGGCGGCAAAAGGATGCCCATAAGCGATCGAGCCGCCCAGCACGTTGAATCGTTCTTCATTTACTTCGCCGAGGGCGTGTGGGCGGTTCAGCACCTCACGCGCAAAACGCTCATCATTGAACATTTTCAGATTTGCCAGCGTCTGTGCCGCAAAGGCTTCGTGCATATCAATTAAGGTCAGGTCGCTCAGGCTAACGCCTGCGCGCTCCAGTGCCAGCGGCGAGGCATACGCCGGTCCCAACAGCATATCCTGCCAGACATCAATAGCGCTAAAGGCATAGCTGCGCAGATAGCCCAGCGGCGTGATGCCCAGCTCGCGGGCGCGGCCTTCACGCATCAGGATCACCGCCGCCGCACCATCGGTTAATGGCGTGCTGTTGGCCGCGGTCACCGTGCCGTGGCGACGATCAAATGCCGGACGTAACCGGGCATAATCCGCCGCACTGGCGTTGAAACGCACGTTGTTGTCCTGCTCGACCGGTGCTTTCCACGGTGGCACAAAGGCGGGCATCACTTCCTGCGCCAGCACCCCCGATTCCCAGGCGCGCGCCGCACGCTGGTGTGAACGCAGCGCTAACGCATCCTGTTGTTCACGGGTGATGCCGTGCGATTTTGCCATCTGCTCCGCAGTGTCGCCCATGCGCAGGCCGGTGGAGTACTCCGCGACGGCAGGTGGCACCGGCAGCAGGTCACGCGGACGCAGGCGACGCAGAATCTGTAATTTCTGGCTGAAGCGGCGTGCCTTGTTGAGATCAACCAGCGCCCGCGCCAGGGTTTTGCTGACACCAATCGGCAACACGGATGAGGAATCAGCCCCGCCAGCAATCCCGGCATCGATGCTGCCCGCCATCAGGCTTTCCGCCACATTCGCCACCGCCTGGAAGCTGGTGGCGCAGGCACGGCTGACGCTGTAAGCATCGGTGTGCACACTCAGGCCGCTGCTCAGCACGATTTCACGGGCGATATTCGGGGCCTCCGGCATCTGCACCACCTGGCCAAACACCAATTGATCGATGACGTCTATCGGCAGTTCACTGCGCGCCATGAGTTCACTCACCACCATGCGCCCCAGTTCCAGCGCCGGAATGCCATGGAAGTCACTCGCCTGGCGGGCAAAAGGAGTACGGAGTCCGTGGGTTATGGCGATGCGTTCGCCCTGACGCGTCAGCAGCGGCTGCGCTTTGCTCATCAACTGTCACCTGTGCTATTTGACCGGGGCGTCATTGCCCAAAGAGGTCTGACCTGATCATCAGTGTTAACCAGGAGCGTGTAAGTCGCCAATATGCAGAGAGAAAAAGTGCGAGGAGAAACACGAAATTGAAAAACGCTGCCGGAACGGTGTCCGGCAGACGAGGGAGGATTAACGCAGGCCGAGCTGGAAGATCAGTGCTTCTGCCTGGCAGGCAAAGGTGAAATCAATATTCAGGCGCACACCGGCGGCTTCTTCAACAAAGCGTGAGCGGATATCGCAGGGATCGGATTCGACCTGGCGCGCCCGATCAGTTAAATGTTTGAGCATCGCTTCCGCCGCGTGGCGGTCAGCAAACAAGCCGGACCAGCTTGCAGCGCAGTCGGTGTTATCCATGACGGTGCCAACATCCACACAGCAGCAGGCTGCTGTCTCGTTCGCACTACAGTTTTTAATGGCATCAGTCATCGTCTTCTCCTGATGATAAAACAGACAAAAAGGGATTATTTCTGCCTCAAAGTGTACGCCTGATACCCCACCATCGCCACGCACAGCCTGCTAAGTGACGAATATCACACTATAAATTGATCCAGAACAAATTTGACTCGCTATGCTGAAAGCTGATGGCAAAGATTTTGTTAAGCAGATCTGATTTTATCGATCAAACTGGAAATATTTTAAAAACATTATTGCAACAATGACACAGGTCCGACCTATACTCGTCGCACTGGTCTGATATGTGTCTTTGTCGTCAGTCCCTACAATCCGCCGTCCCTTGTTACGCGATGTAACAACGTTCAATAATAATTCATATGAGGTTGTGGTCATGAACCATAAGAACCTGTTTGCAAAGTCGGCTGTGGCAGCTGCAGTGGCGCTCGTCTCTTCTCATGTTTACGCAGCGGGCTTTCAACTTAACGAATTTTCAGCAATTGGTTTAGGTCGTGCATATTCTGGTGAAGGAGCAATGGGGGATACCGCCGCCTCCGCCAGCCGTAACCCGGCAACCATGGCATTGATGGATCGTCCTGAATTTTCCATCGGCGCGGTTTATATTGATCCCGACGTAAATATCAGCGGCACCAGCCCTACCGGCCGCAGCCTTGATGCTAAAAATATCGCACCTAATCAGTGGATCCCCAATATCCACTACGTTCATCCCATCAATGATCAATGGTGGGTGGGCGCTTCCGTGACCTCTAACTACGGACTGGCAACCGAATTTAATAACGGTTATACCGCAGGCGGTTATGGCGGTACTACCGATCTGACGACCGGCAACTTTAACCTCAGCACGGCTTATCGCCTGAATGAACATTTCAGTTTCGGTGTCGGTTTTGATGCGGTATATGCCAAAGCCAAAATCGAACGTTACGCCGGTGAATCGGGTGCCGCACTCGGTATTCCTGCTGATACACAAATCGCCCGCCTGAAAGGCAACGAATGGGGCTATGGCTGGAATGCCGGTATTTTGTATGAAGTGGATAAAAATAACCGCTTTGGCTTTACCTATCGCTCTGAAGTAAAAATCGACTTCGACGGCGAATATAAAAGTAACCTGCCGACATACGTTAACCCGATCAACCAGGCAATGGGTTTAGGTCTGCCATATGCCACCGGTGGATCGACTATTCCGGGTTCTCTGACGTTGAATCTGCCGGAAATGTGGGAAGTGTCTGGCTGGCATAAAGTGGCACCACAATGGGCGGTTCACTACAGCCTGACCTACACCAGCTGGAGCCAGTTCCAGGAGCTGAAAGCCACTAACAATGGTCAGACCCTGTTCTACAAAGATGAAGGCTTCCACGATGCCTACCGCATCGCGCTGGGTACCACTTACTTCTACGATGATAACTGGACCTTCCGTGGCGGTATCGCCTTTGATGACAGCCCGGTTCCGGCCGATAAACGCTCCATCTCCATTCCTGACCAGGATCGTCTGTGGCTGAGCGCCGGTGCGTCTTATGCCTTCAATAAGGATGCGTCAGTGGATGTGGGTGTTTCTTATATGCACGGCCAGAACGTGACCATCAAAGAAGGTAATTACACCTTTAGATCTGAAGGTAAAGCGATGCTGTATGCGGCGGGCTTTAACTATAAGTTCTGATGTGTTCAGGTGCGCATGAATGCGCACCCTACAGATGTAGGGTCGCCATTAATGGCGACCTGAAAAAAAGGCGGCTGAATCAGCCGCCTTTCTTATTATTTATTCCGCATCAATCTCGTTCAGCTCACCCTGAATCGCTTTCGCGTTCGGGTTCTCTTCCGGCTTCAGCTTACCGCCATTGGCGAGAAAGTCGTTACGCTGGAAGTAAGCATTACGCACAAACGCATAAGGGTCCTGCTGCTGACGCAGGATAGCGTCGGAATCGAGCAACTGGGCGCGGGTTTCCACCCCTTCCAGCGTCCATTTACCGATCGACATCGGCCAGGTGAGCCAACTTAACACCGGATAGAGTGTATCAACGTAATCCCCACCATCCTGACGCAGCGTAAAGCTACCATAAGCTGGCAGCTCCACATACGGACCATAACCGACTCCGTAGCGCCCCAGCGTGCTACCAAATTTATGGGGCTCTTCACGCGCCAGCTCCGGGTTCGCTTTACCCGCAACGTCGATAAAACCACCCAGGCCTAAGGTGGTGTTCAGGAAGAAGCGCGTAAAGTGGATCATCGCCCGACGCGGCTCGCCGGTCAGGAAGGCGTTGACCATGCTCGCCGGTTCATCGAGGTTGCCGAGGAAGTTACTCAGCCCGGTACGCGCCGGCACTGGCACGTAATCACGCCAGGCCACCGCTACCGGACGCACCACATAAGGATCCAGCACGTTGTAGTTGAAGTTAAACATCGTGCGGTTAAAGCCTTCAAGCGGGTCACTGCGCTGCGCAGGTACGTCGTTGTCAGCCGGTTTGGAACTGGCACATCCCACCAGCATTACACTGGCCAGCGCCAGACCGGTCAGGCGGTAATTCATTCTTATCTCCCTGTGCGTGAAAATGGTGTATCGCTTCAGGGCTGCTGCTGATTAATTTCCACAGCAAGTTGCTGATGACCATCCCAGGGGGTAACCGCGCTTAAACCAAACCAGTCGCCAGACTGAGGATTGGCGCTACCATCGCGCGAAATACGAACCCGGATCTGCACCTGATGCTGCGCCGACAATAAACGGTCAGGCATCATAGCGTTACTGTCATCCAGCGTGAGCGATAACGGGAAATGGCTGAGCGGAAAACGCTTCACAGCCACAGGCACCGGTGATACACCGTCAGTAACAGAAATATACATCACTCCGCCTTGCGGCAACATTTTTTCTGCCTGCGGATTTAAACTCACCGTCAATGCCAGATGCGTATTTTGCTGTCCCGCGTCAGTTTTCGCTTGTTCAATACTGCGCTCGATCATCGCGATACGCTTATCCCCTGCCGGCAACAGTTTCAGCATCATCTGCCAGGCACCAATCGCCTCGTCATACTGCTGCTGCTCGAAGGCGTTAAAGGCCAGCAAACTCAGGGTACGCACGTTGCTGTGATCGCGTTTCAGCAGGTCACGCAGCAACACGCTGGCCTGACGATTATCCTGCGGATCGCTGGAACGCGTCAGTACCTCGGCGTAATCCTGTTGCAGTTCCAGATTATTCGGAGCCAGCTGTAACGCCCGTTCGAATGCCTGGCTGGCATCGCTGGCATTGTTCAGCACCATGCCGAGGCGGCCCAGCATGGTCCAGTCATTCAGGTTTTGTGGGTCAGACTGCAATGAAGTGCGCAACCCCAGCTGCAGACGCGCCAGTTCTTCCATGGTCAGCGGTTTGGCCTGCGGGTCCATCACGCGGGCACGCAGCGCCGGATATTCCTCCTGCACTGACGTCCAGCCCGCCAGCTGGGCCAACCCACCGGTTTTCAGATACATTCCCAGCGACACCACCACCAGCAATCCGACACCCGGCAACAGGATCCAACGGCTGCTTTGATGTTTGCGCGTCGCTTCATTCTGTTGCGGAACATCAGTCAGCAAGGTTTGCTGCAGCTCGCGCACCATTTCCGGGCGCTCCGCCACCACGCCTTCCTCTTCGTCACGCTCCAGCTCACGCAGGCGTTGCTGATAAAAATCAGTATTCAGACGATCGCGGTCACCATTGCTGGCCTCGCGCTGACGCCAGCCCGCGCTGAGAAACAGCGCACAGGCCGCAGCCAGCAAAATAATCAGGGTAATCCAGAATCCACTCATTACGACTTCCCGTCACGCTTCAAAATCGCCGCAAGGCGCTGTTGTTCGTTTTCATCCAGTTCGCTGCGCGTTTTACGCTGGCGACTGCGCAGGATAATGATCAGGCCACCCAGCACCACAAACAGCGCCGGGCCAACCCACAAAATCAGGGTCGATGGCGTAACCGGTGGCTCATAGGTCACGAAGTTGCCATAGCGCGCCACCATGTAATTGATGATTTGCTGTCGGCTCTGCCCCTGCTTCATCAATTCATAGACTTTCAGGCGCATATCCGCCGCAATCATCGCGTTGGAATCGGCAATGCTGTTGTTCTGGCATTTCGGGCAGCGCAGCGAACCCGTCAGGTCGCGGTACTGCTCCTCCTGCTGTACTGAATCGAACTGGTAAGTATCGATGGCTGCCCACAGGCTGGTGCTCAGCAGCACCCCCGCGAGCAAAAGAAGCAGCCGTTTCACGCGCCCGCCTCCTTGCTGTATTTATCCCACAGCGGTTTCACTTCCTGCTGCCAGACGCGTTCGTTCATGTCGCCCGCGTGGCGGTAGCGAATAATGCCTTTACCATCAATCAGGAAGGTTTCCGGCGCGCCATAGACGCCCAAATCGAGACCGAGCATCCCATCACCGTCATACAGGCTGAGAGCATAGGGATTGCCCAGCGTATTCAACCAGGTCACGGCTTTGGTGCGATCGTCTTTATAATTAAGACCGACTACGCGAATACCTTTTTCCGCCAGGGTGTTGAGGTATTCATGCTCAGCGCGACAGGTGGGGCACCAGGTGGCCCAGACGTTAAGCAGAATCGGTTTGCCATCGGTCAGAACCTGCTGGCTGTAAATTTTGCCCGGCTTGTCGAGGGCTTCCAGCTTAAATACCGGCACCGGTTTACCGATCAGCGCAGATTCCAGCAACGTCGGGTCGTCACCGTTAGCATTGCGCGACAGCTGCCACAGCAGCGCCGCAGCCAGCAGCAGAAACAACACCAGCGGAATAAAAAGGATCTTCTTGTTCATGCCTGCTCCTCCCGTGGCGCTTTTTTGCGCGAACGATAACGCGGATCGAGCAGACACAGCAGGCCACCCACCGCCATAAACACGCCGCCGAACCAAATCCAGCGCACGAACGGTTTGTAGTAAATACGCACCGCCCAGGAACCGTCATCCAGTTCCTCTCCTAACGCGGCGTAGAGATCGCGGGTAAAGCCACCGCTGATCGCGGCTTCGGTCATCATGGTACGCGCCGCCGTATAGAAGCGTTTTTCCGCATGCAGCACCGCTTCCGGTTTGCCATCACGGGTCACGTCGATAATGGCGACGCCACCGCTGTAGTTCGGCCCCTGCAGATTGTGAACATCGCGGAAAATGAAGTGATAATTATGGATATCAACATTATCGCCCGACTTCATACGCACATCGCGTTCCACGCTGTATTGGGTGCTGAAGGCGATGCCAATCACCGTCACCGCGACACCAAGATGGCCGAGCACCATACCCCAGTGGCTGCGCGTCAGATGACGCAGACCAGCAAAGAAGGTGTGACGATGGGTGGCGCGTTCATGCAGTTCCATCAGCGTCAGAAGGATCACCCAAATCGACATCAGCAGCCCGATCACCGTCATTGCTTCAATGCGATCCTGCAACAACCACGGCAGGGCGATAGAGAGGATCAGCGTAACCAGCAGCGCGATCCCCAGGCGTTTCCACAACTTCTGCGGCTCGTCACGACGCCAGCGCACCAGCGGCCCAATGCCGAGCATCAGCGCGAACGGCGCCATCAGCCAGGTGAACATCGTATTAAAGAAGGGTTCACCGACAGAAATGCTGCCCAGCCCCAGCTGCTTATGCACCAGCGGCAACAGGGTTCCCAGCAGCACCACCAGCATGGCGGCGATCAACAAGACGTTATTGCCGAGCAGGAAAGACTCACGCGACCAGGTTTCATTTTGCACCCGGCTGCGTACCTGGCCCCCTTTAATCGCGTACAGCAGCAGCGAGCTGCCAATCACGATCACCAGGAAGGCGAGGATAAACATACCGCGCGCCGGATCGGACGCAAACGAGTGTACCGACACCAGCACGCCGGAACGCACGAGGAACGTACCAAGCAGACTGAGCGAGAACGCCGTGATCGCCAGCAGCACCGTCCAGGATTTGAAACTGCCGCGTTTTTCCGTCACCGCCAGTGAGTGCATCAGCGCAGTACCGGCCAGCCACGGCATAAAGGAAGCGTTTTCTACCGGATCCCAGAACCACCAGCCACCCCAGCCCAGCTCGTAATAGGCCCAGGCCGAGCCAAGCACGATGCCGATAGTCAGGAATACCCAGGCGGCGGTGGTCCACGGACGTGACCAGCGCGCCCAGGCGGTATCCAGTCGCCCCGCCATCAGCGAAGCAATGGCAAAGGCAAAAGCAACCGAGAAACCGACATAACCCATATACAGCAGCGGCGGATGGAAGATCAGGCCGATATCCTGCAACATCGGGTTAAGATCGTTGCCATCTATCGGGAAGTTCGGCAAGGTGCGGGTAAAGGGGTTGGATGTCAGGGTGATAAACAGCAAAAAGCCAAGGTTGATCATCCCCATCACCGACAGCACGCGCGCCAGCGCATCCTGCGGCATGCCACGGCTGAAAATCGCCACGGCCAGCGTCCAGCTGCTGAGCAACAGTACCCACAACAGCAACGAACCTTCGTGCGCGCCCCAGGTCGCCGCGATGCGGTAGTACACCGGCAACAGCGTGTTGGAGTTGGTGGCGACATAGGCCACGGTGAAATCGTTGACGATAAACGCGTGTACCAGCACCAGAAACGCGGCCGCGATACAGGCAAACATGCCCCAGGTCAGCGGTCGTGCCAGCGCCATCAGACGCGCATCCTGGCGCACTGCGCCCCATAGCGGATAAACACTTAACAGTAGCGCCAGTCCCAGCGCCAGGCAGAGCAGAAAGCTGCCAATTTCTGGCATCATGATTGGGCACCCGCCTGCTGATATGATGCCGCAGGTCCTTTGTGGTTTTTCTTCATCGCGTCCTGAATTTCCGGTGGCGTATATTTTTCATCGTGCTTCGCCAGCACTTCTTTAGCATTCACCAGGTTGCCGTCTTCCAGCACGCCCTGCGCCACGATGCCCTGCCCTTCGCGGAACAGGTCCGGCAGGATGCCTTCGTAGCTGACGCTCACCACGCCGTTGGCGTCATAAATTTTGAACGACACGGCAAGGGTTTTCGGATCGCGTTTCACGCTTCCCGGCATCACCATGCCCCCCACGCGCAGACGCTGACCAGGCTCAGGTTTCTGATGATCCTCGCCCTTGCCATACAAAATTTCACTCGGGGTGTAGAACAGGTCGATATTGGAACGCAGCGCGTACATCACCAACGCGGTGGCCAGGCCTAAGCCCACCAGCACCGCCACCACCACAGTCAGGCGGTTACGACGACGGATATTCACACGGATTCTCCTGCCGCTTCACTGGCGGCTTTTTTCGATTTGGCCGCACGGATGCGACGCTCCCTGGATTGACGCTGGCGAATCTCCGCCAGTAACCGGCGGCGAAACAGCACGGTGTGCAGCACCAGACCTATCAGCGGAATCAGCGTGAAGACGACGGCGAGCCAGACATAAAAGGCATAACCGCCCATGGCAAAGAAATCCTGCCAGGAAGAGAAAGCTGGCGTCATGATTTGCGCCCTCCCTGTGCTACCTCAATCGCCCACGGACGATGACGTTCGGTAAACAAAATCATGTTGCGCAGGCGCATCAGCGTCAGCGAGACGAAAACCAGCAGATAACCGAGAATTGCCCAGCGCAGCGGGGTACGCATGCTTGGCGCAATATCCTGTTGCAGGATGCCAGACGAGCCCTGATGCAGGGTGTTCCACCATTGTACCGAGAAGTGGATGATTGGCAGGTTAATCACACCAACCAGAATCAGAATCCCGGCGGCGCGACCCGCGGTACGGCGGTCATCAAAGGCGTGATACAGCGCAATCACTCCCATATAAAGGAACAGCAGCACCAGTTCGGAGGTCAGCCGCGCATCCCAAATCCACCAGGTACCCCACATCGGTTTACCCCAAGCGGAACCGGTGACCAGCGCGATAAAGGTAAACACCGCCCCAACCGGTGCCATCGCTGCCGAGACCAGGTCAGCCATCTTCATCTGCCACACCAGGCCGATAAACGCCGCAATCGCCATGGAGGCATACACGCCCATTGACCACATTGCCGCGGGTACATGGATGTACATGATGCGGAAGCTGTCACCCTGCTGATAATCGGCGGGCGCAAAACCAAAACCCCACGCCCACCCCAGCAACAAGGTGGCAACCCCCAGTACCGCGAACCAGGGAATTAAGCGGCCACAAAGCTGATACAGCTTTTCAGGCTTTGCCCACTGGTTTAACCATTTCCACATTTGCATAGCTCACAATATAAGAAGAGAGATTACTGCATCTCTGTGGATGCACGATTTAATGCAGGCTGATGCGCAGCGCCGCCGCCGTTGCAAACGGGGAGAGCGTAGCGCTGCCTGCCAGCATGGCGCCAAGAATCGCCAGATAGCCACCAATCGGCAGTCCCTGTCCGGCGGCATCAATCGCCGCACTGGCAAAAATCAAAACCGGTATCGCCAGCGGCAATACCAGCAAACTCAGTAACACCCCGCCACGTCGCAGCCCGACGGTTAATCCGGTACCAATTGCCCCAAGAAAACTCAGGGTTGGCGTACCCAGTAACAGGGTCAACGCCATGGCACGCCAGCTGGCAAAATCAAGCGACAACAGCAGCGCCGCCAGCGGCGATAATAAAATCAGCGGTAATCCGGTAATCAGCCAGTGAGCAATCACTTTGCCCAGAACCGTTACCGGTAGCGGTGTGGGTAACAGCAAAAGCTGTTCCAGCGAACCATCCAGAAAGTCATCGCGGAACAGACGCTCCAGCGCCAGCAGTGATGCCAGTAAAGCAGCGACCCAGGCAATGCCGGGGGCAATCCGTGCTAACTGCTGCGGATCCGGACCAATGCCCAGCGGAAACAGCGTGATGACAATCAGGAAAAACCACAGCGGGTTAATCACTTCCGCCCCGCTGCGGAAAGCAATTTTCAGCTCGCGCTGAATAACACGGCCCAGCATCATGCCCACTCCGACGTCAGGCGGATTTTACGCACGCGCTGCGCGCTATCCGGCAAATCCTGATGCGTGGTCAGAATCACCGCCCCACCGTTATCGGCATGCCAGGCAAAGCGTGTCATGAGTTTTTCCACTCCGGCCTTATCGATTGCCGTTAACGGTTCATCCAGAATCCACAATTTTGCCGGGCTGAGCCACAATCGGGCCAGCGCCACGCGCCGTTGTTGTCCGGCAGAAAGTTGTGCCACTGGCACCTCTTCATAACCCAGCAGATCCACCTGCTCCAGCGCGGCAAAAATCGCCTCACCGTGGCTGTCGCCATGCCAGAAATGCAGATTTTCCAACGGAGAGAGTACCGATTTCACGCCCGGATGATGGCCAAGATAAAGCAGGTTTTGATGCCATGTTTCCCGTTGCTGTCGAATTGGCTGCCCCTGCCACTGCACCTCTCCCTCTTCCGCCCGACTCAGTCCCGCCAGTAAACGCAGCAGTGACGTTTTGCCTGCGCCATTCGGTCCTTCTATTTGCACAATGTCGCCTGCCTCAACACGAAAACTCAGCCCATTGAACAGGGTACGCTCATCGCGAACGCAAGAGAGATTAATGACTTCGAGCATAGAAGGGAGAATCACAGCAATGAAATTAGGCCAGGATAATACCACAATGAATCTGTGGGCCGTAGTCTGTGAACTCCGTCACACCTCCCCCGATCGGGGTAATCAGGCGGTTCAGATCAATAAACTGCTCAAAAAACCACCTCAGTTAAAGTCTTGTTACTCTTAATTTGAATTCACGTAACAAATTAGTGTTGCGCAAAACGGCTACGCTTATTACGTACCGGCATTATCACCGGAGGAAAACATGAAATCATCATCATCAGTTTCACAGGGTCACAACGATGTAGAAAGTGAAGAAAAAGATCAGGGCAGGGAAATTGAAGTGGATGAAGATGCCTTGCCCTCACGCGCTGCCGCCATTCATGAGGAGATTCGCCAGGACGGGGAAAAAGAGCTGGAACGTGATGGTATGGCGCTGCTGTGGTCGGCGATTGCGGCTGGCCTTTCTATGGGAGCGTCTCTGATGGCGAAAGGTATTTTCCAGGTCCATCTGGCAGGCGTGCCAGGGGCTTTTTTACTGGAAAATCTGGGTTATACCTTCGGCTTTGTCATTGTGATCATGGCGCGCCAGCAGCTTTTCACTGAAAACACCGTCACGGCAGTGCTACCGGTGATGCACAAACCTACCCCGGGCAATTTTCTGTTGCTGCTACGTTTATGGGGCGTGGTGCTGGCAGGCAACCTGACAGGCACGGCGCTGGGCGCACTGGCCTTTAATCATATGCCGATTTTCGACGACGCCACTCGTCAGGCATTCACCGTCATCAGTGAAAAAGTGATGGCGAATACGCCGGGCGAGATGTTTGCCAATGCGGTGATTTCCGGCTGGATCATCGCCACCATGGTGTGGATGTTCCCTTATGCGGGTGCAGCAAAAATCGTGGTGATTGTGATGATGACCTGGCTGGTCGCGCTGGGCGACTTAGCGCACATCGTGGTTGGCTCGGTGGAAGTGCTGTATCTGGTGTTTGCCGGCAACATCGCCTGGTATGAATTTTTCTGGCCCTTCGCCCTGCCGACGCTGCTCGGGAACATCACTGGCGGTACGCTGATTTTTGCCTTAATCAGCCACGCCCAGATTCGTAATGACATGAGTGAAGCGGCAAAAGCGAAAGCTCGCGCGGAGCAAAAACGGAAGGAAATGTGAGAAATCCCTCTGATTTGTCGAGATATTGAGCAAACGGTGACTACGCGGTTAAATTCGTGCTGGTGGTACGCTATACTGCGCGCCGACGTTCCCTTAGTTAAATGGATATAACGAGCCCCTCCTAAGGGCTAGTTGCAGGTTCGATCCCTGCAGGGAACGCCATGAGCCACCTTTCCTTCCTGTTCATCCCATCTGAAAGACATCTACGTCACTAACGAAATGTGTGGTTAAAAGTGGGTTGTGCCTATCAGCGGATCTGATGACGCCAGGGATAAGACCTGACAGGGAAGGAAATTAAGGGCCGGTTGCAGCCCTTTTAGAATCAGATTCAAAACAACCAGCGAGCCAGTGCCAGAGAAAGCCCGGCTGTCGTAACTATACCCGCCATCAGCCATTTCGTTTGTTTGCCGATTTCTTCATGAAGATCGCTGCGCGTCATGTAATTTGACTTAATTACCGCCAAATCAATTTTCATTGCGGCGAGATCCACGTCCTGCTTTGTTGTCTGTATCTCCATATGTGATCTCCTTATGTTAGCTATCATTGTAAATCCCGTGATAATCCCAAAAGTTATCATTTACCATGCTAACGACATCCCCAGAAAAATCACCAAAAAAACGCAGCAAAAACGTGAAATGCAAACGAACTCGCAGAACAAATCCCGCGTTTCATTACGTTGCAGAATCAATCCCTTCCTGTAGGACACCGCGAGACGATCTCACCCCTGCTTCTGCCGCCATAACGAAGGCGTCACGCCATGCAGCTGACGAAAGCGGTTACTGAAGTGGCTGGAGGAATGGAAGCCACAGCGTAACGCAATGTCCGTGAGTGGTAGCGCCGTGTGCTTCAGCAGCGTCAGGGCTTCATCCATACGACGACGCATCACATATCGATGCGGGGCCACGCCAACGCTGGTGCGGAACATGCGGGCAAAATGGAACTCGCTCAGCGCCGCCTCTCCCGCCAACTGCGCCAGGGTCAACGGTTGATCCAGATGTTCATCGATATAAGCCAGGATGCGACGTAACACTACCGGTGCCAGCCCGCCGCGTACCTGGGGTGCCTGCCACTGGACATCACTGTAGTGCTGCAACAGGTGTGTCATCAGCAAGGTCGATGCACTGCTGAGCATCAGCTGGTTGGCAGGCTGTTGCCAGTCGGTGCTGAGCAGGAAATGACGATACAACTGGGTGATACGATCGTCATCTGAGAACACTTTCTCATGCAGATTGAGGCGAGCCGCGTCGCGATCCCAAATCTGCTCGGCCATCTGCCGCAAATGCTGGTCGGTGCAATAAAGATGTACAAACGACAAGTCAGCACGGATGTCCCAGACCGATTCCGTGCCGGAAGGCATCAGGCAGAAACGGTCCGGCCCACCGCCATTGCGCCAGCCATGCTGCGTTTTATGCCAGGTATCGTAGCCATCTGCGGTGTACAGGCTGAGCGTATGGTGATCGCTGAGGTTAGTAACGCGATCGCCACTGTTAAACCAGGCCGCCAGCTTGATGCCGCTATTCAGCTGCACGCTGTCACGCAGCTGTGCTTTATGGCGCTGTAGCATGTTAAAAGTCTGGTAATCAGGCATGGTCAGGATCGCTCTCTAGTGGATAACGGGTATTTTACGGATTCATCCGGACAGAAAACAGACCACATCGGGACGCATGCGGAAAAAGCGCAAGATTTTGCAATTCACACGCAAGGTGATGCAAGTAAGCCAACCCATTCCACAGCACACTCAACGCAAATGTGTTGTGGAGTGAGCAAAATGAACCTGATGTTGTATCTGGCGGTGGTGATGATCTGGGGAACAACCTGGATCGCCATTTTTTTACAACAGGAAGCGGCCAATACGCCGGTCTTTGTGGCGGTGTTCTGGCGTTTTTTACTGGCGTCGCTGGTCATGCTGGTGATCCTGAAACTGATTCGCCGCCTGAAAAAATTGGATGCGCAGGATCATCTGTTCTGCGTTTTGCAGGGTTGCTGCGTATTCGGCTTCAATTTTGTCTGTTTCTATCATGCCGCAGCCTGGATCAGCAGCGGTCTGGAATCGGTTATTTTCTCCATGGCGGTGCTGTATAACGCCTTAAATAGCTGGATCTTCTTCCGTCAGCGCCCCTCGTTTCGCCTGTTGCCCGCCGCGATTCTGGGATTAGGCGGCATCGTCGCTCTGTTTTGGGGTGATATTCGCGTCGCGCATCCGGCACCGCAATTATTGTGGGGTGTGGGGCTGAGCGCTCTCGGCACGCTGGGTTTCTCCTTTGGCAATATGATTTCCACACGTCACCAGCGTCGTCAGCGTGATGTACTCACCACCAATAGCTACGCCATGTTGTACGGTGCGCTGATCATGGCTGCCCTCGCGCTGCTCAACGGCGATTCGCTGGCACCGGCGTTCAATCTGCAATGGCTGGGTTCGATGAGTTATCTGGCGATTTTTGGCTCGGTGCTGGGATTTGGTGCGTATTTCACGCTGGTGGGTCGCATTGGTGCCAGCCAGGCAGCCTACAGCACGTTGCTGTTCCCGCTGGTGGCGCTGACCTTATCGACTCTGTATGAAGGTTATCAGTGGCATAGCAATGCCATTATTGGCCTGGTGATGATTCTGGCGGGAAATATGGTGATGTTTGCCCGCTGGCCCGCAGCCAAACGTCTGCGTCTGGCGTAATACACGAGAGCGGGCATTGCGCCCGCTCTCTCGTCCTCTTAGCGCCAGCCCTGCACGCCGATATTGAGCTGGTGAGGTTGATTGATCGCTTTTCTGGCGATCCAGTAAAGCAGTATGCGTTCATCGTCTCTGTCGCGGTCGGCCATTGCCAGTAGTTTCAACGACAGCGTGGATTTATTCACCGGTTGATGCTCATCGCTTAACTCGATCACCGCCTGACCGATGATGCAGCAAACTTCATCCTCACTGGACGCGGATTCATATGCTCGGTCTTTCATATTTCCTCCTGTTAAGTGAATTTTAAGCCTGGCAAAACTTCACCATTTTGCAGCTAAAGCGCCGCTGCGGACGTATCTGGTTACACATCATCACGCAAAGCAATAGCTTCACACGCGATGACATCGCTTCATGCCAGCAATGTCGTTCATACCCGTTTCGCTGCATTTCATTCCCCCCTCACAGCCTTTCACGCCCTTTCCCCACACGCGTACGCGAGGGGAGCTTATCATCGCCTCAGTTTCCGAATTCCCGGATGGGAGAGAAAAAAATGAAAAGCACAACACCGAGTTATCAACGTACCCGCTGGCTAACGCTTGCTGGCACCATTTTGACCCAATTTGCGCTGGGTTCGGTCTACACCTGGAGTCTGTTTAATGGTCAGCTGGCGCAGAAGCTCGATGCTCCTGTCAGCCAGGTGGCTTTCTCCTTTGGTTTACTGAGCCTTGGCCTGGCCATTGCTTCCTCACTGGCGGGCAAATTGCAGGAACGTTTTGGCGTACGCAACGTCACCATTGGTGCTGGCGTGTTGATGGCGTTGGGCTTCTGGTTAACTGCCCATGCCGATAATCTGATGATGCTGTACCTCAGCGCCGGTGTGCTGGTTGGCCTGGCCGATGGTGCAGGCTATCTGATGACGTTATCCAACTGCGTTAAATGGTTCCCGGAACGCAAAGGGGTGATTTCCGCCTGTGCGATTGGTGCCTACGGTTTGGGGAGTCTGGGCTTTAAATTTATCTGCGGCGCGTTGCTCAGCAGCGAGGGACTGGAAAACACCTTTATCATCTGGGGCGTCATGGCGATGGTGATGATTGTGATCGGTGCGTTGCTGATGCGGGATGCACCGGTACAACAAAGCAACAATGCTTCCGTTCAGCAGGCTAAAGATTACACCCTGGCGCAATCCGTGCGTTTACCACAATACTGGATGCTGGCGCTGATGTTCCTGACTGCCTGCATGAGCGGTTTGTATGTCATCGGCGTGGCGAAAGATATCGGTGAAGGTCTGGTGCATCTCAGTACCGCTACCGCTGCCAACGCAGTCACCGTGATTGCCATCGCCAATCTGAGCGGCCGTCTGGTTCTGGGTGTGCTGTCCGATAAAATGGCGCGCATTCGGGTGATTTCGCTGGCGCAGGTGGTGTCACTGCTGGGCATGGGCATCCTGCTGTTCACCCATATGAATGAATCTACCTTCTTTATCTCTCTGGCCTGTGTGGCATTCAGCTTCGGCGGCACCATCACCGTGTTCCCGTCATTGGTGAGCGATTTCTTCGGCCTGAATAATCTGACCAAAAACTATGGCCTGATTTATCTCGGCTTTGGTATCGGCAGCGTGCTGGGTTCGCTGGTGGCGTCGGTATTTGGTGGCTTCACCATCACTTTCAGCCTGATTATGACCCTGCTGGTGATTTCATTGTTCCTCTCCATCAGCATCCGCTTGCCACAGCGTCACGATGTGCAGGAACCGGTGCTGCATCGCAGCTAAGTTTCCTCCCGATGCCGTGCCCCTGGGCACGGCATCATGCTGCTTAGCCTTTGAATAACGGCTCAGCGATCCCCGCCACCGCAACGTCTACCGCAAAAATATCGCCCGATTGTGGATAACGTGCCAGCTCCTCTGCGGTGCGATGCTCACGCGATGAGGTGATGTACAAGGTCTTCAGATCTGCGCCACCAAATGCCACCATGGTCGGCCAGCGCACCGGCAAAGCAATTTCATCAACAATCTCTGCCGTCACAGGATCAATACGCACCACGCGACCACCATCAAACAAGGCTGACCAGTAATACCCTGCGCTATCCACCGCAGCACCATCCGGTAATCCCCCCGCTGCGTCAAACTGCCGGAAACGCTGGCGAGCACCCGGCTCCCCGCTCTGTGCATCAAGCGGATAGCGATACAGCACCTCATTTGGCGTATCGCTGTGATACATCCACTGGCGATCCGGCGAGAATGCCAGCCCATTGGAGATTTTGACATCCTGTGCCATCACCCGCAGCGCACCATCGGGGGTGACGCGACACAACAGGCCGCCGTTTTTATCCTGCGGTTCCCATAAGCTACCGCACCAGAAATTCCCCCAGGGGTCCACGCGTCCATCATTAAAACGGCTTTTAGCCGCGACACCCGGATTATCCGCCAGTTTACGCTGTGGCTTGCCTGCATCATCCAGCAGCCAGACGCCACTGCGTAAAGCAGCAATCAGGCCGCCCTGCTCGCGCAGTCCGATACATCCCACCTCTTCCTGTTGTGGGAAGGTGCGTAACTCACCGCTGGCTGGATCGAAGCGGTGAATGGCGGGGGCGAGAATATCTACGCACCACAGCAGCTGTTCCCGGGTTGACCATAGCGGGCACTCAGCCAGTTCCGCCTGCAATGCCAGTACATTTCTTACTTCGTACGCCATGATGTTCTCCTTATTTAAGCAGCCCTGACTTTAGCGGGTATCCCACCGTTCTGCACGATGTACGTTAATTGAGAACGGATATTATTCAAGCTTGCTTTTCAGAGTAATCGCGTTATTATCATTCTGTATTCAGCTTATTCCGATTGGTTTATATTCCTCTCCGCAAATTCATTCATCGATTTGAAATATTCAGAAATAGATCCAGAAATAACTCTACATTGCCTGCATCTTAGCTCCACTTTTCCGTTGTAATCTGGCCTCATTGGAAAAGAGGAGGACTCTCCATGAAAAAATTAATTAAAGTCGCGTCCGTTGTTGCCGTTATGGTCATGCTGAGTGGTTGTATTATTGATCCCGGACATGGGCATGGGCGTGGACCCGGCTGGGGACCGCCACACGGAGGATGGCACCACGGTGGTCCGGGTTATGGCCGGTGGTAATTGGGCAAAGCACACACAGCAAATAATAAAAAACAAAAAGGGCGGGAAATATCCCGCCCTATTTTTTAGCTCTTTACCGCATAATTACATTGATACCAGGCTTTCTTTAGTCCTGGAATATGACTATCTTCTGCTGGCAACGATTCCACTTTATCAAACCCACGCTTGCTGCAATATTCAGCCAAATCCATTTCCATTGCATCGCGATTAAATTTCTGCGGATCGTAGCGGTACTGAACAGTATTTGAACTGGGATCTTCATCGACACGCTCAAATCCACCTGGATGGCTGACACTACAACCGGTCAGCATTAAAAGCGCCGCAGCGCCTGATAACCACTTTTTCATTATGATGTCCTCATTCGATGCCGCAGTGTAAATGGCGACATAGCGCCTTACCATAGGAATAAGGCGAGAAATATCTGTACAAAACCAAGCTTTTACCAATCAAATCGATAAAACCAAACGGCTATTCTTATCAGCACAGCCGTGCCATGATGCGTTCAGACAAAAAGAAGTCGGCACCACACCAGGTGAATAAATAAGAGACTGACTGATTGTGACCTTATGCCCGTGCTGAGCGGGCTTTTTTTTGCCCGCTATCCGGTAAGGCTGACCATTTTACGCAAGAGATTGGCGGCTTGTTTGGCAGGCAATGCCAGAATGCCACTGTACAGGTCAATTGACATCGCACACATTGCTGAACGATCCACCGTGGTATCCGCTGGCATATTCAGCTGCTGCAGGCGATCACCCCATTTGCCGTACAGGGTTTCCACCACTTTTTGCAAATCACGTTGTGCCGCCTGATTATCCACCACCTGATCATTACCGGTACTCTGCGCCAGCAGTTCATCCAGCGCCTGAGCATCACGCTGGTTCAGCGCGGGTGATAGCACGCGTTGCAAATTAATGCCGCCAATCACCTGGGGATAGAGGAAACGGAAACAGCTTTGCGCATCCTGTAGTTGCAGCGCCTTCATCTCCTCAACCGACACGGAAATATAATTGATGATCGCCGCATCGCTGGCACGCATCAGACGTTGATTGACCAGGTCGAGCAGCCAGCCACGCATTTCACCCAGCGCTTCATCCGGTGGCACCCCGGCCAGGCGTTTGTGCAACAGTTCATGATTAAGTAGCTGCCACAAGGCCGGTTCCTGAGTTTTCAGCAATCGATACCCCGGTGCCTGGCTGAGCTGGCTGGCCACGTCAGCTGCCAACGCCTGCCGTTGCTGGCGTGGATGCAGCCAGCTAAACCAGAGCAGATTCGCCAGCAACACCGGTAACAGGAACAACACCACCCCCTGCCAAAGACGGAGTGAGGTGGTACGTATCAGCATAATAATAATCAGCGCCAGCAGCACAAAGGCTGCCAGCGTAACAGGGAAAAGCGAGAGCATGGAGCGGTTATTAATCCTTGCGAACGTCAATCAGAACCGGACAGCTGGCACGTTCAATCACGGCAGCACTGACCGAGCCTTTCAGCAGGCGGTTAAACGGTGAAAGATGACGGCGTCCCATGATGATCATGCTGGCCTGCACCGCCGCCGACTGCGCAACGATGGTTTCCGCCGCCTCACCGGCCAGAATCACCCCTTTGGCCGTCACACCTGCGCGCAGAATGGGGGCGAGCGCATGGCGCACCACCATTTCCGCGGTATTCTGCTCATCCTTTGCCACCAGAAAATCATCCGGATCTTCACCGGCATCGATTTCGATCGGTTGATTGCAGGATGAATAAGCGGGATCGACGCAGCACAACACCACGACCTGCGCCTGGTGAGCCAGGGCCTGATCAATGGTAAGGGCGATCACTTTTTCCGCCACCGGAGAGTTATCTATGGCCATCAGCAAGGTTTTCATTTGTGGTTATCCTTCAACAGCGGTCATTTTGCCAATTTCGCGGGTCAGCGCTTCTTTACACTTCAGGATTTCCTCACAATAACGCGTTTCATGTTTACGGAAACGCGCTGTTGGCACCAGTAGTGAGATAGAAAAACGTCCAAATAAAGTATCGATCGCCACCGCCATGGTGGAGATGCCTTCCAGCGTCTCACCACGATCGTAGGAAAAGCCGGTTTTACGGACTTCACCAATCAGCTCCAGCAATTGCGGCAGCGTTTTTATCGTCATTTCGGTCAGTTCTTTATAAGCCTCACCGACAATAACCCGTACATCATCATCGCTCTCCAGCGCCAGCAGGGCACGTCCACCCGAAGTGCTGTAAAGCGGCAGATTCAGTCCCATGCGGGGCACCACGCGCAGTTCGCGCGAAGCCACCACATAATGGACGATAGCCAATTGCGTACCGCTGGCACGCGCCAGTGAAACGGTTTCATTAGTATCGGCAGAAAGTTGTTCAAGGAAGGGGCGCACCACTTCAACCACGTCGCTATGCACACTGGAGATCAGTTTCAGCAACGCTGGCCCGAGCCGCAAGCCACCCGCACCGCTGCTGCGCACCAGTTGGGCGTTATCCAGCGCGGCGATAATGCGTTGCACCGTTGAGCGCGGTAAATCCACCGCCTGAGCGATCTCCCCCAGGCTCATACCGCCGGGATGCTCACCCAGAGCATTTAAAATTTTTGCCGCGCGGGCAATGACCTGAATGCCGCCCGCTTTTTCATCCTCACGGCAGGAGGGGAGTTCAACCATAGTTCGTTCCTTTGTGGCCTGGCCTACTGTAGCGCGATTACCGCACTTTTACACCCTGTATCACATTGCAATACAACATACCGGGATGTAAGATGCGAGCTGTATCACATCGCAATACACTGCATCAACATAACGAGATTCCTGCTATGAACGCCCAGCCTGCAGCGGCGCCGGCACCTCATCCTTTTACCCTGCGCCTCGCGCTCGGTCTGGTGGGGGTCCTGATTGCCGCACTCACCTCCGGTTTAAACGATCGCGTCACCGATATTGCGCTGGCGGATATTCGTGCGGCCATCGGCATCAGTTACGATCAGGGTAGCTGGATTATTTCCGCCTATCAGGCTGCCGAAGTGGCCGCGATGATGATCGCCCCCTGGCTTGCGGTGACCTTCTCGTTACGTCGTTTTGCACTGACGGTGTCAGCAGGCTTTATGCTTACCGGTCTTCTGTTACCCCTGCTGCCCAATGCCACGCTGTTTATCACCCTGCGTGTCATTCAGGGATTATTCGGCGGCGCGCTGCCCCCGTTGCTGATGACGGTAGCGCTACGCTTTTTACCTCCGCCGATCAAACTTTACGGCCTCGGTGCTTACGCACTGACTGCCACCTTCGGCCCCAATCTCGCCGCCACCCTCGCTGCCTTCTGGACCGATGACGTCAGCTGGATGTTTGTGTTCTGGCAGATTGTCCCCTCCATGCTGGTCGCCATGCTGCTGATTGGCTGGGGCCTGCCGCAGGATCCCCTGCGCTTCGAGCGTTTCCGGCAGATGGATCTGTTCGGCATGCTCACCGGTTGTAGCGGCATTGCTATGCTGGTGCTGGCGCTGACCCAGGGAGAACGGCTGGACTGGCTCAGTTCACCGTTAATCATCGCGCTATTATTCAGCGCAGCGGCATTGCTGATTGTGTTCTTTATTAATGAATGGTTTCACCCGCTCCCCCTCTTTAAGTTGCAGATGCTGCTGCGGCGCAATCTGGCGCACGGTCTGCTGGCGCTGGCGGGCGTGCTGATTTTGTCACTGTCCGGCTCTGCCCTGCCCTCTGCCTACTTCGGCCAGATTGAAGGTTTCCGCACCCTGCAATTCGCGCCGCTGGCGCTGACGGTGGGTTTGCCGCAGTTGCTGATCGCACCGTTGATTGCCGCCCTGCTGAATATCCGCTGGATTGACTGCCGCTGGATGCTGACGGCTGGCGTGGCGCTGCTGGTCATTTCCTGCCTGATGGGCATGCAGGTAACCACCGACTGGGGACGTCAGAATTTCTGGCTGATACAAATTTTGCAGGCTTTTGGTCAGCCGATGGTGATTTTGCCGGTGCTGATGAGCGCCACCAGCGTCGTCGCACCGCCGGAAGGTCCGTTTGCCTCGGCGATGTTCAACACCGTCCGTGGATTCTCCAGCGTCGCCGCCAGTACCCTGGTGGAGTGGTTTATCAGCCATCGCGAACAGTTTCATTCCAATATCCTGGTGGGGAATGCCGCCAGCCATTCCTGGCTGATGACCGCGCCAACCAGCGCCCTGGCCAGCAGCAGTTTTCCGTTACTCCCCGATGGCAGCGCCAGCAGCAGCGAAAACCTGAGTGGTTTCGCCAGCCTGCTTAAACATCAGGCGATGGTGCTGAGCCTGAGCGACAGCTATCTGATGTTGATCGGCTTCGCCGCGCTGATGCTGTTGCTTACCGCCTGGCTGCCGAAACGTGTCTGGCCGCCACAAACCCTGATTCAACCTGTTACAAACACGTCGAGATAAATGATATGCGTGCTTTTGCTCTGAAGAGAACGGTGCTGCTGAGCGCCTTATTGCTGCTGTTGCTGGTGATGGCCTTTTTTGTCTGGTCGGCAATGACCCGCAACGATCATCAAACCGATGATGCTTACGTCAACGCCGACTACACGCTGGTGGCACCGAAAGTCTCTGGCTATATCGCCAGCGTCAATGTCCAGGATAACCAGCGCGTCAAAGCCGGGGAACTGCTGGCCACACTGGACGATCGTGATTACCGCGTGGCACTGGAAACCGCCAAAGCCAATCTGGAAGTAAGCGAGGCCAAACGTCTGAGCAGCCAGGCGCAGCTGGAGCAGCAGCAATCCACCATCGACCAGGCTAAAGCCACGCTGGCGGCCAGCCAGGCTTCAGCGCAGTACGCCGGACAGAGTGCTGCCCGCTACGACAGCCTGTATAAAAGCGGCACCATCGCGGCCGACGAGCAGCAAAAAGCGTCGTCAACCCAGCGTTCTGCCGCCGCCACGGTGCGCCAGAGCGAAGCGGCTCTCGCCGCATCGGTCAAGGAGGTGGGAGTGTTGCAGGCCGCATTGCGTCAGGCTGAAGCGGATGTCAGCGCCGCCCAGGCCAGTGTCGACCAGGCGCAGTTAAACCTGTCTTACACGCGCATCGTCGCACCGGTTGATGGCATGGTTGGACAGCGTTCGGTGCGTCTCGGGGCCTATGTCACGGCGGGTACCCGTTTGCTGGCAGTGGTACCGTTGCAGCAAACCTATATCACAGCTAATTTTCTGGAAACGCAGTTGACAGATGTTCACCCAGGTCAGCCGGTGACGGTGCGGGTGGATGCCCTGCCCGGCAAAACGTTTTCTGGTCACGTTGACAGCATCGCTCCCGCGACGGGAGCCACCTTTTCCGCCATTTCGCCGGATAACGCCACTGGCAACTATACTAAGGTGATTCAGCGTCTGCCGGTGAAAATCGTGCTGGATCCGAACCAATCCGATCTGGCGCAATTACGGGTAGGAATGTCGGCGATCCCGGAAATTGAGGTGCGGTAAAAACGTGATAAATATCTCAGATCCGATCACTTTCTTTTCGGAAAGATTACGCGTAAATTAGCGTTCGATCCTGTTCTGAGTTTGCTCTGGACGACCTGAGAGAAAAGCGTGCGGCGGTTATGAACTTCACCTTTCTCTTATTCTGTCGCGTTACGCTGGCCTGGGATCGCCATCGTCGTAACCGCTCAGAGGAGTTGTTGTGTGAAATACGCTTTGATGGGAATCTCTTTTTTCCTGTTAATCTGGGTCGGCACCTTCGTGCTGATGCTATAGAGCCACCAGAAAGTCATAAAGGGCGACAACACTGTCGCCCTTTGCTCAAAAATTCTACTCTTCTTCTGTTACCTTCAACGTTCCCGGCAAAATACCATCCGCACGAAACATCGCTTTAATGCCGCGCACCGCCTGACGAATACGGTCACTGTTTTCAATCAGTGCGAAACGCACATGAGTATCGCCGTAATCACCAAAGCCGATACCCGGTGACACGCACACTTTAGCTTCCTGTAGCAGCAGTTTGGCAAACTCCAGCGAACCGAGATGCGCATAGTGGTCAGGTATTTTCGCCCAGACATACATGGAGGCTTTTGGCATCTCCACCATCCAGCCCGCTTCATGCAGTCCTTTCACCAGCACATCACGACGGCGTTTATATTGCTCGGCGATGTCGCGAACGCATTGCTGATCGCCTTCCAGCGCAGCAATCGCCGCCACCTGCAACGGTGTAAAGGTGCCGTAGTCATGGTAACTCTTGATACGTGCCAGCGCCGCCACCAGCTCTTTGTTGCCGACCATGAAGCCGATACGCCAGCCCGCCATATTGTAGCTTTTCGACAGGGTGAAAAACTCCACCGCCACATCACGAGCACCCGGCACCTGCATGATAGACGGGGCTTTCCAGCCATCGTAAACAATGTCGGCATAGGCCAGATCGTGGATAACCAGCACGTTGTATTGCTTCGCCAGCGCAATTACCCGCTCGAAGAAGTCCAGCTCGACGCACTGCGCGGTTGGATTCGACGGGAAGCCGAGGATCATCATCTTCGGTTTCGGGTAGCTTTCGCGAATCGCGCGTTCCAGTTCGTTAAAGAAATCGACGCCCGCTACCAGCGGCACAGAACGGACCTGTGCACCGGCAATCACCGCGCCGTAGATATGAATGGGATAACTGGGATTCGGCACCAGCACGGTGTCGCCATGGTCGAGCGTCGCCAGCATCAGATGCGCCAGCCCCTCTTTCGAACCGATGGTAACAATGGCTTCGGACTCCGGATCGATATCCACCTGATAGCGGTCCGCATACCAGCGCGAAATAGCACGACGCAGACGCGGAATACCTTTGGAGGTGGAGTAACCATGGGTGTCGTCACGCTGCGCCACCTGGCACAACTTTTCCACGATATGCGGCGGCGTAGGGCCGTCCGGGTTCCCCATCGAAAAATCGATGATGTCTTCGCCGCGCCGACGCGCAGCCATCTTCAATTCAGCGGTGATGTTAAAAACGTAAGGGGGAAGGCGTTCAATACGGGAAAAACGACGGGGTGTGCTGTTATCAGCCATGATGTCCTCTGGAGTACGTTAGCGCCCGGACCGTCCGAGCGACGTGGGTCACTGCTGTGACCGAACCAAGAACATAACGCGGCGATAACCGGATTGTCGAGCGCCGAAGATAATTTTTTTATTTTTGTGGATTCAGGCGGCCGAACACCCAATCGTTTACCCATTGGCCATTTAGCAGATAATTATCCCGCAGAATCCCCTCCAGCGCGAAATCATTCTTCTCCAGAATGCGTCGTGACGGCCAATTCCCCTCCACCACCAGCGCTTTTAGTTTATGAAATTCCGCCTGGAACAAAAACGTGCACAGCGCGCCCAACGCCTCACTGCCATAACCCTGCCCGGTGAAGCGGTGCAACATCATGTAACCGACTTCAGCCTGGCGATTTGGCTCCCATTCGGGGTTACAACCAAACAAGCCGATGGCCTCTCCGCTGTCGCGCAGACGGGCGACCAGGCACAGCATATGAAAACTGGTGACCAGCCAGGGGGCAAGACGTTCGGTAAAGCGCTGCCGGATATCCTCCTCGTCGGGGATCTCACTGACCCAGGTCATGGTCGCGGCATCTTCGTGGACCGCTTTAAAGATCTGCCAGTCTTCCGGTTGCAACCGGCTGAGGGTCAAACGAGCAGTGACTAATTGCATGGTTACACTCCGAAAAAGGCTTAGGCCAACATAACAAACCGGACCAGTGACCGGAAGTCGCAACTACCGGGAAAAGATAATCCTCTTTTTAGCACTCAGGATTTCCTCTTTTTGTTTTCTGGCCGTTAAAAATTGATCCTGGCCATAAGAAGTGCCCGGAGCCTGCCAGGGCGCTGGCAGATCTCGATCACATTTTTTATCATAGCCCTAACCCTTTTTCGTTAGCGACGAGATGCCTGTGCCCTCTCACTTTGACATGCTGCTGGCGGTTTTTGACCGCGCCGCACTGATGCTGATTTGCCTGTTTTTCCTCACCCGTACCCGGGCGTTTCGCCAGCTGTTGCAAAAAGATGAGCACTCGCGTCAGGAAAAAGTGGTGGTGACGGCAATCTTCTCGCTGTTTGCGCTGTTCAGCACCTGGTCAGGTATTGATGTCGATGGTTCACTGCTTAATGTGCGCGTGATTGCGGTGATGTCGGGTGGCATCTTATTTGGCCCCTGGGTGGGCATCGCCACGGGCGTTATTGCCGGATTACACCGCTTTCTGATTGATATTCATGGCATTACTTCGATTCCCTGTCTGATCACCAGCATCATTGCCGGTATCGCCTCAGGGGCGATTAATCGCCGGGTCAGCAAGGAGCAGCGCTGGCGTGCGGGTATTCTCGGTGGCATGTTGTGTGAAACCCTGACCATGCTGTTGATTGTGCTGTGGGCCAGACCGATGTCGCTCGGTCTCGATATTGTTTCCGAGATTGCACTGCCGATGATCCTGGGCGCATCCAGCATCGGGTTAATCGTACTGCTGGTGCAGAGCGTTGAAGGGGAAAAAGAGGCGATTGCGGCCCGCCAGGCCAAGCTGGCGCTGGAGATTGCTAACAAAACGCTGCCGCTGTTTCGCCAGGTCAACAGCGATTCATTGCACCAGATTTGCGACATCATACGCAGCGAAATTCATGCGGATGCGGTGGCGATCACCAATACCAAACAGATTCTTGCCTACGTCGGCTATGGCGAAGAAAACTATCACGATGGGGATGACGGCCTCAGCCCCACCACCGCCCAGGCGATCACCAGCCGAAAAATTATCATCAAGAATAATGACGAAGCGCACCGAACCAAAGATATCCACTCGATGCTGGTTATTCCCCTTTGGGAAAAAGGGGAAGTCACCGGGACGCTAAAAATCTATTATCGTCGCGCGCATCGCATCACCGGATCGCTGAAAGAGATGGCGGTTGGCCTGTCGCAAATCATCTCCACCCAGCTGGAAGTGTCGCGTGCTGAGCAGCTGCGTGAGATGGCAAACAAAGCTGAGCTGCGCGCGTTACAAAGCAAGATCAACCCGCATTTCCTGTTTAACGCGCTGAACGCAATCTCCGCCTCGATTCGCCTCAATCCCGATACCGCCCGGCAACTGGTGATCAATTTGTCACGCTACCTGCGCTATAACCTGGAACTGAATGATGACGAACCTATCGATATCAAGAAAGAGCTGTGGCAGGTGAAGGATTATATCGCGATCGAACAGGCACGTTTCGGTGACAAACTGTCGATGATTTACGATGTCGATGAAGATCTGCATTTCACCCTGCCCAGCCTGCTGATCCAGCCACTGGTGGAGAATGCCATTGTGCACGGCATTCAGCCCTGCCGTGGTAAAGGGGTGGTCACGCTCAGCGTGAAAGACCTGGGCGACCAGGTGCGCGTGTCAGTGCGTGATACCGGAGCCGGCATTAGCGACGACGTGATGGCGCGCGTGGCGCGTGACGAAATGCCCGGTAATAAAATCGGCCTGCTTAATGTGCATCATCGGGTGAAACTGCTTTCCGGCCAGGGATTAACCATCGTGCGTCATCAGCCCGGCACCGAAATTTCCTTTACCCTTAGCAAAAATGGCCACCGGTTGCCCACACCGCTTGTCAGCCAGACGGAAACCTCAGCGTGAAAGCCATCATTGTCGAAGACGAGTTTCTGGCGCAGCAGGAGCTGAGCTGGATGATTCAGCATCATAGCCAGATCAGCATTGAAGCCTGTTTTGATGACGGTCTGGAAGTGCTGAAATATCTGCAAAACCATCGTGTCGATGTCATTTTCCTCGACATCAATATCCCGTCACTGGATGGCATGTTGCTGGCGCAAAACATTAATCAGTTCGCGCACAAACCGTTGATCGTGTTTATCACCGCCTGGAAAGAACATGCGGTGGAAGCCTTCGAGCTGGAAGCCTTTGACTACATTCTGAAGCCGTATCACGAGTCGCGCATTATCACCATGCTCAACAAACTGGAAGCCAGCTGGCAACAGCAGCAATCGCCCGCCAGCAATCCGCAATCCAGCGTTCCGCAGACGGTGAATCTGGTAAAAGATGAGCGCATCATCGTGACCGACATCAACGATATTTATTATGTCGAAGCGCACGAGAAGCTGACGTTCGTTTATACGCGACGTGAAGCCTACGTGATGTCGATGACCATCAGTGAGTTTTGCAGCCGTCTGCCCGAATCCGCTTTCTTTCGTTGTCACCGTTCGTACTGCGTCAACCTGAGTAAAATTCGCGAAATCGAACCCTGGTTTAACAATACCTATCTGGTGAAACTCCGTGATTTGGACGCGCAGGTCCCGGTGAGCCGCAGCAAGGTGAAAGCCTTCCGGCAATTGATGCGTTTGTAAGGCGAACGACGTCTTCAGCCGTTCGCCTGTGAAGGATTACAGCACGCGACCCAGTGTCTGGCGCAGGTGGGCACCGGCACCGAGCAGACCCGGTTGATCGTGCGTGATCATATAAACCGGGATATCCACCAGGTAATCGCGGAAGCGACCTTTATCTTCAAACGCGGCACGGAAACCCGAGGCTTTAAAGAAGTCGAGGAAACGCGGCACGATACCACCGGCAATATAAACGCCACCAAAGGTGCCCAGGTTGAGCGCCAGGTTACCGCCGAAGCGTCCCATGATGACGCAGAACAGCGACAGGGCGCGACGACAATCAATGCAGCTGTCTTTCAGTGCGCGTTCGGTGACATCCTTCGGCTTCAGGTTTTCCGGTTCACGCTGATCCGATTTAACGATGGCGCGGTACAGGTTGACCAGCCCGGAACCGGACAACACGCGCTCCGCCGAGACATGGCCCAGCTCCGCCCGCAATACTTCCAGAATCTCGCCCTCTTCTTCGCTGTTGGGGGCGAAATCAACGTGACCGCCCTCACCTGGCAGGCTCACCCAACGTTTATCCACGTGGACCAGATGGCTGACACCAAGCCCGGTGCCTGCACCATAGATGGCGATCGGTTTGTCCTGCACCGGCGCTTTGCCGCCGAACTGAATCACATCGTTTTCTGCCAGCATCGGCACCGCCATCGAAATCGCGGTGAAATCATTGATGATTTCCAGATGGGCAAAACCGAGGCTCTCTTTCATCTGCTTCGTGGAGAAGGCCCAGTCATGATTGGTCATTTCGACCCAGTCGCCGGTAATCGGGCAGGCGATGGCGATGCAACCATCTTTGATGTCCTGTTTCTGCTCATCCAGATAGTGACGGATGACCGCTTCAAGGTTGTCATAGTCTGATGTTGAGAATGTTTTGGCCTGGGAGATGGCACCGGTTTCCACCTCACACAGGGCGAGACGGGCGTTAGTACCGCCCACATCGCCGACCAGGGCGTATTTTGTCATTCTTCTGCTGCTCCGCTTGGGTCATAAATAATTGCAGGACACTATAAAAGCCTGCCAATAAAACAACAACGCCCATCAGTGCGTCAGATGGGCGTATTCACTCAGGTGCGGGCACATCCTGACATGCACCCGGCTGACTGCACAGAGGCAACTGTCCGAAACTCAGCCGCCGTTGCGCTGATGGAGCGAGGCAGTCACCTTGCGTAGCAATGGCGGAAGGTCGTCCTTATCCAGCACCACTTCCACCAGCGACAGATGCTCGCTGCGCGCCAGTAACGCCATCACCCCTTCCAGTTGCACCGTTTCGCTGACGCGCCAGCTTTGTGCAGCCCCCTCCAGACTGAGCGCCTGTGGCAACGCGGTCCAGTTCCACTGGGCGATATCGTTGTAACGCTGATGCGCACCGTGTATCGCCCGCTCGACGGTATAGCCCTCATTATTCAGAAGAAAAATAATCGGCTGCTGACCATCGCGCTGCATCGAGCCCAGTTCCTGAATGGTTAACTGCGCCGAGCCATCGCCGATGATTAAAATCACGCGGCGGTCCGCTCGCGCGGTTTGCGCACCAAAGGCTGCCGGTAAAGTATAGCCAATCGATCCCCACAGCGGCTGTACCAGCAACTGGGCATCCTGCGGCAACCGCAGCGCCGCAGCACCAAAGGCGGCAGTGCCTTGATCGGCCAGGATAATATCACCGGGCTGCAAAAACTGCTGCATCGCCTGCCAGAAAGCGTTTTGCGTGATTAATGCGTCATCAACCGGCTCGCTCGTGCTGATCGGGGTTTGTCCCAGCGCCCACTGCGCGCCATATTGTTTGAACAGCGGTTCCAGCGCGCTGAGCGCTTGCGCCATGGTCAGCGGGGCGAAGGTTTCCCCGGCAACCATCGCATGGAAAGGTTGCAGATCGATCAGTCTGGCAGCGGGCAGTTGCTGGGTAAAACCCGCGGTTAAGGTATCGGTGAAACGCACACCAACACAGATCGTAACGTCAGTCTCCTCAATCGCCGACTGCACCTGCGGCGTGCTGCCTTCAGCGGCGTAGGTGCCGACAAAACCCGCTTGCTGCTCATCCAGCACCCCTTTGCCCATTAATAAGGTGGCTGCGGGAATGGCGCGAATCTGGCGTAGCGCCGCCAGCTGAGCCTGCAATTGCCAGCGGGATGCAAGGAAATCGGCCAGCAGCGCCACGCGCTGTGCTGAAGCCAGCAATCGTTCCGCCGCCCTTGCAAACGCCTCTGCTGCCGAAGCAGGCGTGCTGACAGAGGATGGCAGCGACGGCAGTTCAACCTCAGCCTGCTCCACATCAACCGCCATCAACAGATAACCGGGCCGGTGTTGATGAAGCGCCTCACTGATCACACGATCAATTTCCTGAACCGCATTCTCCGCCGTCAGCACCGCGCTCGCAGCACAGACCTCTTGCGCCATCCGGCTGAAGTGGCGAAAATCTCCATCGCCGAGCGAATGATGGACGCAATCCCCCTGCCGTTGTGCCTCGCTGGCTGGCGCACCAACAATATGAATAACCGGAACATATTCCGCATAGCTCCCGGCGATACCGTTAATCGCGCTCAACTCGCCGACGCCAAAAGTGGTCAGCAACGCGGCCGCGCCGTTGCAGCGGCCATAGCCATCCGCAGCATAAGCCGCGTTCAGCTCATTGGCACACCCCACCCAGGTCATCTCCGGATGTTCAATCACGCTATCCAGGAACTGTAAATTGTAATCGCCCGGCACCCCGAATAAGTGCCGGATGCCCGCCTGCTGTAAACGCAACAACAAGTATTCGCCAACTTTAAACGTTTTCATGCGCAGCTACTCCTTTGTGGGTTATATCAGGAGTATTACCGATGAGGCTGAATTGGTTGAGTTTTAACCGAAGTTACTCAGAAAGATCTGGCAAGCGATCGTTACGTTGAAGGAAAAATCTGTAAGTTGCGATCCCCCGCGCGTTTGCCATTAGTGTAAACGCATACACTGCTATGCTAATGACACTTTCTCCTTCCCTTTGCGACAGGAACGCTGCATGACTGCTTTTCCCCATCCCGAACGCTATCAACAAATGCAATACCGCCGCAGTGGACGTAGCGGCCTGAAATTGCCCGCTATTTCTCTCGGCCTTTGGCACAACTTTGGTGATAGCACCAGGGTTGATAACAGCCGGACGCTGCTGCGCCATGCCTTCGATCGTGGCATCACGCATTTTGACCTTGCGAATAACTATGGGCCGCCGCCGGGTTCCGCAGAAGAGAATTTTGGCCGTATTCTGCGGGAAGATTTTCGTGGCTACCGCGATGAGCTGGTGATCTCCACCAAAGCCGGTTACACCATGTGGGACGGCCCTTACGGCGACTGGGGTTCACGCAAATATCTGATTTCCAGTCTCGATCAAAGCCTGAAACGGATGGGGCTGGAGTATGTGGATATCTTTTATCATCACCGCCCGGACCCCGAAACGCCGCTGGAGGAAACCATGCGGGCGCTGGATCAGGTGGTACGCCAGGGTAAAGCGCTGTATGCCGCGATCTCAAATTATCCGGCAGAGAAAGCCGCCGAGGCGATTGCCATCCTGCGTGATCTGGGCACGCCCTGCCTGATTCATCAGCCACGTTATTCGATGTTTGAACGCACGCCGGAGCAGGGGCTGCTGGATGTACTTGGCGAGCAGGGTGTGGGTTGTATCGCTTTCTCGCCGCTGGCTAGCGGCGTGCTGACCGATCGCTATTTGCAGGGGATCCCCGAAGATTCGCGTGTGGCCAGCGGCAGTAAGTTTCTGCGTGAAGATCAGCTGACGCAGGAAAAAATGGCGAAAGTTCGCGCATTGCATGCCATCGCCCAGCAACGTGGGCAAAAACTGGCGCAGATGGCGCTGAGCTGGGTGCTGCGCGACGCGCGTGTCACCTCGGTATTAATTGGCGCCAGCAAAACCGCGCAAATTGATGATGCCGTCGACATGCTGAGCCAGCCAGAGCTGAGCCAGGCAGAACTTCAGGCTATCGCCGCTATTTTGATGTAACCGCTTTCCCGCCCGGTGAGCGCCGGGCGCCTTCCTCAGCAGAAAACTCTTATTTCAGACTTTCCTCAGCGCTTTCGGACTGCTTCTTAAAGCTTTACTGGTCCGATATGGCAAACTAGCGCAACGGCAGCAACCGATAAGCTGCCGCAAAGGAGAATTATGAAACGTGGAATTTTGTTTGCCGCCTTGCTGGCAACGCTGTCACCCCTGGCCCTACACACAGCCCATGCCAGTGGCGCCACCATTAACCTGGCACCCGGCATCACCCTGCAATTAGGCGACCGCGATAATCGTGGTTATTACTGGGACGGCGGTCGCTGGCGCGAACCGCGCTGGTGGAACGATCGTTATCGCTACCATGACCACCGCTGGTGGCGACATGAAGAATGGCGTCGTCATCAGGCCTGGGAGCGTGAACGTGAGCGTCGCCGCCATGAACGCTGGCGTTATGAACATCGTTACGACCATCCTGGTCGTGGACCTGGTCATCATGACCATCGATGATCTGTCGGGGTGCGCTTGATGCGCACCTTTTTTATAACCCCAGCGCCTGTCCGACCAGCAGATAGATATTCAGCGTCACCACCAGCACCACAATCACCCAGCCAATGGTTTGCATCAGACGTGAGTTGACCATCTCCTCACCCATCAGCGCACGATTGCCGGTGAAAAACAGCAGCGGCACCAGCGCCAGTGCGATACCAAAACTCAGCAACACCTGGCTGAGTATCAGAATCCGTGTCGGATCCCAGCCTGCCCAGATAACAATAAAGGAAGGCAGCATAGTAATGGTGCGACGCAGCCACAGCGGGATATGAAAACGGATAAACCCCTGCATCACCACCTGCCCGGCCAGCGTGCCGACCACGGTGGAAGAAAGACCCGCTGCCACCAGACTCAAACCAAATACCGTTGCCGCCGCGTGGCTTAACAGCGGTTGCAGCGTCAGATAGGCCTGATCAAGATCGGCGATACCGCTATGGCCGCTAAAGTGAAAGGCTGCCGCGGCAGTTGCCATCATCGCCAGGTTAACAAATCCGGCGATGGTCATGGCAATAGCCACATCCAGTTTGGTGGAGGAGTAACGCTGTCCTTTGGTGCCCTGATTACCGTATTGGGTCAACGCCGAATGCAGATAAATCACATGCGGCATAATGGTCGCACCCAGCACCCCGGCCGCGAGGAACACCGCATCAGAAGTCGGCAACGATGGCAGCGCCATGCCGGTGATGAGTTCACTGACCTTCGGCTGTGAGAAGAACAACTCGACAATATAAGCCGCCGCGACAAACATCAGCAGGCCGCCAATCACCAGTTCCAGTGGTTTTTGCCCGCGATTTTGCAGCATCAGAATCAGGTAAGTGGCAATGCCTGTCAGCACCGCCCCCTGCAATAGTGAGATACCCAGTAACAGCTTAAAGCCGAGCGCAGCCCCAATAAATTCTGCTAAATCGGTGGCCATGGCGATGATTTCGGCCTGAACCCAGTAGAACCATACTGCCGGACGCGGAAAGCGGTCACGGATGTGTTCCGCGAGATTTTTGCCGGTGGCGATACCCAGCTTGGCCGACATGAGTTGGATCAGCGCAGCCATAATGTTTGCCCAGACCACCACCCACAGCAATTTGTAGCCGTAGGCAGCCCCCGCCTGGATATTGGTGGCAAAGTTACCAGGATCGATATAACCGATGGCCGCGATGAAGGCCGGTCCCAGCAACGCAAGTTTAACCTTTCTGGCTCCGCGAGCGGCGCGCTCTGCGGTGCGGCTTTCTGACATAGTTTTTGACCCTGTCTTAACGCTTGTTTACCCGTACAGATTACGGGGCATTCAAGGCAAGTGAAAAATGGTTATAGTTATCGCTTTAATAGATGATGCTATAAAGTATAGCCTTTGCTATATCTTGCGGTAAAGCCAGGTTTTGCCAAAATTTACACAACAGAATTTAATCTACCCTCGGCTTATTTTATAGACAATCACTTTGTGGTTATTTTTCTTGTAAAGGAGGTGTGAAGAACTTGTGATGGCTGAGACTAATCCGAGAAATATGTCGATACCGAATACTTATAATGTGGTTTAGATCTCGTTTTTAAGTAACGCGTTACATAGAATACGCAGCAAAATACAACCCTCCTCAAATTTGGAGCCGACATGTCCCATATTTTGCACTTTCTTTTAGCATTGGTGGTGGTAGCCGTGCTGGCCTTGCTGGTCAGTCACGATCGTAAAAGCATCCGTATTCGCTATATCGTTCAGCTTCTGGTGATTGAAGTTCTGCTTGCCTGGTTCTTCCTCAACTCTGAAGCGGGCCTCGGCTTCGTAAAAGGGTTTGCTGGCCTGTTTGACCATCTGCTGAAGTACGCAGCAGAAGGCACCAACTTCGTGTTCGGCAACATGAATGAAAAAGGCCTCGCCTTCTTCTTCCTCAATGTTCTGTGCCCGATCGTCTTTATCTCTGCCCTGATCGGTATTTTGCAACACTTTCGTATCCTGCCCTGGGTCATTCGTGGCATCGGTACCGTGCTGTCAAAAATCAATGGCATGGGCAAACTGGAATCCTTTAACGCCGTCAGCTCTCTGATTCTGGGACAGTCAGAAAACTTTATCGCCTATAAGGATATCCTCGGCAAAATGTCACAGCGCCGCATGTACACCATGGCCGCCACCGCGATGTCAACGGTGTCGATGTCGATTGTCGGTGCCTACATGACCATGCTGCAGCCGAAATATGTGGTCGCCGCGCTGGTGCTGAACATGTTCAGTACCTTTATCGTGCTGTCGCTGATCAACCCGTACCGCGTTGATAGTGAAGAAGATCTGCAATTGCAGGACCTGCATAAAGGCCAGAGCTTCTTCGAAATGCTGGGTGAGTACATCCTGGCCGGTTTCCGCGTTGCCATTATCGTTGCAGCGATGTTGATCGGTTTTATCGCCCTGATTTCCGGCCTGAATGCGTTGTTTGACGTGATCTTCGGTATCAGCTTCCAGGGCGTGCTGGGCTATGTATTCTACCCGTTTGCCTGGGTGATGGGCGTGCCATCTAACGAAGCGTTGCAGGTTGGCAGCATCATGGCAACCAAACTGGTTTCTAACGAATTCGTTGCGATGATGGATTTGCAGAAAATTGCCGGCCAGCTTTCTCCACATGCTGAAGGCATTCTGTCGGTGTTCCTCGTCTCCTTCGCCAACTTCTCTTCTATCGGCATTGTTGCTGGCGCGATTAAAGGCCTGAACGAAGAACAGGGTAACGTGGTTTCCCGCTTTGGTCTGAAGCTGCTGTACGGTTCCACCCTGGTGAGCGTGCTTTCTGCCGCGATTGCCGGACTGGTGCTGGCATTCTGATGCACAGGGCGAGCTGCGGCTCGCCCTTCCCTTCTTAATTATTCCTATCCGTTATATCTCAATTTTCCCCACCGCTCGCCACGCCCGCTCCTGCTTCGCCGCGCCACGCAAAACCTTTGCACAATATTGAATTTCCGTTGCCACCGCCTGCACCCGTAGCTTTTCTCCCTGACCTCATATCAGGAGAACAGCATGAGCATTCAATTCCTTGGCATGATTGGCCACCGTCTCGCCTCCGAGATCATCCCGGCCAGCGGCTCGTTATTTGACAAAGATTACATCGCCCGTTTTGCTCGCGCCCATGAAGACGCTGGATTTGACCGTATTCTGGTCGGTTACTGGTCCGATCAACCCGATGGCTTTCTGGTTACCGCTCACGCGGCGGCACACACTACAAAGCTGAAATTCCTGCTGGCACACCGCCCTGGTTTTGTCGCACCCACGCTGGCCGCACGTAAACTGGCTTCGCTCGATCATCTGACCGATGGCCGTCTGGCGGTGCATATCATCAGTGGCGGTAGTGATAGCGAACAACGTCGCGACGGCGATTTTCGCAACAAAACCGAACGCTATGCGCGTACCGATGAGTTTCTGACGGTGCTGAAGCAGAGTCTGGAATCGACTCAGCCCTACGACCACCAGGGAACGTACTATCAGGCCGAACAGGCCTTTTCCGCCATCAAACCCTTGCAGAAAAAGCTGCCGATCTACTTTGGCGGTTCTTCTGTCGAAGCTATTGACGTCGCCGCGCGTCATGCGGATGTGTTTGCGCTGTGGGGCGAGCCGCTTAAAGGCGCAGAAGAAACGGTTCGCAACGTGCGGGCCGCAGCGGCGAAACAGGGAAGGAACATCGATTTTAATATCTCCTTCCGTCCGATCCTCGGCAAAACCGAAAAAGAAGCCTGGGAACGCGCCGAATATATCCGCGCAACCGCCGAAAAGCAGCTGGCGGAAACAGGGTATACCTTCGGTTTGCCGAAACCACAGAGCGTCGGTGCGCAACGCCTGCTGGCTGCCGCGAATGAAGGCGATAGGCTGGATAAAGTGCTGTGGACTGGCGTCGCCAAACTGGTGCAGGGTGGCTACAACTCGACAGCGCTGGTGGGAACGCCAGAACAGGTATCTGATGCGCTGCTCGATTACTATCGCCTCGGCATCCACAACGTGTTGATTCGCGGCTTCGATCCGCTCAATGACGTGGTGGAATATGGTCGTGAGTTGCTGCCGCTGACGCGGGAAAAAGTGGCAGCGCTTGATAACAAAGAAAAAAGGAGCGCCTGATGCGCCTGGCTGCTTTATTTGCCAGTCTGACCCTGGCGTTATCCCTTAATCCGCTGTTTGCGGCAGAAAAAGTCACCCTGCGGCTGGGGGATGTCAAAGGCGACCGCTTTGCCGCGCTGAAAGCCTCAGGCGAGCTCAACAACCTGCCATACGATCTTAAACTGACGGCGTTTGATTCTGGTGCACCGGTGCAGGAAGCCCTGAACGCAGGGGCGCTGGATGTCGGTTTCACCGGCGACCTTCCCTTCCTGTTTGTCTATGCCGCTGGCGCGCCGGTTAAAGCCGTGGGGGCGTGGCAGAACAATCCCGATAGCATCGCCCTGCTCACCCGTCCCAATGCCGGGGTGCACAGCCTGCAGGATCTGAAAGGCAAACAAATTGCGGTGAATCGTGGCGGATGGGGCCACTATCTGATTCTTGGCCTGCTGGAACGCGCAGGCCTGAAACCTGACGACGTTACGCTGCGCTTTCTGGGGCCGGTTGATGGCCGCGCCGCGTTAACTTCCGGCGCAGTAGCCGCCTGGGCACCGTGGGAACCATACATTGCCACCTCCACGGTCGTGGATGGCACGGTACGTGTACCGCAGGGGGGCGGCAAGGGGATTATGTCTGGCTACTCTTACGCGCTGGCGCGCGATGAAGCGTTGAGCAATCCGGAAAAGCGCAAAGCCATTGCCGATTTGCTGGTGCGCTTAGCCAAAGCTCAGATCTGGGCACAGCATCATCCCGAAGAATTCGCCCGTGTGCTGGGTAAAACCCTCAACATGCCAACCAACATTACTGCCAGCTGGATCGCTGATGCGCGCATCCGTCCTTTGGTGTTTGATGCCAGCCTGATCGGCACCCTGCAAAAATCAGCGGATTTCTTCCACCGCTACCAGGTGCTGCCAAAACAGGTCGATGTCAGCAAAGCCTTTGATTTCAGCCTCGCGGCAGGAGCCAACCAGGTAGCGAAAAGTGCCCAGGGGGATAAATCGTGAGTGAGCTTCAGCACCATCGTTTACGGACCTTTGTCAGCCATCTGGCGCAGTTGCTCGATAGCCAGCCCGATGAACACACTATTTTGCAACGCGGCAGCAGCTGGCTGAGTGAGTTAATCCGTCATGATGACTGGCTGGATGAAGCCTTCACCCAGCCACATCCGCAGCATTATCAACAATATTTACTCTACGCCGATGCACAGCAACGCTTCTCGGTGGTGAGTTTTGTCTGGGGACCGGGCCAGCAAACCCCGATTCACGACCATCGCGTCTGGGGTTTGATTGGCATGTTACGCGGCGCGGAAATTTCGCAGTCGTGGCAACCCGGGCCACAGGGATTACAACCAGAAGGCTCGCCAGTGCGTCTGGAGCCGGGCAGCGTTGAAGCGGTGTCACCCACCGTGGGCGATATCCATCGTGTCAGCAATGCGTTTGACGATCGCGTCTCCATCAGCATCCACGTTTATGGCGCAAATATCGGCGCGGTTCAGCGCGCGGTATATCGTGAAGACGGCAGCGAAAACGTGTTTATCTCCGGTTACAGCAACCGTTATTTACCCAACATCTGGGATCTTTCACATGACTAAATCGGTTTTCCCGTTGCGCCAGACGGCCGACATTATTGCAGCGCTGCGCCAGCAGCAGGAAGTGGCGCTGGTGGATGTCCGCGACGAAGCGTTGTATGCCACTGGTCATCCGTTGTTTGCGGTGAACATTCCCTTGTCCAAACTGGAGCTGGAGTGGCTGGATCGTATTCCCCGGCGTGAGACGGCCATCACTTTATATGATAACGGCGAAGGTCTGGCACAAACGGCGGCGGAGCGCATAGCTGCGCTGGGGTATCACAACGTCGCGCTGCTGGCTGACGATCTGCAGGGCTGGCAGGATGCGGGTGGAGAGCTGTTTATTGACGTCAACTCACCCAGCAAAGCTTTTGGTGAACTGGTGGAGCATCATAACCAGACGCCGTCACTATCGGCTGACGAGGTGCATGCGTTGCTGGAAAACGGCAACAATGTGGTGGTGCTGGATGCGCGTCGTTTTGATGAATACCAGACCATGAGTATTCCCGGCGCAACCAGCGTGCCGGGTGGTGAACTGGTGCTGCGGGTACGCGATCTGGCCCCTTCACCGACTACCACGGTGATCGTTAACTGCGCGGGTCGTACCCGCAGCATTATAGGCACGCAATCGCTGGTCAATGCTGGTATCCGTAACCCGGTTTATGCACTGCGCAACGGCACCATCGGCTGGACGCTGGCCGGACATCCGCTCGATACAGGACAGGCGCGCCGCTATGGTACCACCAGCGAAACCGCCCAGCGACAGGCCGCCTTTAAAGCTCGTCAGCTGGCTGACCAGGCAGGCGTGGAGCGTATTCATCTCTCTGCGCTACCGGGTCTTCAGCAGGACAACCGCACCGTCTATCTGTTCGATGTGCGTGATGCGCAGGAATATGCAGCAGGCCATCTGCCTGGCAGCCGCCATGTACCCGGCGGGCAACTGGTGCAGGAGACCGATCATTACTCCAGCGTTCGTGGAGCCCGCATCGTGCTGATCGATGATGACAACGTCCGCGCTAACATGGCGGCATCCTGGCTGGCTCAACTTGGCTGGCAGGTCGCGGTGCTGGATGGATTGCAGGCCAGTGACTTCAGCGCCACCGGAGCATGGCAGGCACAGGTACCACCCACCGCCCATGCTGAATTTGTCTCACCCACCCAGCTCGCCAGCTGGCTGGATGAGGGGCAAACTCAGGTGCTGGATTTCACCACGCACGCCAATCATCTCAACAGTCATATCCCTGGTGCCGCCTGGCTGCTGCGCTCAACCCTGCAACAACAGGGCAAAGCGTTACTTCCCGAGGCGCAACGTTATGTACTGACCTGCGGCAGCAGCCTGCTGGCGGGCTATGCCGTGCAACAGATCGCAGAGCTGAGCGGGAAGCCGGTCTATCTCCTGGCCGGAGGCAACACCGCCTGGCGCGCTGCGGGTCTGCCAACTGAGCAGGGATCGCAACAATTGCTGTCACCAGCGATAGATCGTTATCGCCGTCCCTATGAAGGCACCGATATCGAACCCGCGGTGATGCAAGCGTATCTCGACTGGGAATATGGCCTGGTGGCACAACTGGACCGCGATGGGACACATGGGTTCCGCGTGCTAAAGCCGATTGCTGAGGGGCAGTAACATTCGTAGCGGCGCGATTTATCGCGCAATTTTATGTGCAATATCGAAAAATCGCGCCGCTACGGTTATGCAGACTGTTGATTAATCAAACAGCCAACGCCCGGCTTTGGCGGATTCGATCAGCATATGAATGGTGAGTGATTTAGGCTCCACCTGAGTGATTTTTTGCGACTTCGGGCGAAGAAAATTAGGTAGCATTCCCTTCTCATAGGGCCAGTATGCAATGAAATTAAAGTCACTGGTGTCAACATTAAAACGTTGGAAGTAGTCTTTCATGATTTCGTCGCCTGTCTCCCTCGCCCAGGGATATTTTCCCATGTTCAGACTCGTTGCAGGCGTCAATACGGGTTTAGTTTTGGCAAAGAGAGGCTTGCTGTTGTAGGTTTTCGCATACCATTCAATAACCGCTTTTTCGATATCTTTCACCATAAGCGATCACCCTCTCTGGCAATTTGATTATAAGTATTGAGAGTATTAAACCCTATCCGCGCAACATCATTCATCATAAAAGCGATGCCCAAAACCGGTATCCAGCGACCAGCAAAGGCTCCCAGATTAGTCACATAGCTAAAGCGTAAGTGTCGGATGCTTTCGTTTGTCAGTGTGGGCCAACGGTTGACACGAAACTTTAACCAGCGTCGAAGATTTTCACTGAGAATTGATGTTCCTGGCGTTGCTCCAGCAGGCTTTCCTCTGGTACTTTGAGTTGGCTGCCCTAAGATGATAAGAGCCAGAGCCACCACATCACCTGCACCAAGCTGCTTTTGAGCTTCTTCCAGAAAGACAAAAAAGAACAACTCACCAGCGGTAAGATTGGTTAATCCCTTGTAGAAGTATGTCCCATTTAGCTGCTCCGTCGTATCCATTCCTGAAACTCCCTTTCATTAAGAATTTCTTATACTACAGAACATTTTTCGACCAGTCTAGTTTGTTCAATAGCATAAAGCGGAGCTGTTTCAGCGGTGCTTCTATAGGTCAAATACCAACAACAGCTATTATGTTTAAAACCCCCTGAAATCGACAAATTATCCAGTGCTGGCGCGGGCTTGCTGGCAGTGCGCACTGTCATGGCAACTGGTCTGATGACGGCAGAAAAAGCATCAAGATATTTTGCCAAATCTAAATGATAATGATTATCGAGTATGGAAACTGCTTAAAGGATATCCAATGGAGACGATGATATTTATGCAGGCTGATTGCTGGTTAATGACCTGCCAATTGTTAATCGTGTAGGCGGGGTTGGGTAGTCTCTAGGGAATCACTCAGACATCAAAGTTGACTAAATGAGATAAGAAAAATTGGCCAGATGAACAGACTGAGGTAAATTTTTTTATGAGGGGATGAATGAGGGTAAAAAGCAGATACAAACAACCAATTATCGCTTAAGATATTGATTTTATTAATATTTATAAAAACCTTAATGTATTTCTAAATCGTATTTAATAGGGTAAATAACAGCTTTAATTGAACCTTTATTGGTGCTAAAACTGCCAATATATTTTCATTACAAACACTAATCATCTTGCCTAGCTGCTTCGATCATACTTCTAAAAAGCTCTATTAAGATTTCACTCTTAGTAATCTCAAGTTTCATTATTTTCTGATGACTTCCTTTCTTCAATTGAGAATGAAAACGTAACGTTCTAATCTCATGCAAATCCTTACCAACAGACAAATGGTAAAATACAATGAATCCTTCAACCATAAAATACCACATTACCCCACCAGAACTGTCCACATTTTTTTGAATGATATTTGACAACAAAACCTTTATAACTTCATCTTTAATTGATTGAGTGCTGTCAACTATCCTGAAAATGGACATTCTCATGAAGTGATCAAGTTTTAAGCCATATCTCTTATCTAGATTAATATCATTTTGATAGATACAAAGTCTCAAAATGTCATCGATTTCTTCACTCCCATGCACATTATCATAGTGGATATGCTTTGCAACTGATGCGCGCCATAAGATACTGATTAAGAAAAGGTAGAATCGTTTATAATCAAATGATGAAATTACGATGTGATTTGAATTTTTGCGGAAATTTTTATGATCTCTTAAAACTCTTATCCCATAATGTTCATAGTTTATTGATAAGAATTGTTCACATGCACGACATAACATTGGTTCTTTAGGGTCGAAGTTTCCAGTAATGCTTTTTTTTCCTTCCTCTAACACTACAATCTTACCGTCTTCCTTTTTTAGGTTTTTGAAATAGCTTCTGGGTATTATATGTGACTGTTGCAACTCTCTCACTTCCAAACAAAGTTTACAGATTCCAATCATTCTATTCCTCACTGAAAAAACATGTCAAAGTCGGTACACTGCCACCATACATTGACTTGAGATTAAATCAGAGATTTTACTTAAAGGATTTACCTTGCTTTAGGAAGTATTCTTTCCAAAACTTCTCTGGAGACTCGGCACAATAATCAGAAAGCACTTTAAAATCATCCTTATATTGAGGGAGATTTTTACCAAATGTTATCTCTTTAGGTAAAAAACTACCACCACCTACTACTTTAAACTTTATCGCGGAATTTTTCTTGTCTTTCTTGACCAGTTTTAAAACTGCGACAGCTTGCATTTTTCCTTCATGCAATTGCTCTAAATAGAATTTCCTATCGAAAAAGAAGTCTCTGATTCCCGGCTCCCCACTCTCAAGAATGATTACGTAAGTAATTGGTAGAGCATCACAAATTTCCTTGCTCAAAATCTCTCCCTTTACGCTCCCATCATCAGAAACATCAAAGTTGAGAATCATTTTGGGCTGGTTAATATCTAATCCAGAATCCCCATTATTCAATAAATACTCAGCATTAGTTGACCAGTGTCCACTAAGGAAATCCGTGTCATATAGATACGTTTTTTTAAGTTCTGAATACGAAGCCGGAATTTTAACCAAACTTTCCAGTGCGCCACTAAAACTTGTCAAAAAACCTGCCGAATAAATAAGAGCGTATTTACACCAGGTAGCTATTTTCTTCATTATCGTCCGTCTTAGTCATTATTAGATAGATTTGAAATGCTATAGAGAATCGCGATCCAAAGTGTCATCATCCTACTCTTGCAGTCGCATCTTGCGATAGTGCTTGCGACTCACTTTTATCTCAGGCGCTCTCTTAAGTTTTTCATCAGGCCCCCCTCCCTTTCGACTACCTGCAACCTCTGTTTTTTACGCATACCGCACCATCGGCCAAGTTTCGAGCTATTTTAGTTTGCTATCAGACTGAGGACAATAGAAGCCAATAAGCGCCGTGATGGGGTATTAACCGATCAGCGCCGTAGGCGTCATCTGTGTTCTGCTTTCACTCATTCTCTTATCAGGTAGCCGTTATAGTCCGGTGGCTGAAACCGTGGCAGAGCCAGATATTTTCCCGATCTGGTTAGGATTCCCATCTATCGCCTGTTTATTCCCTGTTCTGTCTCACGACATGGCATTACGGAACACCGCGCTAAGTGTGGAACGAATGAAAGTTCTTGAGAGGATTTTTAGAGACGGAGGCTCGTCATTAGCTTTCGAGTTCTGAGATGATACCTGTTCGAAGCTCTTAACTACAGGCCGCACGGATGATAGACTCTCAAATCGCCAACTAACAAACATGCGGCAATTTCAAAGTTTAAGTGACTCATGTGAAATCAGGTAATTGATTGATTGCAATGAATCAGGATGAGTGGTGGAGATAAGCGGGATCGAACCGCTGACCTCTTGCATGCCATGCAAGCGCTCTCCCAGCTGAGCTATACCCCCACATCTGGAATCGTTTTTTCAGTGCCAAACCCCTGGGAAGAAGTTTGGTGGAGCTAAGCGGGATCGAACCGCTGACCTCTTGCATGCCATGCAAGCGCTCTCCCAGCTGAGCTATAGCCCCGAACCGAAAAAACCGCCGAGTCACCTCGACGGACGGCATAATATGAAACCCATTCCTGGGTGTCAACGTCAAATTTCGGTTCTGTGTTCAATCGCTGAAAAAGGCGGCAAACCCGCGCCGCGCTGGCTTTTTTTTCATCATCACCAGGCTTTTGCCAGGCATCCCCCCTTCCCCCGCCACAACCCGCCAGGTTAATTATGCGTTAATCATGTTAGGAGAAATCTTGTTTTCATTAAAAGGGAGTGTAAACTTAGCACGCTAATTAACCGGTCACCGACCAGGGTTTAACCTTTTGCCGGTTAGCACCTTCCCTTTGCCAATAAAAGAAAAGTGAGTTTATGTCGCTGCATACACCAAAAGAGATCGCCCAGCTGGCGATTCAGTCTGGCGTGGTTAAAAGCCAGGCGTCCGTTTCAACCTTATTGATTCTCGGCTTTATGGCAGGTGCATTCATTGCTACCGGCTTTCTGCTCGATCTCCATGTGATTAACCAACTCCCTGCCAACTGGGGTTCCTTTGGCGGATTTCTCGGTGCGGCGGTGTTCCCCGTCGGGCTGATTCTGACCGTGCTGGCCGGTGGTGAACTGCTGACCGGTAATATGATGACCATGCCGATTGCCTGGTTCGCGCGCCGCATCAGCGGTTTTAGTCTGCTGCGTAACTGGTTCTGGGTCACCATTGCCAACTTCCTCGGCAGTATCGCCGTGGCCTGGTTCTTCGGTCATATGCTCGGCATGACCGAAGGCGATTACCTGAAGAAAACCGTCGCGATTGCCACCGCTAAAGTGAATGCTGACTTCCTGCATGCCTTTATCTCCGGTATTGGCTGTAACTGGCTGGTGTGTCTCGCCGTCTGGCTGGCCTTCGCCAGTAAAGATGTCGTGGGCAAGATTTTCGGCATGTGGTTCCCGGTGATGGCTTTCGTCGCGATTGGTTTCCAGCACGTGGTGGCGAACATGTTTATCGTGCCTGCCGCGATTTTTGCCGGACAACTCAGCTGGGCGGAATACCTGCCGAATTTCGTTGCCGTGTTCCTCGGTAACGGCGTTGGCGGCGCAATTTTTGTCGGTCTGACCTACTTCATCGCCTTCCGTCCGGCGCAGGCAGCAGCCACCGAAGCCTCTTAATCGATTTATGCCTTTTGCCAGATGGCGGAAGGCATTTTCCGTCGTGATTACTTTTTCCTGTAACGTTTTGTTGTAATATGTAGAGCTAATGTATTTAACAGGGAAAGCGTCGTGAAAAAGGAATGGCTAACACCCGAAGAACTCGCGCTGGAAACGGGCTACAGTCGGCAGACTGTGAACAAATGGATTAAACGCGAAAACTGGACAACCACGCCAAAGCCCGGTGTACAGGGCGGTAAGGCGCGATTGATCCATATTGATGAACGCGTGAAAAGCTTTATCCAATCCACCCGCCATGCGAACGAACCGGCAGCTCATTACGGTGCACAGCAAAATACGTTACCTGCGTTATTAATAAATTCTGTCCAGCAAATGACGGCAGCCGAACAGGAACAACTGGTGGCTCTTCTGCTACGGGAAGGGATCAGAGGCGTGTTACAACGGCTGGGAATTCAGGAAAAATAAAAAAGCCGGGAGCAGATGCTTCCGGCTTTTTTTATGCCCGTCAGATGTTAGCGCGGAACATTATGCCTGGGCTTCGCGCTCAGTAATAAATGCCAGCGCTTTTTCAATACGCGCTACGCTACGGCTGCGACCAATGGCCTGGACAGTCACATCCAGCGCCGGGGACTGACCCGCACCGGTTACGGCAACGCGCAGTGGCATGCCCACTTTACCCATCCCCAGCTCCAGTTCGTCTGCGGCGCCCTGAATGGCATGATGCACATTCTCTGCGGTCCAGTCGTTGTCGCTGATGGCAGCCAGTTTGTCACGCACGACTTCCAGCGGCTGACGCGCCACCGGACGCAGATGCTTCTTCGCAGCGTCAGCATCAAAGGCATCGAACTCTTCATAGAAGTAACGGCAGGATGCCGCAATTTCCACCAGCGTCTTGCAACGCTCGCCCAGCAGGGTAACCAGCTTCGCCAGTTCCGGGCCGGTACGGGTATCGATGTTCTGCTGTTCAATATGCCACTGCAGGTGCGTCGCCACATATTCCGGCGGCAGGGTATTAATGTAGTGATGGTTCAGCCACTGCAATTTTTCAGTATTGAAGGCACTGGCCGATTTGCTCACCGCATCGAGGGTAAACAGCTCGGTCATTTCCGCCACGCTGAAAATTTCCTGGTCGCCATGTGACCAGCCCAGACGCACCAGATAGTTGAGCAGCGCTTCCGGCAGGTAGCCATCATCACGATACTGCATCACCCCCACGGCACCATGACGTTTAGAGAGTTTCTTCCCGTCATCACCGAGGATCATCGATACGTGTGCGTAGGTAGGGACTTCAGCACCAATCGCTTTCAGGATGTTGATCTGACGCGGTGTGTTGTTGATATGGTCTTCACCACGGATAACGTGGGTGATGCCCATATCCCAATCGTCCACCACCACACAGAAGTTATAGGTCGGTGAACCGTCGGTGCGACGAATAATCAGGTCATCCAGTTCCTGGTTGCTGAACTCAATCGGACCACGAATCTGGTCATCAAAAATGACGGAGCCATCCTGCGGGTTACGAAAACGCACTACGCAAGGTTCGTCGGCAGCATGATGTTCATGGCTGTCGCGGCAATGACCGTCGTAACGCGGCTTTTCACCCTTCGCCATCTGTTCTTCACGCAACGCTTCCAGACGCTCTTTGGAGCAGTAACATTTATAAGCAGTGCCAGCCACCAGCATTTCATCGATCACCGCGTTATAGCGATCAAAGCGTTTGGTCTGGTAGTACGGACCTTCGTTCCAGTCGAGGCTCAGCCAGTTCATGCCATCCATAATGGCTTCGATGGCTTCCGGTGTGGATCGCTCCAGATCGGTATCTTCGATACGCAGAACAAATTCGCCCTTGTTATGACGAGCATAAAGCCAGGAGTAAAGAGCAGTACGAGCACCGCCCACATGCAGATAGCCAGTGGGGCTGGGTGCGAAGCGAGTTTTGATTTTCATTCAGCATTGCCTTAAATGCGCGGAGGTTCATTGTCTGGATGACAAAAAACAGGTTAACGCGAAAAACAGTGGGCATATTCTAGCAGCTGACCGTGATTCCTCAATGATTGTCGCGGCGGGGACTGCTGGAGAGCGCCAGTTTTCTGCTAATAAAACCAGCACATTGGCTAAAAGCCCCACAGGATGTTTAATTTTAAAGCGAACGCACATTTATGTTTTAAAAAGCGTTGACTCACTTCGAAGGATCCCTATAATGCGACTCCACACAGCGGGGGTGATTAGCTCAGTTGGTAGAGCATCTCCCTTACAAGGAGGGGGTCGGCGGTTCGAGCCCGTCATCACCCACCACTCTTAAGGTGGCCCGCAGTGAACAAGAGATAAGATATGGGTGATTAGCTCAGTTGGTAGAGCATCTCCCTTACAAGGAGGGGGTCGGCGGTTCGAGCCCGTCATCACCCACCATATCTTAGTCAGATGACACTCTTGTTAAGCAGTACCGAAGTGGGTGATTAGCTCAGTTGGTAGAGCATCTCCCTTACAAGGAGGGGGTCGGCGGTTCGAGCCCGTCATCACCCACCACTTCGGGTCGTTAGCTCAGTTGGTAGAGCAGTTGACTTTTAATCAATTGGTCGCAGGTTCGAATCCTGCACGACCCACCAATGTAGAAAGGCGCCCTAAAGGCGCCTTTTTGCTATGCACGCAAAGTGCAGGATGAGAACCTGCAGCAGGTTCGACTGAATCGCCGGGAGCGATTCAGGCTGATGCGCCAGCATCACCCGCAGGGCGAGGCCCCGGATGGGCCGAGGCATATCCTGCACGACCCACCAATGTAGAAAGGCGCCCTAAAGGCGCCTTTTTGCTATGCGCGAAAAAAACATCACCACTTTGCAAATTCCTTTCACAACCTTAACGCTTTGTGCCCTCATGTGATTTTATCCCCTTGCCGATAACGACTGTGAACTATTGCAAGGAGAAAACCATGAGTACCATTTCAAGTGTGTCCAGCAGTGTCAGTAGTAGCAGCAGCAGTGGCGGCAACACTTCACAAATTGCCAGCCTGAATAAACAAATCCAGAGTCTCACCAAAGAACTCAAAGATCTGTCCAGCGATGACACCCTGACTGATGAGCAAAAATCAGCACAGGAGCAAATGATTCAATCGCAGATTCAGATGATTGAGGCGCAGATCACGCAAATCGAGCAGCAGGCGACGCAAAAAGCCCAGCAGCAACAGGAACAGCAACAAAAGCAGGATACCTCCTCCTCCACCAGCACCAAGGCTGATGGAATCAACCGTCCTACCGATACCAATCAGATCAACGTTTACGTTTAAAACGCCGGTCTGAGTGAACGTTGTTGCGTCAGCAGCTCTGCCTGCTGACGCACTTCCTGCCAGATGGCCTCTGCCGCCGGTGTCAGCGAGCGGTTTCTGCGTTTAATCAACATCAGGCTGCGATTGATTTCAGGATACAACCGCCGCACCGTCAGTTTCCGTCCGGAAGGCAGTGGTAACGCCAGCGCCGGTAAGATGCTGATGCCAATTCCTGCCTCAACCATCGGATAGAGTGTCGCCGGGTGACCAATCTCCTGCACCACATTCACCGCAATCGACTGCTGCTGCAACGCGGCATCAATTAACGCACGGCTGCCGGAAGCATAATCCTGTAACACCATGGTGCGGCCATCCAGCATCGCCCATTGTGGCCGCTCAAGCTGTGCCAGCGCATCATCTTCCCGACATAGCAATAAAAATGGCTCATTCATGATGGTTTGATAATCAAAATCGCTATCGCTGAGTGGCCCAATAATCAGGCCGAAATCGACCTCCGCATTACGTACGCTTTGCAGCACCCATTGCTGCGCCCGATCATGCAGAATGACGCGGATATCCGGATAGTGTTGCTGACAGCTGGCGAGGCATTGTGGCATCAGATGGGCAGACGGAGTCTGGCTGGCTGCGACACGCACCGTCCCACTACGCTGCTCACCATAGCTGCGCACATCCTGTACCGTGGTGTTTAGCTCCTCCAGCAGTCGCTCAAGCCGGGTCGCCAGTTGCTGGCCGGCTTCGGTCAGCTGCACTTCACGCGTGGTACGATCCAGCAACCGCACTCCCATATCCGCCTCCAGCTCTTTAATACTGTGGCTGACCGCCGACTGGCTAAGGCCAATCGCCTGCCCTGCCTGGCTAAAGCTGCCGTACTTCGCGACAGCAACAAAGGTGCGCAACTGGCGTAGCGTATAATTCATCGATAGCGCTCATAGATTGATGCAATAAATCAATTTTATTTCTAAACCCAGCTAGCGCACAATCAGCAACATCATTTTTTGCTTAACCGGATTGTAACAATGGGATTTTTACGACTCGACCCGATGATGGTCAAACTCATCATCACCGTGCTGCTGGCCAGCTTCTTCCCGGCCAAAGGCGGGTTTGTCGATTTCTTCGAATGGCTGACCACCGCCGCCATCGCCCTGCTGTTCTTTATGCATGGCGCTAAGCTATCACGCGAAAAAATCATCGCCGGTAGCAGCCACTGGCGGCTGCATTTATGGATTATGTGCAGCACCTTTGTACTGTTCCCGATCCTTGGCCTGCTGCTGGTGTGGTGGCATCCGGTTGATGTTGGCACCGANATCTACACCGGCTTTATTTATCTGTGCATTTTGCCTGCTACCGTACAGTCGGCCATCGCCTTTACTTCAATGGCGGGTGGTAACGTCGCCGCAGCGGTATGCAGCGCTTCTGCTTCCAGTCTGCTCGGCGTTTTTGTTTCACCGCTGCTGGTCAACCTGGTGATGAATGTACACAGCGATGCGCCGAGTAATGGTCTGGAGCAGATCGGTAAAATCATGCTGCAATTGCTGGTGCCTTTTGTGCTTGGTCACATCTCACGCCGCTGGATTGGGGGCTGGGTAGAAAAACATCGCAGCCTGATTGGCAAAACCGACCAGACTTCGATTCTGCTGGTGGTTTACTCCGCCTTCAGTGAAGCGGTGGTGAACGGCATCTGGCATCGCGTGGGTGTGGATACCCTGCTGTGGATTCTGGCTGGCAGCCTGTTGTTGCTGGTGGTGGTTCTGCTGATTAACCTCGGGGCCTCACGTCTGTTCGGCTTCAAACGTGCTGACGAGATCACCGTGTTGTTCTGCGGCTCGAAAAAGAGCCTGGCAAACGGCGTGCCGATGGCCAATATCCTGTTTCCGGCCAGCAGCGTGGGGATTATCGTGCTGCCGCTGATGATCTTCCACCAGGTACAACTGATGGTCTGTTCATTCATCGCACAGCGTTATAAAGCCAGCAACGAAAAACATCTGGCGCAACAGCAAGGGGCTGAAGCGCAAAAATCCTGATAAAAAGGCCCGCATGCGGGCCTTCTTCTGTTATTCACTGCGTTTCAGCGGCTTCACCAGACCTTCCAGTCCTTCGATTTTGATCGCCAGCGTTATCTGCATCAGCTCACCGAGTTTACCGGCGGGGAACTCACCGCCACGGGCAAACCACAGCAGATAAGGCTCTGGCAGGTCGATCAACATTCTGCCTTTGTATTTACCAAAAGGCATCGGCGTGTTGGCGATCTCAATCAGCTGCTGCTTTTCCATATCAGGCTCCGAGCAGGCGAATCATCTCTGCTTCGTCAATCACCGCAATGCCCAGTTCCTGGGCCTTCGCCAGCTTGGAACCTGCGGCCTCACCGGCAATTAACAGGTCGGTTTTCTTCGATACGCTACCGCTGACTTTGGCACCCAGCGCCGTCAGTCGCGCTTTGGCATCATCCCGGTTCATCTGCGACAGCGAGCCGGTCAATACCACGGTTTTACCGGCGAACGGGCTATCAATCTCTTCAGCATTGACCACTTCCACCTGCGGCCAGTGTACGCCCATCTGTTCTGTCAGCTCGCGGATCACTTCCCGGTTGCTCTCTTCATCCATAAAATTACGCACGTGGCTGGCCACCACCTTGCCGACATCCTGTACCGCAATCAGCGCCTCCAGATCAGCATCCATCACCTTTTCCAGCTCGCCAAAATGGTTTGCCAGATTCGCAGCAGTGGCCTCGCCGACCTCGCGGATGCCCAGCGCATAGAGGAAGCGTGGCAAGGTGGTGAATTTGGCTTTCTCCAGCGCATCGACCACATTCTGTGCCGACTTCGGCCCCATACGATCCAGCCCGGTGAGTTTACCGGCGGTAAGACGGAACAGATCGGCTGGCGTTTTGACGTACTCTTTTTCCACCAGCTGATCGATAATTTTGTCACCCATGCCATCGACATCCAGCGCACGGCGCGACACAAAGTGCTTCAACGCTTCTTTGCGCTGGGCGCCGCAAATCAAGCCGCCAGTACAGCGCGTCACGGCTTCCCCTTCGACACGCTCAACATCAGAACCACAAACCGGACAGTGGCTGGGGAACACGATTTCGCGCGTATCGGCCGGACGCTCGGATTCCACCACATTCACGACCTGCGGGATGACATCGCCTGCGCGACGAATCACCACTTTATCGCCAATACGCAGCCCGAGACGGGCGATTTCGTCGGCGTTATGTAACGTCGCATTGCTGACGATAACCCCGGCGACCTGTACCGGCTCCAGACGCGCCACCGGGGTAATGGCCCCGGTACGCCCTACCTGAAACTCAACATCGCGTACAAAGGTCAGCTGTTCCTGGGCAGGAAACTTGAACGCCACGGCCCAGCGCGGTGCACGCGCGACAAAACCCAGCTGTTCCTGCAATGCCAGCGAATCAACCTTAATAACGACACCATCGATATCAAAACCGAGCGTTGGGCGATCCTGTTCAATCTGACGATAGAATTCCAGCACCTGAGCCGCATTGTTTGCCAGGCGGATGCGGTTGCTCACCGGTAATCCCCAGGCCTTAAATTGCTCCAGACGACCAAGATGGCTGGCAGGCATTTCTCCCCCTTCCAGCAGGCCAAGGCCGTAGCAGAAAAAGGTCAGTGGACGCTTAGCGGTGATGCGAGGATCGAGCTGGCGCAGTGAACCTGCGGCCGCATTACGCGGGTTAGCAAAAACCTTGCCTCCGGTGCGACGCGCTTCCTCATTAAGTTTTTCGAAACCGCTTTCCGTCATAAAGACTTCACCACGGACCTCAACGCGCGCCGGAATGTTGTTGCCGTGCAGGCGCAACGGAATCGCACGAATGGTGCGAACGTTAACGGTGATGTTTTCCCCGGTGGTGCCGTCACCACGGGTCGCAGCACGCACCAGTACGCCATCTTCGTATAACAGGCTTACCGCCAGGCCATCCAGCTTAAGTTCGCAGCAGTAGACCAGGTCATCGCTGCTTTTCAGACGATCCTGAACGCGTTTGTTAAAGGCGAGGAAGCCAGCTTCGTCGAAAGTATTATCCAGCGACAGCATAGGAACTTCATGGCGTACCTGGTCGAACGCCGCCAGTGGCTCAGCACCGACGCGTTGCGTCGGCGAATCCGGCGTGACCAGATCGGGATGCGCGGCCTCCAGCTCACGCAGCTGCGCCATTAATCGGTCATACTCTGCATCCGGAACTTCCGGCGTATCCATCACATGGTAGAGATATTCGTGGTGACGTAACGTGGTGCGCAGCGCGGTGATCTGCTCCTGAACCGATTTCATAATGCCTCATCCGATAAAAAACCCCCGACAGGCGGGGGTTATAAGTATAGGTTTTTTGACGCCTGCGTGGGTTATCAGCCGATAACCTCACGAATACGCGCTTTGTAGGTTTCCAGCTTTTGCGGTGTCATCATGCGACGCTCGTCATCCAGCACCACGCCACCGACGTCATCTGCAATACGCTGTGCGGATTGCAGCATCAGTTTGAAGTTCTGGTTCGCATCCCCATACGACGGCACCATCATAAAGATAGACACGCCAGGGGTGCTGAAATCACCCATCTCATCCGGGTTGAACGAGCCAGGTTTCACCATATTGGCCAGGCTAAACAGCACCGGACCGCTACCTGCCGGGCTGAGGTGACGATGGAAAATATTCATTTCGCCGAACTGGAAGCCTGCCTGCAGAATCCCCTGCAACAACGCTTCGCCATTCAGTACGCCGCCCGCGTGGGCAGCAACATGCAATACCAGCACCGCTTCTTTCTTGCTGCCAGCAGCAGGCTGAGGTTGTTTTTCTTCATGGGCAACCGGCGCAGCTTCATGCGGCTCGGGTTGCTCTGCGGCCTGGAATTCAGGTGCCGGTTGGGTGGCGGCGAGTGGTTCCTGGTCCAGCAGCGGATCGGCCTGAATCGGCTGAGGCTGCGGTGCAGGACGTGCCACTGGCGGCTGAGGCGGCTGGCGCACTTCAGGCTCCGCATCAAACAGCGGATCGTGCGCGACTGGCGCTTCCTGGCGCGGTGCAGGCTGACGAACAGGTTCAGGCGCACGCGGCGCGCTGGCAGGCTTCTTCTCAGCATAGCCGCCAAACTCAGGTTCATCGTGCGTGTCATGATCGCGACGAACACGGACTTCGCCGACGCCTTCATCATCGTCGCTCAGCAGATCATCGTCCGCTTCTTCGCGTTGTTTCAGACGTTTGTGCGGGCGATCGCGAAAAACAGAAGAGCGCTCTTTACGGCTGGTCCACAGTCCGTGAAGTAGCAGCGCTATTATGGCGATCGCGCCAACAACGATTAATATCAGACGCAAATCCTGCATCATTGTATTCTCTGTTGTTCCAATACCTTGCCACCACGGCAAACTTTACCCTCTAACTGTATTTGCCCAGCTACACAAGTGCAAGTCTGTGCAGTATTTTCTGACAAATAAGATAGCTCCCCCACGCTTTTTTGCTGTTTTTTCGCGCAAAGAGACCCTGTTGCCGATAAAAAGCCAGGAAAAGCCAGGTTATGATGTTTGCGCCCGCACACATATGGAGAAAGGCCCGCTATGCCCGCTGAGAATTCGGTCTCATCATTTAATGGTATTCATTACTTCGCCGAAGGATGGAAACTGGTGCGCCTGCCCGGCATTCGCCGTTACGTCATCATTCCCTTACTGGTCAACATTGTGTTGCTCGGTGGTGCCTTTATCTGGCTGTTTCAGCGCCTCGGACAGTGGATTCCGCAATTAATGGCGCACATTCCCGACTGGCTACAGTGGCTCAGCTACCTGCTGTGGCCGCTGACGGTGATCTCGATTGTGCTGATATTCAGCTACTTCTTCTCCACCATTGCCAACTTAATTGCGGCCCCCTTTTGTGGCCTGCTGGCGGAACAACTGGAAGGACGTTTAACCGGAAATCCCCTGCCTGATAGCGGCTGGGTAGCCATGCTGAAAGACGTCCCACGCATCATGAAACGTGAAATGCAGAAGCTGGGTTACTATTTGCCGCGCGCATTCGGCCTGCTGTTGCTCCATTTTATTCCGGGTTTTGGTCAAACCGTGGCACCGCTTTTATGGTTCCTGTTCAGTGCCTGGATGCTGTCAGTGCAATACTGCGATTATCCCTTTGATAACCACAAAGTGAGTTTTGCCCGAATGCGCAATGCGTTACGCCAGCACAAAACCGCCAATATGCAGTTTGGTGCGCTGGTGAGCCTGTTCACCATGATCCCGATTGTGAATCTGGCCATCATGCCGGTGGCCGTTTGTGGTGCCACGGCGATGTGGGTGGATCGTTATCGCCTGCAGCATCGCCGCCATTAATCCATCACAGAGCCTTATGCTTTTTTGCATGGGGCTTATGGTTGTGGGCTATATAGATATACGATTTCTTTCCTTCCGCACTCGGGCAGAAAAGGTATGCTCTGAGGGTTCCCAATATTTCATACAGTTAAGGACGAGCTATGAGTAAGATCTATGAAGACAACTCGCTGACAATTGGTCATACGCCGCTGGTTCGACTGAACCGCATCGGTAACGGCCGCATTCTGGCGAAGGTCGAGTCCCGTAACCCGAGCTTCAGCGTCAAATGCCGTATCGGTGCCAATATGATTTGGGACGCAGAAAAACGCGGCATCCTGAAACCTGGCGTAGAACTGGTTGAACCGACCAGTGGTAACACCGGTATCGCCCTGGCCTACGTGGCCGCAGCGCGTGGTTACAAGCTGACGCTGACCATGCCGGAGACCATGTCGGTCGAACGTCGTAAACTTTTGAAAGCGCTCGGTGCCAATCTGGTGTTGACCGAAGGTGCGAAAGGCATGAAAGGTGCTATCGCCAAAGCGGAAGAGATTGTTGCCAGCGATCCGGATAAATATGTGTTGTTGCAGCAGTTCAGCAACCCGGCTAACCCGGAAATCCACGAAAAGACCACCGGCCCGGAGATCTGGGAAGATACCGATGGTGCTGTGGACGTGTTTATCGCCGGTGTTGGTACTGGCGGCACGCTGACCGGTGTGACCCGCTACATCAAAAACACCAAAGGGAAGAAAGATCTGATTTCGGTGGCAGTTGAGCCCACCGATTCCCCGGTGATTGCTCAGGCGCTGGCCGGTGAAGAGATCAAACCTGGCCCGCACAAAATTCAGGGTATCGGTGCTGGCTTCATCCCAGGCAACCTTGACCTGAAATTGATTGACCGTGTGGTGGCCATCACCAATGAGGAAGCCATCAGCACCGCACGTCGTCTGATGGAAGAAGAAGGCATCCTCGCCGGTATCTCCTCAGGTGCCGCCGTCGCCGCCGCGCTGAAGCTGCAGGAAGACGAAGCATTCGCCAACAAAAATATCGTGGTGATCCTGCCCTCCTCTGGCGAGCGTTACCTGAGCACTGCACTTTTTGCCGATCTGTTCACCGAGAAAGAGCTGCAACAGTGACGGTCAAAGTCTGAAAATGGCGAAAAAAGCACCCGAATGGGTGCTTTTTTGTGGCTCAGATCTCACTTTTACCACCTGGCAGATTGCTTTCAGTGACGAGGGTCTGGTATTTAAGCAGCCAATTATTTCGATGCCTGAAATTAATCAGGCTTTGAAGTGGATCAAGCTGAATCGATTTACTGATTTGGCGATACGGCGAATCACGGCATAATGAGCAGATGGAGCGATCATCTCTGCTTTTGATCCTTCACCTGGAATGACGCTCTCATTCATGCGCATTTTTTGGTCATCCGTGATGCCTGACCCGCGCACCTACACAGGCTAAAGTTACGGCTCCAGGCTAGACTTTAGATCCATAACACCAAACCTGATAAAGTTGGGGAAATAGAATGTTCCAGCAAGAAGTTACCATTACCGCACCTAACGGCCTCCACACTCGTCCTGCAGCTCAGTTCGTTAAAGAAGCCAAGGCTTTCCAGTCAGAAATCACAGTGACCTCCAATGGCAAATCCGCCAGCGCGAAAAGCCTGTTCAAACTGCAGACACTGGGTCTGACTCAGGGTACGGTTGTTACGCTGTCTGCCGAAGGTGAAGATGAGCAGCAAGCGGTTGAACACCTGGTAAAACTGATGGCTGAGCTGGAGTAATCCGCTCAGTTTGTAACTAAACCGACTCCTTTGCCCCATTGAGTGCAAACATCTTGATCGCGGACAACCTGTCCGCGTTATTGCTTCCGTAGATTGACTTATCCGCGACAATGGCAATGCATCGGGTCAACGAGCCATCGTGATTATAAAGGTAGAGTTATGATTTCAGGCATTTTAGCATCACCGGGTATCGCTTTCGGCAAAGCACTGCTGCTGAAGGAAGATGAGATCGTCATCAGCCGTAAAAAGATTTCTGATGACCAGGTTGAGCAGGAAGTACAGCGCTTCCTTGATGGACGCAGCAAAGCTGCTTCTCAGCTCGAAGCCATCAAAATCAAAGCCGGTGAAACCTTCGGTGAAGAAAAAGCGGCGATCTTTGAAGGTCACATCATGCTGCTGGAAGACGAAGAGCTGGAGCAGGAAATCATCGACCTGATCAAGAAAGATCACGCGACTGCTGATGCTGCGGCCCACTCCGTCATTGAAGGCCAGGCGAAAGCGCTGGAAGAACTGGATGACGAATACCTGAAAGAACGTGCGGCTGACGTGCGTGATATCGGTAAGCGCCTGCTGCAAAATATCCTTGGCCTGCATATCGTTGACCTGAGCGCCATCGAGGAAGAATCCATTCTGGTGGCGAAAGATCTGACACCATCAGAAACCGCACAGCTGAACCTGAAAAAGGTGCTGGGCTTTATCACCGATCTTGGTGGCCGTACCTCGCACACCTCCATCATGGCGCGTTCGCTTGAACTGCCTGCGATTGTCGGTACCGGTAGCGTGACCGCCACCGTGAACAATGGCGATTTTCTGATTCTGGATGGCGTAAACAACAAAGTTTACATCAACCCGACAGCAGACGTACTGGAAGAGCTGAAAGCCATCCAGACGCAATATTTGTCTGAAAAACATGAACTGGCGAAACTGAAAGATCTGCCGGCAATCACGCTGGATGGTCATCAGGTTGAAGTGTGCGCCAATATCGGTACCGTCCGTGATGTGGCGGGTGCCGAGCGTAACGGTGCCGAAGGCGTGGGCCTGTATCGTACCGAGTTCCTGTTTATGGACCGTGATTCACTGCCGACTGAAGAAGAACAGTTCCAGGCTTACAAAGCCGTCGCTGAAGCCATGGGCTCCCAGGCGGTTATCGTTCGTACCATGGATATCGGCGGCGACAAAGACCTGCCATACATGAACCTGCCGAAAGAAGAAAACCCGTTCCTCGGCTGGCGTGCGATTCGTATCGCCATGGACCGCAAAGAGATTCTGCACGCCCAGCTGCGTGCGATTCTGCGTGCGTCCTCGTTTGGCAAACTGCGTATCATGTTCCCGATGATCATTTCCGTGGAAGAAGTTCGCTTCCTGAAAGCCGAACTGGAAATGCTGAAAGCGCAATTGCGTGAAGAAGGTAAAGCCTTTGATGAGACCATTGAGATGGGCATCATGGTAGAAACACCGGCTTCCGCGGTTATCGCTCACCACCTGGCGAAAGAAGTCGATTTCTTCAGTATTGGGACAAACGACCTGACGCAGTATACTCTGGCGGTCGATCGTGGTAATGATTTGATTTCTCACCTCTATAACCCAATGTCGCCTTCCGTTCTGGGCCTCATCAAGCAAGTGATCGATGCATCACATGCCGAAGGGAAATGGACCGGCATGTGTGGTGAGCTGGCTGGTGATGAACGTGCTACACTACTGTTACTGGGAATGGGGCTGGACGAATTCAGCATGAGTGCCATTTCAATCCCGAGCATCAAGAAAATTATTCGTAATACCAATTTTGAAGATGCGAAGGCTTTGGCGGAGCAGGCTCTGGCTCAACCCACAGCAGATGATTTGATGAACCTGGTTAACAAGTTTATTAAAGAAAAAACGCTCTGCTGATCCGCGAGACGCTGGCCCCAAATTACTGCTTAGGAGAAGATCATGGGTTTGTTTTCTAAACTTTTTGGCGACAAAACAGAAAGCGCTTCCGGAACCATTGAAATCGTAGCGCCTCTGTCAGGCGAAATCGTGAATATTGAAGACGTACCAGATGTGGTATTCGCGGAGAAAATTGTCGGTGACGGTATCGCCATCAAACCTTCAGGCAACAAAATGGTTGCACCAGTTGATGGGACCATCGGCAAAATTTTCGAAACCAATCACGCATTTTCAATCGAGTCTGACAACGGCATCGAGCTGTTTGTCCACTTCGGTATCGACACGGTTGAACTGAAAGGTGAAGGCTTCAAACGTATCGCTGAAGAAGGCCAGAAAGTGAAAAAAGGCGACGTGGTGATCGAATTTGATCTGCCGCTGCTGGAAGAGAAAGCAAAGTCCACGCTGACGCCGGTTGTGATCTCTAATATGGATGAGATCAAAGACCTGATCAAACTCTCTGGTCCGGTAACCGTGGGTGAAACCCCGGTGATTCGTATCAAGAAATAATTCGCAGTCTGGATAATAAAACGGCACCCGATGGGTGCCGTTTTTGTTTACGAGGAACTTAATTCTGCTTCCAGCGTGGCAGCCTCAGCGTCAGTTCCAGGCCCCCTTCCGGGCGATTAACCGCCTGCACTTCACCGTGATGCGCCAGGATCACCTTACGAACGATGGACAGCCCCAGGCCATAACCTTTGCCCATCAGCGGTGAATTTACCCGCACGAAGGGATCAAAAATACTGGAAAGCTTCTCGTCATCGACACCCGGCCCCTGATCGCGTACACGAATCGCCAGCCACTGGTTCTCCGCCTGCAAACGCACCTGAATATGCTGGCCGCGATGGGAGAAACGCAGCGCGTTACGCAGCACATTCTCCACCCCACGACGAATCAGCTCCGCATTACCGTGTACGGTGTAGTCGGCATTTTCATCAACCTGAAAATCAACCTTCACGCCCGGAATCTGTGCCTCATAGCGCACATCGGTCACCACCGCATGCAGCAGGCCGGTGAGGTCGAAATACTGCTCCCCAGGCATACTTTCGTGCTCGGCACGCGACAAAGTCAGCAACTCGCCAATCATCTTATCGAGACGACGCGCTTCCTCATCGATACGGTTCAGGGAAGTTTCTACGCTTTCCGGCGTCTGGCGCGCCAGACCGGTTGCCAGTTGCAGACGCGCCAGCGGCGAACGCAATTCATGGGAGATATCATGCAACAGCTCCTCACGCGCTTTCACCAGCGTATCCAGCCGTTCCACCATGGCGTCAAAATCCTGCGCCACGCTGGACAACTCATCATGACGCTTACGCATCACCGGGTAGAGACGCACGCTCAAATCACCGCTACTCACGCGGGCAAAACCTTCACGCAGCTGACGCATCGGACGCGTCAGGTTCCACGCCAGCAGCAGGCTAAACAGCAGCCCCAGCGCACCCGCGAAGGTAAACATCGGCTCAGGAATATTCAGGATACGACGCGGGCCGCCCACGCCCATTGAACTATCCTCACGCAGGCCTTTCACATCGTAGCGTAGTTCGTACTCTTTGCCGTCAGACCCTTTGACCCAGCGTACAATCACATCCGGGAAAGGGCCGTGGAAGGGTTCATTAAACCCTTCCGGTGGCAAACCCTCGGGTGGCGTATTCTGATTGGTTACCGGTTTATTGTGCTGAATCACCGAAAAGAACTGCCGATCGTTCGGTTCCCAGTCAGCCATCATATCGTCGAGTGCACCTGGCCCACCGCGTTCCAGCACCGACACTGCCGACGCCATCTGCAAATTGACAATGCGCCGAATCGCCACGATTTCAGGGGGTTCATGGCGATTACCGGAGAGAGAAAAACCGAGCCACAGCAGCTGGCTGATAATCACAAATACGATCCAGAAGCCCAGCAGGATCTTCCAGAACATCCGGCCACGATAGCTGTGCTGCTTCATCGAATGCGATAACCAATACTGCGCACGGTTTCAATGTTGACGTTGTCTGCGGTTAACGCCGCCAGCTTTTGACGAATATTACTGATATGTACGTCGACGCTACGGTCATAGGCTTCACGCGGACGGCCCAGCCCTTTCTCCGACAGTTCATCTTTCGATACCACACGATCCGGGGCACGCATCAGCAGGTCAAGCAGATTGAATTCTGAAGCGGTCAGGTCAAAGGCTTTGCCCTGCCACTCGGTGATACGGGTCGCCGGATTGAGGCTTAAATCGCCCCAGCGCAGCACTTCTTTTTTATCGGGCAACGGTGCCTGATCTTCAAAGCGACGCAGCACCGCGCGCAGGCGCGCCACCAGTTCACGCGGATAGCAGGGTTTCGGCACATAATCGTCCGCACCCATCTCCAGGCCAATCACGCGATCAATATTGTCGCCTTTGGCCGTCAGCATGATCACCGGCAGGCGGCTGTTCTGCCGCACCTGGCGCAGCACATCAATTCCGCTCATATCCGGCAGCATGATATCGAGGATCATGGCGGTATAATTGCCTGAAAGCGCACCTTCAACTCCAGCACTTCCGGTTAAAACCAGTTGTGCATCAAAGCCTTCCGCAATCAGGTATTGGCTCAGCATAGTACCAAGCTCTAAATCGTCATCAACAAGCAGAATTTTCATCTTTATCTCTCGTACAAAATTGCCGCTATTTTGTCCTGAGTTCGTCCCGAACGCAGCCGGTTTTACTCGATCCTTACAAGGTGACTCTGTCGCAGCGTGATTTATCGCGCGAATTTATCTCGCAGAAAAACAGCGCGATAAATCGCGCCGTGACGAAGTCGTACCAGAAGAGAGTTTAGTGGAAAACACCGGTGGAGAGATAACGGTCGCCGCGATCGCAAATAATCGCCACCACCACGCTACCCGGCTGAGCCGCCGCAACGCGCAATGCCCCGGCTACCGCACCGCCAGAACTGACACCACAGAAAATACCTTCACGCCGTGCAAGTAGCCGCATGGTCTCTTCCGCTTCCTGCTGGGTCATATCCATCACTTCGTCTACCAGCTCCGGGCGAAAAATGCCGGGCAAATAGGCACTCGACCAGCGACGAATACCGGGAATGCTGCTGCCTTCCTGCGGTTGCAAACCAATAATCTTCACCGTCGGCGCAGACTCGCGCAGGTAGCGTCCCACACCGGTAATGGTGCCGGTCGTTCCCATGCTGGAGACGAAATGCGTCATGCGTTGCTGGCTCTGCTGCCAGATTTCCGGGCCGGTGGTCAGATAGTGGCCGAGCGGATTATCGGGGTTATTGAACTGATCCAGCACCCTGCCCTCACCGCGCGCCGCCATCTCCTGCGCCAAATCCCGCGCCCCTTCCATACCCTGTTCGCGCGTGACCAGCACCAGTTCCGCACCATAGGCACGCATCGCGTCCTGGCGCTCCTGGCTCATATTCTCCGGCATCAGCAGGCGCAGACGATAGCCTTTCATTGCCGCAATCATCGCCAGCGCGATACCGGTGTTGCCGCTGGTGGCTTCAATCAGCGTATCGCCTGGTTTTATCTCACCGCGCAGTTCCGCCTGATGAATCATCGACCAGGCCGCCCGATCCTTGACCGAACCCGCAGGATTATTACCTTCCAGTTTTAGCCAGATCTCGCTGCCGTTGTCAGGCGTCAGGCGCTGCAACTTAATCAGCGGCGTATTACCGATGGTATTTTCCAGTGTGGTCACGGTCAGATTCCCGGAGAAAGAGGGGCAAAGAAATCGGGCGGGAAAGTCCCGCCCGAAGGAGTGTCAAAAATATCAGGCGCTCTCGGCAAAGGCAACCGCGCGTAGCGGTGTGGTGCCCTGGTAAAGCCGGGCCTGTTGCAGGCCGACAAACAAACGCTCGCCGCGAATCGGGGCGCTTTGCTCTCCATCAAACACCAGCGTAAAGGGTTCGCTCTGCCAGCCAGCCGGTTGTACCACCAGCTGCCAGAAATGTCCGCGTGGGCTAACTTCCAGCACCTGCACAGGCAGCGGCGTTTCCAGGCTGCTCTGGCGCGATACATCAATCTCCCACGGACGCAGGAACAGATCGACCGGACCCTGGTGCGCCGGAGTATAGCCCAGCGGCCAGCGATGGGCAGCAACATGGAATTGCGAGCCATGCACTTCACCATCAAAGCGGTTAACTTCGCCGAGGAACTCCAGCACGAAGCGGGTGGCCGGATCGCGCCATACTTCATCGGGTGTGCCGACCTGCTCAATATTGCCCTGGCTCATCACCACCACGCTGTCGGCGACTTCCATCGCTTCTTCCTGATCGTGGGTCACGAACACGCTGGTGAATTTCAGTTCTTCATGCAGCTGACGCAGCCAGCGACGCAGCTCTTTACGCACCTGGGCATCGAGCGCACCGAAGGGTTCATCCAGCAATAAAATTTGCGGTTCTACGGCCAGCGCACGCGCCAGTGCGACGCGCTGTTTCTGACCGCCCGACAGCTGTGCCGGGAAACGGCTGGCGAGATGACTCAACTGCACCATCTCCAGCAGACGGGTCACGCGCTGTTTGATTTCCGCGCTGGAGGGACGCTCGCGGCGCGGCAGCACCGTCAGACCAAACGCGATGTTGTCAAACACCGTCATATGGCGAAACAGCGCGTAATGCTGAAAGACAAACCCCACCTGGCGATCGCGCGCGTGCAGGCGGCTGACGTCTTTACCGTGGAACTGGATTTGACCGCTGTTCTGATGTTCCAGACCGGCGATGATACGCAGCAGCGTGGTTTTACCCGAACCGGATGGACCCAGCAGCGCCACCATCTGGCCGGAAGGAATATCCAGAGAGATATCGTTCAACACCGGCGTGCGGCCAAACGATTTGTTAATTTGTTTAATCTCAATGCTCATGATTTTCCTCCTGTTGGCGTTTCCGCTGATGCTCTAAACGCCACTGCACCACGCTTTTCAGAAACAGTGTCACTATCGCCATCAGGGTCAGCAGCGCGGCGGCAGTAAATGCGCCAACGGTGTTGTAGTCCTGATGCAGTAATTCAACCTGAAGCGGCAAAGTATAGGTTTCGCCGCGAATCGATCCCGATACCACCGAGACCGCACCAAATTCGCCGATGGTACGGGCATTGGTCAGTACCACGCCGTACAACAACGCCCAGCGGATATTCGGCAGCGTGACGCGGCGGAACATCTGCCAGCCGGATGCGCCAAGCAGCACCGCGGCCTCATCTTCGTTACTGCCCTGGCTGAGCATCACCGGCACCAGTTCGCGCACCACAAACGGACAGGTAACGAAAATGGTCGCCAGCACCATGCCGGGCCAGGCAAACATAATCTGGATATTGTGTGCGTCCAGCCAGCCACCTGCCGGGCCGTTGATCCCCCAGAACAGCAGGTACATCAAACCCGCAACCACCGGGGACACCGCAAAAGGAATATCGAACAACGTCAGCAACAGCTGGCGACCTGGGAAGTTAAAACGCGTCACCAGCCACGCCAGCAGCGTACCGAACACCAGGTTAACCGGTACGGTGATCAACGCCACCATCACCGTCAGCCAGATGGCATGCAGCATATCGCCATCTTTCAGGTTGCCGAGGGCGGTGCCCAGGCCCTGATTAAGCGCTTCCCAGAAGATGGAGATCATCGGCACCACCAGCAACATGATGGAAACCAGCGCGCCAATGCCGATCAGCAGCCATTTGCCCCAGTTAATCGGCGAGCGATCAACCCGATTGATTTGCGAAATCTCTGCCATCATTGGCCTCCTAAACGACGGCCAAAGCGGCTTTGCAGGGTGTTGATGGCGAACAGCAGCAGCAACGAGGCGGCAAGGATCACCGAGGCGATGGCGCTGGCTGCCGGATAATCAAACTCCTGCAAACGCACAAAAATCATCAGCGAGGTCACTTCAGTTTTCCACGCAATATTACCGGCGATAAAGATCACCGCGCCAAACTCACCGAGACTGCGGGTAAACGACAGCGCCGTACCCGCCAGCAAAGCCGGAGCCACTTCCGGCAACACCACGCGGCGGAAGCTCTGCCACGGTGTCGCCCCGAGGGTTTCGGCGGCTTCTTCGTATTCCGGCCCTAACTCTTCCAGCACCGGTTGCACAGTACGCACCACAAACGGAATGCTGGTAAAGGCCATCGCCACCGCAATGCCGAGCCAGGTGTAAGAAACCTTGATATCGAACTGCGCCAGCCATTGACCGTACCAGCCATTAACCGAGAACAACCCCGCCAGCGTCAGACCGGCTACTGCCGTTGGCAGTGCAAAGGGTAAATCCATCAGGCCATCAAGCAGGGTACGCCCCGGAAAGCGATAACGGGTCAGGATCCACGCCATCAGCATGCCAAACACCGCATTGAACAGGGATGCCACCCCGGCAGACAACAGCGTCACTTTATACGCCGCCACCAGCTGCGGATTGGTGATCACTTCCCAGTACTGCGCCAGCGTCATTTTTGACAGCTGCATCAGTAACGCGCTAATCGGCAGCAGCAGAATCAGGCAGGTAAACAGCAGGCTGGTGCCGAGGCTGATACCAAATCCGGGCAGCACCCGCTTTTGCGTTGAGGCAAACATTAACCGCGCCCCGCTGCCAGCAATTTGTCCAGCTCAGCGCCACTGGCAAAATGGGTTTTCATCACGTTATCCCAGCCACCAAATGCCTCACCGACATTGAACAGGTGGGTCTGCGGGAAGCGGTCCTGCTGTGCTGCCATCAGCTGCGGGTTGTTCACGCGATAGTAAAAACTGGTGATGATTTTCTGTGCTTCCGGTGTGTAGAGATAATTCAGGTAGGCTTTCGCCGCGTCCGTGGTGCCATTGTGCTCAACGTTTTTATCCACCCAGGCCACCGGGAATTCGGCGAGGATGTTGGTCTTCGGCACAATCACTTCGTAGCCATCTTTGGCGTACTGGTTACGGATGTTATTCACTTCTGACTCAAAGCTAATCAGCACATCACCCAGGCCGCGCTCAGCGAAGGTGGTGGTGGCACCACGGCCACCGGTATCAAATACTTCGACGTTTTTCAGGAATTGCGTCATAAAGGCTTCGGTTTTGGCCTGGTCTTTACCATCGGCCTGATCCGCCGCGCCCCACGCAGCCAGATAGGTGTAGCGGCCATTGCCGGAGGTTTTTGGATTCGGGAAAATCAGTTTTACGTCATTCCGTGCCAGATCGGCCCAGTCGTGAATATTCTTCGGGTTACCCTTACGTACCAGAAACGCCATGGTGGAGTAAAACGGAGAGCTGTTATTCGGCAGGCGAGTCTGCCAGTCGGCCGGGATCAGCTGGCCTTTGTCGTGCAGCACCTGCACATCCGTTACCTGGTTATAGGTCACCACATCGGCACGTAACCCCTGGAGGATCGCCAGCGCCTGTTTTGATGACCCGGCATGCGATTGTTTAATCGTCAGCTTGTCACCCGGATGGCTGGCATCCCACTGCTGTTCAAAAGGCGCATTCAGGGCGACAAACAGTTCACGCGAGACGTCATACGAGCTGTTGAGCAACTCTGTCGCCTGCACAGCCCCCGCCATCGCCAGCGAAAGCGCGATACCGCCAACCAACTTGTTAAAAACGGGAAGTGTCATGCTGCACCTGGAAATGTGGAGTTACGGCTGATGCCATTAGATGTTGTCAGTGTATTTATAACTCAGCGCAAACCAGTAACGGTTTTATATATCGTTTGCTGATTTCAAAGTCTAAAAAGGCATAAGACCACGGGGAAGTTTATGCATCTGGCGGGATAACCAACGGACGGCACCGGGGCCGTCCGGGCGGGAATTACAGCGCCTGCAACGCGTCAAGCGACGGCGCAAAAAAGTAGCTGCCGGTAACCGGCTTAGTAAAGCGCAGCATGGCGTCCATCTTACCGTCACGCTCGCCAAACATGCTTAACAGCTGCTGTTCGATATTATGCAGGCGATTGCAGTAGGCAATAAAAAACAGGCCGTGGGTGCCGCTGGCGGTGCCATAAGGCAAGCTCTGACGCAAAATCTTCAGCCCTTTACCCTCTTCTTTCAAATCGACACGGCTGAGATGCGAGGTAGCCGGACGATCATCGCCGGGAATCTCTTCATTCTCTACCTTAGTGCGCCCCATCACCGCTTCCTGCTTGTCAACCGCCATGCGGTTCCACAGCTTGAGGTTATGCTCCCAGCGCTGGGTAAAGACATAGCTACCACCCGCATCCGGACCCGCGGCAATAATCGCCACCTGCTCGCGCTGTTCGCCTTGCGGGTTCTCGGTGCCATCAACGAAACCGGAGAGATCACGCTCTTCCACCCAGCGAAAACCGTGGGTTTCTTCTTCGATATCGACAGCATCCGCAAACGCCACCAGCGCGGCCTGCGCCAGGGAGAAGTTCACATCGTGACGGAGCGACTGGATATGGATCAGCAAATCACGCTGCGTGGCAGGCGCAATGCCTTTGCCCAACGCACTAAAGGCTTTCAGTTCTGGCGCCGCATCAGCGCCCTGCAAATCACGCCACAACGTATCACCAAAGGCGATTACCGCGCCCAGTCCGGCATCGGCGAATTTGTGTTGCAGTGCATCGAGGTGTTGCAGAAAGGTTTTGCTGCCCAGGCGCAGCGCATCGAGATTGCCCGTGACGCGGGCTTCCAGCCAAATGGCGAAACGGCGGTGTTCCAGCAGAATCCCGCTCTGAAATTGAGACATCGACATGCTCTCCGGCAATGGGGGTTAAACGGCGTTTTTTTCGTCCGTATCATACCGGAAAGTGGCGGCGATAGCCCGTATCACCGCACTTTTTTGAGGGATTAACGTTGCCAGACGATCTTGCTGATTTTCCAGTTTTTCAGCGTATCATCCGACGGCATCAACCCTTCAGGACCGTGCCACTCGCCGCTATAGATATAGGCGATGTGCTGGCTATTCGGTGCACGGCACTCCACATCACGGCTGTCGAGACCCGGTACCATTTTGCAGTTATCAAACGCTTTGCTGAATTTAGCGCTGAACAGGTCACCGATTTTGCTGCCGTCCGCACTTTTCGCGCTCGGGTCCAGCACTTCAATACGTTCAACGCTGCTTTGGCCGTTGATCACCAGTTTGACCTTGCCATCATCCAGTGCCTGCCAGAACTCCACCACCTGGCCGTTCTGGGTACGCATCCCCTGACGCAGCTTGTAATCGCCATTCAGCGCTTTATCGATCGCCGTTTGCGTCATGGCAGTGCTGCTGGAAAGCCCGGCGACACCCTGCTCGCTTACCGTCAGCGAACCGCCGAACCAGCTCAGCGGATTCAGTGCCGACCAGTGGTAACTCAGCGGGTTATACCAGTGGCTTTCATCAGCCGAACCCGAAGACGCAGAGCTGGCACAACCTGCCAGCACCAGAGCCGTCGCCAGCAGCGCGGGACGAACAACTTTCATGAAAACTCCTTGATCTTGTTTGCCGGTTTGGCGTGCCTGTTGGAGTCGCAAAGCGACAAAAAGTTTATTCGTGATGCTGATGTTCGGGCAAAAAGCAGTCACACAGGCGTCGATGGGTTTGCAGCCAGTACAGCGCCAGCAAGTCGAACAGCGTTAACAGCAGCGGGAATGGTGAATCGGGCATCGCACCCTGAAACAGGTTAACGCCCTGCCACAGCAGGTTAATCAGCAATGACAGGCTGAGCACCACGCGCCAGCTTTGCCACAGGCGCGGCCAGCGCTGACGATAGCCGGTGAGCAGCAGGCCGATGGCCGCCGGAATGCCGAGCGCCAGGCCCAGCCAGAAACTTTGCCGATCGGGATAGAACAGCGCCAGCAGGTCATTCCCCTGCTGACGAGACGCTCCGGCCATCACCAGGATCAGCCAGGTGCGCGCCTGTAACAGCAAAATCAGCCAGAAAAGAAATGGCAGCCGCAGCTGCCCTTTCGCATCGTATTCTTCTGGCGAGTATTTCAGCACAACCATTTAATACTCACGGTCTTCAATCAGGCGCTTGCCCAACAGCAGCGAATCCACTGGCTCGTAATCAAGCTTTTCATAGAAGGCCACCACCTGGTCGTTCTCTTCACGCACCATCAGATGGATTTTCGGGCAGCCGCGCGCAATCAGTTTCTTTTCCAGACGATTCATCAGCGCATTGGCAAAGCCACGCCCCTGATAATCGGGATGCACCGCCAGATAATAGGCCGCACCGCGATGACCATCGTAGCCGCCCATCAGCGTACCCACCACCTCACCACCGACTTCGGCCACCAGAAACAGCTCCGGGTCATGGTTCATTTTGCGTTCAATGTCCAGCTCAGGGTCATTCCACGGGCGTAACAGATCGCAACGCTCCCAGAGCGTGATCACTTCTTCAAAATCTTCCTGGCGGAATGAGCGGATTTCCATCGGCGTTACCCTGCAGTTAGGCACAATTCGCTGATTATCACGTATTCTTTAGCGGGCGCAACCCTCGCACCGTTCAGCGGCGGAAAAAAGCGACGAAATTCCTGTTCGCGACCTGAAATACAAAGTAAAGCCCTGAAATAGTTGCGAGGTCGCACCCGTCAGGATGTTACGATATAACACTTTTCAGGTTTACCTGTCAGGGATTCATTGATGAAAAAGATTTCACTGCTCAAACGCTTAACTAATCGCCGTCAGCTGCTGCTGTCCGGGCTGGCGCTGGCGGTGCTATCGCCGCGCCTGGTACAGGCCAAAGAAGAGAGTGCCGATTTACACCTGCTGCCGCGCCACAGCAAACCCGCGCCGCCAGCTAACAACGGCAAACGTATCGTGATGATCGATCCGGGCCACGGTGGTATCGATTCCGGTGCGGTTGGGGAACAAGGTTCCGAAGAAAAACACATCGTGCTGGATATCGCCAACAATGTGCGCCAGTTGTTGCAGGATCATCCCAAAGTAGAAGTGCGCCTGACGCGTGACACTGACTACTTTATCCCCCTGTATCAGCGGGTGGAAATTGCCCATCAGCACGGTGCCAACCTGTTCATGTCAATTCACGCCGATGGTTACACCAGCCCGGACGCCAATGGCGCTTCGGTGTTTGCCTTGTCGAATCGGGGTGCCAGCAGTGCGATGGCGCGCTATATGTCGCAGAAAGAGAACGATGCTGACAAAGTGGCCGGGGTCGAAGTGGCGCAGAAAGATCAGTATCTGAACCAAATCCTGTTCGATCTGGTGCAAACCGACACCATCCGCAACAGCCTGACGCTCGGCAAACATGTGCTGGATCAGATCCGTCCGGTACATCATTTGCATAGCCAGCATACTGAGCAGGCGGCGTTTGCGGTGCTGAAATCGCCCTCGATTCCGTCAGTGCTGGTGGAAACCTCGTTTATTACTAACCCGCACGAGGAGCAGCTACTCGGCACGCCGGCGTTTCGCCGTAAAATTGCCAGCGCCATTGCCGATGGTATCGTCAATTACTTTGATGAGCACGATCGCCGTCAGGCATAGTCAGGTATAATCGCGTCAAATTTCCGGAACGAGTAACTCATGAGCAATCCCGATATTTCCCGCGTCAAAGCCTTTCTGCTGGCGCTCCAGGATGACATCTGCGCCCAGCTGGCAGCGGAAGATGGTGCTGCCGATTTTGCCGAAGACAGCTGGCAACGCCCGGGCGGCGGCGGCGGACGCAGCCGCGTATTACGTAACGGCGCGGTGTTTGAGCAGGCTGGTGTTAACTTCTCCCATGTCCATGGCGATCAAATGCCTGCCTCGGCCACCGCGCACCGCCCGGAGCTGGCAGGCCGCAGTTTTGAGGCGATGGGCGTCTCGCTGGTGATCCATCCGGAAAACCCTTATGTCCCGAGCAGCCACGCCAACGTGCGTTTCTTTATCGCCGAAAAACCGGGTGCCGATCCGGTGTGGTGGTTCGGTGGCGGTTTCGATCTCACCCCTTTCTACGGCTTTGAAGAAGATGCGTTGCACTGGCATCAGACCGCGTTTGACCTGTGCCAGCCGTTCGGTGCGGATGTCTACCCGCGTTATAAAAAGTGGTGTGACGACTATTTCTGGCTGAAACATCGTGACGAGCAGCGCGGCATTGGCGGCCTGTTCTTTGACGACCTCAACACCCCGGATTTTGACCATTGCTTTGCCTTTACCCAGGCTGTAGGCCATGGCTTCCTGCAAGCCTATCGCCCGATTGTGGCAAAACGCAAAGCGCTGCCGTGGGGCGAGCGCGAGCGTCAGTTCCAGCTGTATCGCCGTGGCCGCTATGTGGAGTTCAATCTGGTATGGGATCGCGGCACGCTGTTTGGCCTGCAAACCGGCGGACGCACCGAATCGATCCTGATGTCGATGCCACCGCTGGTGCGCTGGGAATATGATTACCAGCCGGAAGCAGATTCACCGGAAGCGGCGTTGTATCGCGATTTCCTGCCGGTGAAAGATTGGCTGGGCCTGCAATCCCGATGAATGGGTGTCAGTCGTAGGGTCGCCATTTATGGCGACCGGTTTATTCACAACGGCTCGGTCTGTGCCTCCACCACCGCCAGCGCGACCATATTGACGATGCGTCGCACTGACGCGATGCGCGTCAGCACATGCACCGGTTTGCTGATGCCCATCAGCACCGGCCCGACCGTCACCCCTTCCGAGCAGGAAACGCGCAGCAGGTTGTAGCTGATACGCGCCGCTTCCACATTCGGCATGATCAGCAGGTTAGCCGTGCCTTTAAGGGGGCTGTCCGGCATCAACTCGCGCCGGATATTTTCCACCAGCGCCGCGTCACCGTGCATCTCACCATCAATCTCCAGATCCGGCGCTCGCTGCTGAATCAGTGCCAGCGCATCACGCATCTTGCGCGCCCCCGGCGCATTGGAAGTACCAAAGCTGGAGTGCGACAGCAACGCCACACGGGGTTCGATACCAAAACGTCGCACCGTCTCCGCCGCCATCAGGGTAATATCCGCCAGCTGTTCCGGCGTCGGATCCTCATTGACATAGGTATCGGCAATAAAAGTGTTGCCGCTCGGCAGCAGCAGCGCATTCATCGCCCCGGCCACTCGCACATCAGGCCGGAAGCCAAACACCTTCTCGATCACCTCATAATGTTCATGATAATCGCCCACCGTGCCGCAAATCATCGCATCTGCTTCACCACGATGCACCATGATGGCACCGATCAGCGTCGGGTTGCCGATCACCGCGCGCTGCGCCATTTCCGGCGTCACACCACGCCGTTTCATGATCTGATAATATTCACTCCAGTAGGCTTTAAAACGGGGATCGGATTCGTTATTCACCACCTCAAAATCTTTGCCCGCCTCGATCTTCAGACCCTGCTTTTGTAAACGCATGGCGATGACATTCGGGCGTCCAATCAGGATCGGTTTCGCCAGCCCGAGCGACACCAGCTCCTGGGTAGCATGCAGCACCCGCACCTCCTCCCCTTCCGCCATCACCACGCGTTTGGGTTCTTTACGCGCCTGAGAGAAGATCGGTTTCATAAACAGGTTGGTTTTATAAACAAACTCAGTGAGTTTCTCGCGATAGGCATCAAAATCTGCAATCGGCCGCGTCGCCACGCCGGAATCCATCGCCGCTTTGGCGACCGCAGGCGCGATCTGCACAATCAGGCGCGGATCAAAGGGTTTAGGGATTAAATATTCCGGGCCAAAACTCAGATCCTGATCGTCATAGGCCGAGGCCACCACATCGCTCTGCTCAGCCTGCGCCAGCGCCGCGATGGCGTGCACCGCCGCCAGCTTCATCTCCTCATTGATAGCAGTGGCCCCGACATCCAGCGCACCACGGAAGATAAAAGGAAAGCACAGCACGTTATTCACCTGATTGGGGAAATCAGAACGCCCGGTACAGATTATCGCGTCTGGCCGTACCGCCTTCGCCAGCGGTGGCATGATTTCCGGTTCCGGGTTGGCCAGCGCCAGAATCAGCGGGTCTTGCGCCATTTGCTGCACCATCTGCGGCGTCAGCACTTGCGGCCCGGAGCAGCCAAGGAAGATATCCGCCCCGGCAATCACCTCTTCCAGCGTGCGCTTGCCGTTATCTTCAACCGCATAAGCCGCTTTGGTTTCCGCCATCTCGGGGTCACGTCCGCGCCAGATCACCCCCTTCGAATCACAGGCGACGATGTTATGACGCTGCATCCCCAGCGCCACCAGCAGATTCAGGCAGGCAATGGCCGAGGCACCCGCCCCCGATACCACCAGCCGCACATCGGAGATGGCTTTTTTGACGATCTGCAAACCATTGAGCACCGCTGCGGTACAGATGATGGCGGTGCCGTGCTGATCGTCATGGAACACCGGGATCTTCATCCGTTCACGCAGCTTCTGCTCGATATAGAAACATTCCGGCGCTTTGATATCTTCCAGGTTGATGCCGCCAAAGGTCGGCTCCAGTGCCGCGATCACCTCAATCAGCTTGTCCGGATCCCGTTCGTCGATTTCGATATCAAATACATCAATACCGGCGAATTTCTTAAACAGCACCCCTTTGCCTTCCATCACCGGCTTACCGGCCAGCGCACCGATATTGCCCAGCCCCAGCACTGCGGTACCGTTGGAAATCACCGCCACCAGGTTGCCGCGCGCGGTGTATTTGTGTGCCGCCAGCGGGTCAGCGGCAATCTCCAGGCAGGGGGCCGCCACGCCTGGGGAATAGGCCAGCGCCAGATCGCGTTGCGTCGCCAGCGGCTTGGTGGGTGACACCTGAATTTTTCCGGGAGTGGGATACTGGTGAAAATCGAGAGCACTTTGCTTCAGTTGTTCGTCCATTGGGCATCCTGTTGCGCGGAGAGATAAGCGCTCAGTATAGAAATCAACGGCACAAAAGAGGGTGAAGGCGCTCAAAGAATGCACGGCTGGCAAGGGCACAGATTGCCACAGCAGGATCAACGGGTCCGTCACAGGCTGCTATGCTTAAAAGTGGTAAAACGCGCAGCTGACACCTTTCAGGCAGGCCCCTCAATCACAACCGCGCGCGGTGGGCACCACGGCGTCACAATCAGAGAAAACGCATTTTCTTCACCTGACGCCTGTAGCAATGTGTTGGACCGGTACCCACCAGGAAATGGCGCAACAAAGCCATGGCTGCCTGAGGTTTTTATTTGCCCTAATGATTGCTAATCAAGGAGTTAAGCGATGAACCAGCTAGATGCATTGAAACAGTTCACCACCGTGGTGGCGGACAGCGGCGATATTGAATCCATTCGCCACTACCACCCGGAAGATGCAACCACCAATCCCTCGTTAATCCTCAAAGCCGCCGGACTCGACGCCTACAAGCACCTGATTGATGATGCCATCGACTACGCGAAAAAACAGGGCGGCAGCAAAGAAACGCAGATCATCAATGCCAGCGATAAAGTGGCGATCAACCTCGGTATGGAAATTCTGAAAAGCGTACCAGGCCGTGTCTCGACCGAAGTGGATGCTCGCCTCTCCTTCGATCGTGGCATGTGTGTCACCAAAGCGGAAAAACTGATTCGCCTGTATGAAGAGAACGGCATCGACCGTTCACGCATTCTGATCAAACTGGCGTCGACCTGGGAAGGGATCCGCGCCGCCGAAGAACTGCAAAAGAACGGTATCAACTGTAACCTGACGCTGCTGTTCTCCTTCGCCCAGGCCCGTGCCTGTGCCGAAGCCGGGGTGTTCCTGATTTCACCGTTCGTCGGCCGTATTTATGACTGGTACAACAGCCGTAAACCGCTCGACCCGTATGTGGTTGATGAGGACCCAGGGGTGAAATCAGTGCGCCGTATCTACGATTATTACAAAAAGCACCGCTACACCACCGTCATCATGGGTGCCAGCTTCCGTAAAGTGGAGCAGATCCTGGCACTGGCGGGCTGTGACCGTCTGACCATCTCCCCGAACCTGCTGGAGGAGCTGGCAAACAGCGATGCGCCGGTAGAACGTAAACTGGAACCCTCCACGGAAGGCTTCCACCAACCTGCTCCGCTGTCTGAAGCGGAATTCCGCTGGGAACATAATCAGGATCCGATGGCGGTAGAAAAACTGTCTGATGGTATCCGTCAGTTTGCTGTCGACCAGCAAAAACTGGAGGACGTGCTGGCTGCTCGCCTCTAAACATCATCCTCACATCATGCCGGACGGGCGTCTGCCCGTCCTTATTTTTGCCAAATCACAAGGGAGAACCCTATGTCTTCACGCAGAGAGTTGGCTAACGCGATTCGTGCTCTGAGCATGGATGCAGTACAAAAAGCAAATTCAGGCCACCCCGGTGCCCCCATGGGTATGGCGGATATCGCCGAAGTCCTGTGGCGCGATTTCCTGAAACATAACCCGACCAATCCCGCCTGGGCGGATCGTGACCGCTTTATCCTCTCCAACGGCCACGCCTCGATGCTGCTTTACAGCCTGCTGCACCTCACCGGCTATGATCTGCCGATGGAAGAGTTAAAAAACTTCCGCCAGCTGCATTCGAAAACGCCGGGACACCCGGAACTGGGTTACACCCCAGGCGTTGAAACCACCACCGGGCCGCTGGGCCAGGGGCTGGCCAATGCGGTAGGGATGGCGATTTCCGAACGCACGCTGGCTGCGCAGTTTAATCAGCCGGGACATGACATCGTTGACCATTACACCTACGTCTTCATGGGTGACGGCTGCCTGATGGAAGGGATTTCGCACGAAGTCAGCTCGCTGGCGGGCACCCTTGGACTGGGCAAACTGATCGGTTTCTACGATCACAACGGCATCTCGATTGATGGTGAAACCGAAGGCTGGTTCACCGACGATACCCATAAACGTTTCGAAGCCTATAACTGGCATGTGATTGGCGATATTGACGGGCACGATCCGGCCGCCGTCGCCAGCGCAATTAAAGAGGCGCAAAGCGTCACTGACAAACCGTCGCTGATCATCTGTCGCACCATTATCGGTTTTGGCTCGCCGAATAAAGCCGGTAAGGAAGAATCACACGGTGCTGCGCTCGGTGAAGCAGAAGTGGCACTGGCGCGTAAGCAACTCGGCTGGAATTACCCGCCGTTTGAAATCCCGAAAGAAATCTATCAGCAGTGGGATGCCAAAGAGGCCGGTGCCGCGCGGGAAAAAGCCTGGGATGACAAAATGGCGGCTTATCAGGCTGCCCATCCTGAGCTGGCCAAAGAATTTAAACGCCGCATGAGCGGTGCTATGCCCGCCAACTGGGAAAACGATGTGCAGGCATTTGTTGCGCAGTTGCAGGCCAATCCGCAGAAAATCGCCAGCCGTAAGGCGTCACAAAATACCCTCGAAGTGTTTGGCAAGCTGTTGCCGGAGTTCCTCGGTGGCTCTGCCGACCTGGCTCCGAGCAATCTGACGATCTGGTCCGGTTCTAAATCGATCAAGGAAGATATTGCCGGGAACTACATCCACTACGGGGTACGTGAGTTCGGGATGACGGCGATTGGTAACGGTATCGCCCATCACGGTGGCTTTCTGCCCTACACCGCCACCTTCCTGATGTTCGTCGAATACGCCCGTAACGCCGCGCGTATGGCTGCGCTGATGAAGGCACGCCAGGTGCTGGTGTATACCCATGATTCGATTGGTCTGGGGGAAGATGGTCCAACGCATCAACCGGTGGAACAGCTTGCCAGCCTGCGCCTGACGCCCAATATGAGCGTGTGGCGTCCGTGTGACCAGGTGGAAACCACGGTGGCGTGGAAAGCCGCGGTGGAACGTCATCACGGCCCGACTGCGCTGATTCTGTCGCGTCAGAATCTGCTGCAACCAGAACGCAGCCAACAACAGGTCGCGGATATCGCCCGTGGTGGTTATGTGTTGCAGGATAGCGATGGCACACCGGAAGCGATCATCATCGCCACCGGCTCGGAAATCGAGATTGCCCTGGGTGCAGCGGACAAACTGACCGCCAACGGGCATAAAATCCGCGTGGTTTCCCTGCCCTCCACCGACGTGTTTGATAAACAGGATGCGGCGTACCGTGAATCGGTACTCCCCTCTGGCGTGAAAGCGCGCGTCGCCGTCGAGGCCGGCATTGCCGATTACTGGTTCAAATATGTCGGTCTGGACGGGGCGATAGTCGGTATGACCACCTTTGGTGAATCCGCGCCTGCCGGAAAATTGTTCCCGGAATTTGGCTTTACGGTGGAGAATATCGTCAGCCATACCGAAGCATTACTCAAGCCTCACTAATCATTCTGGCCCTGCGTCTCCCGGCGTCAGGGCCATTTTTGATCACAGCCTGATACAGAAAAAAACCTGCTCTGCCCCCTTCCCGCCTCGTCCAAACTGATTACTATAAGACTTTTCTCCGCTTCTTCTGCCGGACGTCTTACCGTTGAAAAAACATACACCCTGGTTTTTGACATTAATGGTTTCACTGCTTCCTTTAAAAAGCATGGCGCAGGTCGCCACGGATCCGCTGCTGGCTTCGCAAATCGTTGATCGTTATGCCGAACACATCTTTTACGGCAGTGGTGCCGTGGGGATGGCACTGGTGGCCATTGATGGCAATCAACGCGTTTTCGCCAGCTTTGGCGAAACCCGTCCGGGCAGCAACGTGCGGCCACAGCAGGATTCGCTGATCCGCATTGCTTCGCTGAGTAAGCTGATGACCAGTGAAGTGATGGTCAAAATGGCCGAACGCGGCCAGATTCGCCTCGACGATCCGTTAAGCAAATACGCCCCTCAGGGAATGCGGGTACCGAGCTACAACGGCCAACCGATTCGCCTGATTAACCTGTCGACCCATACCAGCGGCCTGCCGCGTGAGCAACCGGGCGGCAAACCGCATCGTCCGGTGTTCAACTGGCCGACGCGCAGCGATCGCTGGCAGTGGCTGTCACGCGCCTCTCTTAAAGTCGCTCCTGGTTTGGACGCCTCTTACTCGAACCTCGGCTATGACCTGCTGAGTGATGCCCTGTCGCAGGCGGCGGGTAAACCCTATCCGGCGTTGTTCCAGCAACTTATCACTCGCCCGTTAGGCATGAAGGACACCACCTTTACCCCATCGCCGGACCAGTGTCAGCGGCTGATGATTGCCGAAAAAGGTGCCAGCCCGTGTAACAACACGCTGGCGGCGATTGGCAGCGGTGGCGTGTATTCAACGCCGGAGGATATGGGACGCTGGATGCAGCAGTTCCTTAACTCGGCCGTTAATCAGCGCACCCCACAGATCGACCGGTTGCAGACGCTGATCTATCGCCGTGACCAGCTGAATAAAGTGGAAGGGATGGATGTGCCAGGCCGGGCCGATGCGCTGGGCATGGGTTGGGTGTATATGGGACCGAAAAATGGCCATCCCGGCATTATCCAGAAGACCGGTGGCGGTGGCGGTTTCATCACCTATATGGCGATGGTGCCACAACATAATGTTGGGGTGTTCGTGGTGGTGACGCGTTCACCGCTGACGCGCTTCACACCGATGAGCGATGGCGTCAACGATATGCTGGCTGAGCTGGTGGGTAACCAGAGCGGTTCACCGATGATGGTGCAGGCGATTCGTTAACGCGATTGCGGCCCGGTCTGCGGCTGGCTGACCCACAGGGTTGGCCAGTCGTCACTGCTGTGCCAGGCATCGCAGGTTTTCTCTTCCGCATACTCCGCCAGCACAAATTCGCTGCCATCGAACTGCCAGCGTGTCGCCGTGCCGCAATCCCCCAGACCACGACCTTTACTGAAGGTGTACAGGAAACCACTGCTGGCATCGTACTCCGCATTCACTAAATCCAGCTGATTATCGGTGCGCGACGGTGGGGTAAACGGCAGGGTTAACGTCAGACCGCGCGCCACATACGGCTGGTTGCGCGTCACTTCAAATGCCAGGTCAATAACGTTGTACGCCCCGGTTTCGCAGCTGATAAGCAGCAGCGCTTTGCTGTCTGTCAGCGGGGCGACGCTCACTTCTCGTCGCATCGGATCGAGTGAGCAACTGTCGGTGTTGATACGCCAGGTACCGTAATCAATTAATCCGCTGGTTTCCTCGCGGGTCAGCGCGACCGGCTGGGGTAAGGGGGCGGGTAAACGGGGCAATGGCGGCTGCGGCGGGACATCCCATACCACGCGATCGCCGCGTTTTACCCAGGCACTTAAACCATTCACCCTGCCCTGCACGTCATCCATCAGCAGCAACGCGGCTTTCATACCATGCAGTGATATCGATGCTTTGGCCTGCCAGGTGAGTTGAAGGGTATCTGCATCCAGCGTTTGCGCCAGAAACTCGTCAATGGCGATGGCGTTACTGGTGGCAAGGTGGTGGGGTTCTACACTCCAGTGCTTAAGATCGGGTTTCATTCGCCGCTGGTCCAGCAACAGATTGTCCTGCAAGGCAGCACCCGGTAATTCGCCGCTGTACGCGCTGCCATAGTCGATGCGCAGCAGCGGGCGATCGTCCACACCGGCGTGCCGCGATATCGTCATGACCAGTCCATTATCACCAGGAAAACTGCGAGCTACACAAAAAGCCGCATTGTTGCAGGTCAGCTGCCAGTCAGAAAATGACTTTTGCAGTGGATCCGCCTGCACTCCCGCAGCAAAAAGAAAGAGCAATAAAAGCAGCGACTTCATCCAATACGACATCTAAAAAACCGATCCCCAAATTCTTAGAAAGAAGATGATAGCGCAATGGCATCACTGACACCGGACCTAATCTGTGAACTGGCCCGAAAAGCGGTGCTAACTGCCGAAAAAGACGTCGCTTTGAGCGATCTCTGCGGGTAAAACTGAACTGTCATCATCCGTGCCGAATGAATTCTGCTCAATCGGATTTGTCGCACAATTATCGGGTTGATGCAGAAAGTCTCCGTTTTCGCCATGCTGATTATCGAGAATATCTGCCGTCGTCACAAAATCGTCATAAATTGATATGTTACGATAAATAGGTTTAGCTCAGTTGCCGTATAAACTTCACTCCATTTCCCGCTGGCACGGGTACAAGCGAATATTGTGATAAAGGGATGGCAGAATTCCCTCTTTTAATTATTTGGCAGGGAAATCTCGCCAGAGTAACAATCGATCATCAGGGACCAGGATGAAATATGCTAAGCAGCAGCGCAATTAATGCCATCGTAAATAAACCCTCCGTCACTCAACCAATATGCAGAAAGGAAATCACCACCCATATACAATCAATTAATAATATCTCTGCCCCACGGAATCTGATTGACCGGCCTATGTCATCCTTAGGTGTGTCTTCAGTAAAAGCCAATAACCTACGGCCTGCTCGTTTAGAACGATCAACCCGGCCAAAGAAAGCGATATATCATCCGCAATCTAGCAAATGCGCAGATGTTCCTGCCAGGCAGATTGTTCAACAGTTTCGTGATAATGAGGAACTGATCGAGCAGCTACCAACAGTCACCGAGCTGCTGAGCGAATCAAAATCCTATCACATCAGAAGATTTTCCAGCCAGTGTGACGATATTTTCAATAAGAAAGAAGGGTTGAAAAAAAAGATACGTCAGAAGGCGAAAAATGCCTGGGAAAGAAATAAAACAGTCATCAATAACAAGTTAGTAAAAACTGATAATGCAAAATTAAAAATACTCTTCAACACTATCTCCGCAGTGTGCGCCGATCGGCAAACCCATCACCTGGATGTTTTTTGGAATGGTGTCTTATCACTATCCACAACATGTCAGCAAAGGAAAAACTATCGCAGATTATGGGAATTTATCGTGAGCAACCCTCACCTGGAAACTTTCTTAACTCAGTTTGACTTGTGGACAGGCATTGAAGATAAAATCAGGGAGATGCTATCCAATAACAATAATAAATTCTTCATGGTCATCAATGAGACACAAAAAGACTTACTGGATGAATTACAGCTGCTTTGCGCCCCCATTGAGACACAATACTACCATCAATTATGCGAAATTGACTATAACGGTAAAACCACCAGTGAGGTCATCGAATCACTTATCAATAACACAGGATTGCAGGAAGTATTGAGTGAAACCGCCAGTGGCAGCGATTTATGGCGGGAATTAAATAATCTGCCTACGGTGTTTAAGCTCGATGTCTTAAAAAATGAAATCGATGATCTGCTGACTGAATATAAAGAGAACAGTACCGATCTGAAGAGACTGAAACATGGCACGTTTCTTAAGCGTATCAGTGAGAGTTTCAATATATTGTACCGGATACCCCGAATTCTCGGTAACTTAAAAAAGCGCATTGAAAACAAAGTTGAATTTGCTGAAGTACATATCCTGTATCAGGATCTTTTTTTCAATGCTCTTGATCGACTGCAAAATGCCGGTGTGGACGCGACACTGAAATCATTGATGACCCGGAATGATGATTTTCAGGATATGGTGATTGATGACATTGATCTTCAGGAAATAGCGGAACAGGTATCACCCCATTTATTGTATAACCCAACAGAATGCTATGATTTTATTTGTATGGCTTCGATGCTGGATGTCAGTCAGGTAATTGCAGAAAACATCGGGGATACAACGCAATTGTATCAATTGATGAAAAACTATTATCCTGCCCCACAGGAAGTTGATGCCTTTTTCTCGGCACAGATGAGCACCATGGGTAGCGGTTATGACCGGGGCATCATGCTGGCAATCAGTCGGCTTCTCCCCCCCGCGATGAACTGGAAAATGCGTGAAAGGCTATTGCTGGCGGTGACCGGTACCAGCGCCTACGATATCCCTCCAGGCAATGAATTCCTGTTGAAAATTGAAGAAAGCATCGTCAGTGCGCTGAACCCTGCCAGATTAGAACAGCGTTACCAGAAAGGTTTGCATCTTGACCCGTACCTGGTCGATAAGCTGAATATCTCAGGGGAGCAGCAAACACACATTAAGGAAATTGTCATGGATTTCCTGCTGTCACGTAACAGGTATGCCGATGCAGAGACTAAACTGCCTCAATTCAAAGTCGATATCGCGACAATTCTTAAGTTGTTACCCGAAAAATTATCTTTTGACCTGGAAACTAATTCACTGCGCCCGTCCCATTTTTTTAAGTATCATGCGATAACAAGTAATACCCTGCTGACAGAAACACTGGTCAAAGAAATTGACCACTTATATATTCTGCATAAATTTCTCGATAACATGCTGGATGAGACTTTTGCGGCACACTCACATATCAATCGATTGAATGAAATAGTCGCCAACACAAATATTAGCTACGACATTGCAATATATGCAAATATCGCCCTGGCATTGGTAGAAAATAATCCATTCGCCCCTGAATCTGAACTGGAGATCCGGCGGGCCATCACAGACCTGTTTTCCGGTGATGAAATGCTCACGCTGATCAGCGATGAAACCACACCATTAGCACAGGAGCTGGCAGAGATACAGCAATCTCTGTCAACCTATCCGAAAATTGCGCCCAGTGATTTCTTCGCTAAAGCTGCGGGAATGGGTATCTGGGTGGATTCTGACAGCCAGAAAAACATCATTAAAGTGCTTGGTGATTCCATTACTACTGATATCACCAATGAGGAGCGAAGCTGCCAGATTCTTTCTTATATTCTGAGAAAATCCTTCGCAGCTGCCGATGTTCTGGAATTATCCACAGATACCGGTACCGGCCAGCCCCATCATTTTCTTAACACGCTGACCAGCGGATTGATTACCCAGATAAATGGTTTAATCGCCGCAGAACTTGACACGGCGCTCGCTGCTTTCGACCCTGGCACTAAAGAGGGTGACCGTTATACCAATACAGCCTGTAAACTTATAGAAGGTGCATCTCCGCACCGTGTTTTAAAGGATCTCTGTAAAACCGGCAATGACAAAGATGACAATGCCATCGGCCAGACATTTACCGAAGATCAATTCGCTCATATCAGAAAAGAACTATTAACGTTGCTGGCTAAAGGCGGGGACGATTACCCTAAAGATATTGGCAAAATCTTCGGGGAGTTACGGAAAACCATATTGAGTGATGAAAACAACCATATCAATTATTTACTAAAATGCCTCAACGTATTTAGAGAATTACAAAGTAAAGATATCAACTTAGCGCCTGATAAAATTTATCAGAAGATTATTGATAACATTTATGAAAGAGGGGTCCCTGCACGCATTGCTAAAACAGGACAAAAACTCACTGAAGCGGATTTACTGGAATATTTTATTCAGGAAGATGTCACAGATATCAATACTGAAAGCGCTAAAAAATTTATCCAGTCCATCAATCAAAAACACCGTATATCTGACTCCCTGCTCTATTCCATTACCTTACTTGAACCTTTCCTGGCTGATGCATTAGCCTGGCGGCAGGATGAAATTGATGCGGAGAATAAAAAAATCATTGCCGAAGAAGAACTGGAGCTGGCGCTTCTGGCTCATGCCGCCGCCAATCAGGGGATATTTTCCACCCAGGCGGAGTATGACATGACCGAATATCGGGCCGACCGTGCAGCTCGCGATGATGAAAATGATTATGAAAAAGCCATCGACTCCGCCTGTAAATATGAACACTATGAGAAAGTTACTGAAGAATGGAAATGGTTTTTCTATCTCGGGACACAGTTTTCCAATTACTGGATTGAAATGCACCGGCCAGTTTTTGTTTATATCAACACCAACGTCACTGAAACACGTACCACCACGCTCTCTTATGCCAATGGCGAAGAGGTGGAAACACAAAATATTCAGTCATCGAATCCCGGCCTCACGATGATCAGGTTTAAACTCTGCGATATCCTCGATAAGAATGGATATATTGACAATAAAAAAATTAATGAAACCATTCAGGAGAAATACTGCCCCACATTTCAGATACAACATATTCAGTTCACACCATTTCTTGACATACAACCACTGAAAATATCCAATAAGGGAGGTGAAATTTCAACGGTTGGCACCCTCACCGAACGCTATGATGTTGAGGTGATTTCGGCTATGGATATACAGAAAGGGAGTTATATGTATAATCTTCCGAGCAGACCACCTGAATTTCCATTCTGTAATGCACCACCAGGTCCTGTTGTCCTGCAAAATTACGCCGAAAAAATTCGGCAACCAGCCAGATCTCACGAAGTGAGTGCTAATGTAGCATCCGCCATTCAGGCCATAAAAAAAATTCACCACCCGCGTGAGATTTTCAATTCTGCTGCACAAGCGCGGGGTTTAGCAACCAAACAGGGTACACTAATACGCCAACGTGAAAATAATAACTGGTGTACGCGGGTTGAGGATTCACTGCGACTGCTTACCCAACATCGCCCGGAAAATTTGTATCGTACCAGACCTGCGGTACAACCCTTACAAAGTGCGATCATTAGCGCAGCGTCCGCATCAACAGGAAAAAAAATAATTGTTATAGATGACAGACATCGTGGTCATTTATATCAACCCGGCAAAGGGGCAGAACGTTCTGGTCAGCCACTGGTGTCTCAGCCAGGCAATATGGACAACCAGGGCAATATTGCACAAATAATCCCTTCAGCGATGCTGAAAGATGCCGTTGCAGGGAAAACCTTAGTATTACATCAGGATAAAGCAGGACGATTTAAATCAGTACAGATTCAACCACTGGGTGCCTCCACGTATAAATCTACCGTCATACCTGTGGAAACCAACATTCGCGCCGGAATAGACCACCCTGCCATCAAACGATTGCCTCCTGCAATATTAAGTGAAGCGGATAATGTGTTGAACGCAGTGACCACATCATATTATATGCATCCTGCGGGCCAGCCTGGACCATCGACTCAACATTCTAACCTGCCAATCCGCACGAAAATCCTGTTGGATCTAAAGCTCACTGATCATGAAGGTTAATATTTTAGATCCTGTAAAAAGTTAAGAGAATTATTATTCAATAAGGAGATTGAGATGTTAAATACCAGTATAGAATCTTACCGCCAAAGTGCGATATCAACACTGCACCAACATAATAAAGAAATAACCAAAAAACTCCCTGGCATCACCCATGTATCCAACCGTGGTTTACAATCTGAACATCCACGCACCACTACACTGATGTCGAATCGTTCGACCCACTTAGGCTTAAAACCGAATACACAAACGAGCAACAGGTCACTGTTACATGCTCTTCGTTATGAGCAAGGCACAGCCAGTAAACGCCCCATGCCTAAGCTTTTTTTAGATACGTTCGGGGAACCAAGCCAAAAAGTTAAAAACCTCTCTGAACATACCGGAGAAACAACGGTTAGCAGCGTACTAAAAAACACCGCAAGAAAATCGATCATAAAAAAATCAATCGTATCACAGTGCAAAAAAACAGATTCTGCTGCTCCAGGTTTGACACCTGAACAAATAAAACAAATAACATTACAAAATATACGCACAGATGGTTACTGGAACAACAACGCCATGGATTTAGCCGTTTACGGTGTCGCGGGTTCGCTGGATACCCGGTTATATATTGAAGACCATACTTGCCAGGGTGGCGAGAATCAATATTGCTCAATTAGTCAAACACCCGATCCACAAACTATGATACGCCTGCGCAGAGTCTGGCAGGATGGCCTTGAACATTACCAGTTCATTGATAACAGCAATCAAGTCCACAACGTTATCAATGATGGAAATTGCTTATTTCGCGCGATTGCGCTTGCCAGAAACAATGATGAAAGCAACTATGCTGAATACAGAGAGAGAGCCGCTCTTTATATTGGCGAAAACTGGGATAAGTATAAAGAAACGGCTATCATTGAAGACGCAGATATCATGGCAATAAACCAGGGAACCGCATATTACGCACAGAACAAAAGATTTATGGCACTTTGGGAATCAATAAAGTCCATCGTTGAAAAAAAGCATCTCGACTGGAGCAGGCTGCATAATAGTGAAAATAATTTAATCCGCATTTTATCCCATGGCATTGCTGAACCAGAGAAAATTTTAAAAAATCTCGATGGCGCGGACTTACAAAGCCTGGGTTTATCTTCCCGCGGTCTGAACAGCATTACAGAGCGTTTTATCGCCAAAAACCAGGATCAAACCTGCAATGATTACGGTTCACTAAATGGTATTCCTTGCAACACCAAAGATGGTTCAACTGTCGGGATGGAATTAGAACTTTTAGCTAAATTTGATGAGCGAGTTTCCTTTATTGATAACGAAGGGCTTGAAGGTCCCGGTGAACTTATCTATTTTAAAAAACATGCAGATAACTGGTATGCCATGGTCCATGAAGCACAGAAGATAATTATGTGGCAGGGGAATTACCTGCCACGGCAATTATTCAGCAAAATCCATACAGACTATCCGATTAATCCACGTGACTTATTTATTACTAACTATCCACTGGATTACTTATATGATTTAGCGGACGAGGGTTCCGGGAATGAACACCGGGAATGGTATAATATCGTCCTGCAACAAAATTTAGCGTTCTTTAAATTTTTAGATGAACACTACCCTGGATAGTGAGCAGCATAAAAGCAGGGAATCCTCCCTGCTTATTCCCCCATCAGGCTTTGAGCCAGCCCGCTATCTGCGCATGTTGCAGCAACATAATCGTTTTTCCGTCACAAATACGACCATTCTTCACCATGGCCATCGCCTCCGGAAAAGGCAGCTCCAGTACCGCGATCTCTTCGTCCTCTACGCCGCCGCCATTATTGGTGCGCTGCGCTTCGCTATATTCCGCCGCGAAAAAGTGCACAATTTCCGTGACGCCGCCTGGTGACATGTAAGCCTGCCAAAGTTTTTCGACTTCACCAACCTGATAACCAGTCTCCTCAATCGCCTCTTTGCGGATGCAATCTTCTGGGGTGTCATCATCCAGCAACCCGGCGCAGGCCTCGATCAGCTCACCGCTTTCATTACCATTAAGGTAAGTGGCGATGCGGAACTGGCGAATCAGCACCACGCTGTTTTTTTCACGGTTATAAAGCAGGATAGTGGCACCGTTGCCGCGATCGTAGACTTCACGTTTGTGGCGCAGCACTTCGCCATTGTTGCGGGTAATTTCGTAGGTAAAGTTGCGCAAGACAAACCAATTTTCTGACAGCAACTTCTCTTTGATGATGTTGATCTTTAACGGCATGACCACTCCACTGCAAATTTTGAGGGAGCCTGGAATGATAGGCCGAAGCCCTGAGGAAAACTATCTTAATTGTCTGAACAGTCAACACGCGCAATAAATTGCGCCGCTACAGTCCGTTGAACCGGGTAGCGGCGCGTTCTATCGCGTGGTCAGCAGGAATCACGCATTAAAACCCGTTCTTTTCCTCTTTCATATCCGGCAAATGGTGGGCGATACCTTTGTGACAATCGATACAGGTTTTCCCTTCCTCCACCGCTTTAGTATGCATCTTCGCCGCTACGGTCTTCTGCGCCGTGAAATCCATATATTCAAAGTTGTGGCAGTTACGGCAAGCCTGCGAATTATTGTTCCTCATCCTGCGCCATTCGTTTTGCGCCAGTTCGAGACGTTTCTCTTCAAACTTCTCGGGCGTATCAACAATGCCGAATACCTTGGCGTAAACCTCTTTACTGGCCTGGAGCTTACGCCACATCTTCGGTCCCCACTCGTGCGGCACATGGCAATCCGGGCAGGTGGCACGCACGCCGCTTCGGTTGTTGTAGTGCACCGTCTGCATATATTCCTGGTAGACGTTATTACGCATTTCATGGCAGCCAATACAGAACTGTTCGCGGTTAGTCATCTCCAGCCCGGTATTAAAACCTCCCCAGAAAATGATGCCACCGGCAAAACCGATCAGCAGCAAGGTGCCGATTGCCAGGCGGCTGGGTCGCCGCCACCAGCGCCAGATGCGGAGAATCATCGATTTCATTGACCAAAGCCCTCAGCCGGGCGGAAGGTGTTTTCCACCACCGGTTTGGCATCGGTTTGCGGTACATGGCATTGCAGACAAAAGTAGCGACGCGGGGATACCGAGCTGCTGACCAGCCCATCACGGTCGGTAAAGTGTGTCGGGCTCACGCGTGGCGCGCCGGTGGTGAGATAACTCTGGGTACCGTGGCATTGCAGGCAACGGTTGATGTTTTTTGTCACCTGATAGCCATCCACGCTATGTGGAATGACCGGCGGCTGATTGACGTAATTCAGTGGCTTGCGGCTCTGCTCTTTAGGCTGATGGATAGTGCCCTGCTGCGTCGCCGTCACCTCGGGTGACTGATTCAGGTCTACGCCATTCGCGGCCCAGACCGAGCCGCCCAGCATCAGGGCGACGAATGAGAGAAATGTAATAAGAGGTTTCATTGCATCCTGCCTTAAATTTTCACCAGCTTAACGGCGCATTTTTTATAATCGGTTTGCTTCGATAGGGGGTCAGTGGCGTCCAGGGTGATGTTATTCACCAGTACCCCGGCATCGAAGAACGGCGTGAACACCAGCCCCTGCGGTGGCTGGTTGCGGCCGCGGGTTTCGACGGTGGCCAGGGCTTCACCACGACGCGATACCACGCGCACTTTCTCGCCACGACGCAGCCCACGGGCTTTGGCGTCCAGCGGATGGATATACAGCAGCGCCTGCGGCACCGCGCGGTGCAGCTCGGGGACACGACGCGTCATGGTGCCGGTGTGCCAGTGCTCCAGCACACGCCCGGTACAGAACCACAGATCGTATTCTGCATCCGGCGATTCGGCAGGCGGCTCATACGGCAGGGCGAAAATCGTCGCTTTACCGTCCGGTTTACCGTAGAAACGCACCCCCTCCCCCGCTTTGACATAGCTGTCATGCCCTTCGCGATAACGCCAGCGCGTCTCTTTGCCATCGACCACCGGCCAGCGCAGACCACGCGCCTGGTGATAGGTATCGAACGGAGCCAAATCGTGGCCGTGACCACGACCAAAACTGGCATACTCTTCAAACAATCCTTTTTGCAGATAGAAACCGAAGGCGCGTGCGTCGTCGTTCAGCTGATCGTCAGCCACTTCACTCAGCGGGAACTGATTAACCTGGCCGTTGGCGTACAACACGTCATACAGGGTTTTGTCGCGCAGTTCCGGTTGTCGGGCGATCAGTTCTTTCGGCCACACTTCGGCCACGCGGAAGCGTTTGGCAAAGTTGACGAGTTGCCAGAGGTCGGATTTCGCTTCACCCGGTGCTTTGACCTGTTGATGCCAGAACTGAGTACGGCGCTCAGCGTTGCCATAGGCACCTTCCTTCTCTACCCACATGGCGGTCGGCAGAATCAGATCGGCGCAGAGTGCACTGACAGTCGGATAAGGATCGGATACCACAATGAAATTGCGTTCATCGCGCCAGCCCGGCATACGTTCCTGAGTCAGGTTCGGCCCGGCCTGCATGTTGTTGTTGCACATGGACCAGTAGGCATTGATCTTGCCATCTTTCAGGGCACGATCCTGCGCCACGGCGTGATAACCCACTTTAGCCGGGATAGTGCCTGCTGGCAGCTTCCACAGTTTTTCTGCCAGTGCGCGATGCTTGTCGTTGGTCACCACCATGTCGGCAGGTAGGCGGTGAGAAAAGGTGCCCACCTCACGTGCCGTACCACAGGCCGAAGGTTGCCCGGTGAGTGAGAACGGCCCGGTGCCCGGACGCGAGATTTTGCCCGTCAGCAGATGCAGGTTATAGACCAGGTTATTCGCCCACACGCCGCGCGTATGCTGGTTGAAACCCATGGTCCAGTACGACACCACCTTGACCTTAGGATCGGCATACAGCTCAGCCAGCATCACCAGCTGATCTTTCTCCACCCCGCTCATTTCACTGGCTTTTTCCAGCGTGTATTCAGCGACGAATTTCGCGTATTCATCGAAACTGATCGGGGTTGAGTCACCGCTGTCCGGGTTTTTCGCCTTCGCCTGGCGGGGATCGGTCGGACGCAGGCCATAACCGATGTCGGTCGCCCCCCGGTGCAAATTCACATGATTTTGCAGGAAGGTTTTATCCACCTTGCCGTGCTGGATGATGTAGTTGGCAATAAAGTTGAGGATCACCAGATCGGTTTGCGGCGTGAACACCATGCCGTTGTCGGCCAGCTCAAAGCTGCGGTGACGATAGGTAGAAAGCACAGCAACTTTAACGTTTTCATTGCTCAGGCGACGCGCCGTCACGCGCGACCAGAGGATCGGGTGCATCTCGGCCATGTTCGATCCCCACAGCACGAAGGCATCGGCCTGCTCGATATCGTCATAGCAGCCCATCGGCTCATCCATACCGAAAGTACGCATAAAGCCCACCACCGCCGACGCCATACAATGGCGCGCATTCGGATCGAGGTTATTGCTGCGGAAGCCCGCTTTCATTAACTTCGAGGCGGCATAGCCTTCCCACAGCGTCCATTGGCCGGATCCAAACATACCGACCGATTCCGGCCCGTTGGCTTTCAGCGCGGCCTTAAACTTCTCTTCCATGATGTCGAACGCCTGGTCCCAGCTTACCGGCGTGAATTCACCCTTTTTATCGAAACGGCCATCGGTCATGCGCAGCAGCGGCTGGGTCAGACGATCTTTGCCGTACATAATTTTTGGCAGGAAGTAACCTTTGATGCAGTTAAGTCCGCGGTTGACTTCCGCCTGCGGATCGCCCTGAGAGGCGACCACCCGGCCATCCTGGGTACCGACCAGCACACCACAGCCCGTGCCGCAAAAACGACAAGGCGCTTTTTCCCAGCGAATCGGGGCAGCGAGCGCAGTGGCCGCTTTAGTGACCGAGGGAATAACAAGTCCAGCAGCAGTCGCGGCAGCCGCCGCCGCGTTGGCTTTCATAAAATCACGACGACTTAGTTGCATAATGCTTCCTTTGCGGGTTGTTCAAATTCGTCCTGCTGGTGATACACCAGAGAGACCGCCAGCACGCCAGGGATGTTGCGGGTGGCTTCAATATTGCTGAGCAGCGTCGCGCTGTCGGCGGCTCCGAGGGTGACGGCCAGCGTACCGCGCGCGGCATCTTGTGCGGCTACCTCACTGTCGGCATACGTCAGCAGCGTCCGGGTGACGGCAGCGACGGCGCCTGGGCGTGCCTGAATCACCAGGCCACAGACGTGCCAGCTGTTATTTGTGTTCATGATCTAATCCTGTGGCTGACACCGGGCAAGGTGCGATGCACGCGCCGCAACCGGTGCAGTGCTGCGGCACGGTTTCCGGTTGGGCGATGCCATTGGCGGTGAGACGAAAGCGAATCGCCTGCTGTTCACAACTTTCCTGGCAACTGCGGCAGTTAACGCCCTGAAAAGTGATGCAATGGCGGCTGATATGGATGCGCTGCTGCCACGGCTGATGGTCGCGTGGATGAAACAACGGTTGCGGGCAGGCATCAGCACAGGCACCACAGAAGGTGCATTCGCCATGCTGAAAGTTGATTTGTGGCAGCGCACCGCTGGTCAGCTGCACAATTTGCGTGGTGCAGGCGGCAACACAGCGACCACATCCATCACAGCCCGCCTGATGACGCCACCACGGCAGCGCGATCGCCCCCGTGACAGCTTTGCGCTGTCCGGTAAAGAATTCGCGTCGTGACAGCACCATCGGAGCACCTGTTTCGGGATAAAAAGTAAGATGCGTAAAATAACCTGACACTAAGGAGGGCTATATCACTCGAAAGGTGTAATTCCCGATGCGGGATCAAGTCGCGCTGCAATAAATTGCGCCGCTGCGGAATGGATAAAAAAAAGGCCGTCCCACTGGACGGCCCTGCGTACTATCACAGCAAAAAACTTAGCGTGGAGACTCTTCTGCCAGCGTGCGCGAAACGTCTTCCTCACCATCATGATGGTGGTCATGCTCTTTCAGCGCTTCTTCATTGACGCGCTTACGCACGCCGAACCAGCCCAGAACCAGTATCACCGCAATCAACGGAATAGAAGCGATGGTGTAGGTACCGTTCGGATAGTCAAACGCCATCAGCACCAGCACGCTAACCAGGAACAGCAGCGTCAGCCAGGAGGTCACCGGTGCCCACGGCAGTTTGAAGCTGACATCTTCCGCTTTACCTTCTTTGATGGCTTTGCGCAGACGCATCTGGCAAATCACAATGAAGCCCCACGAAGAAATGATGCCCAGTGATGCCACATTCAGTACGATCTCAAACACCTGGGACGGAACATAATAGTTCAGTACCACACCGACGACGTAAACGGCGATGGTTACCAGGATACCCGCGTAAGGGACCTGCTGGCTGCTCATCTTCGACATAAACTTCGGTGCCGAGCCACCCATCGACATTGAGCGCAGGATACGGCCAGTGGAGTAGAGACCTGAGTTCAGGCTGGAGAGCGCCGCACTCAATACCACGATGTTCATCACGCTACCGATATACGGCACGCCCAGTTTGGAGAAGAAGGTCACAAACGGGCTCTGCCCCGCCTGATAAGCATTCCACGGCAGCAGCAACACCAGCAGCACCACTGAACCGACGTAGAACAGACCGATACGCCAGATCACGCTATTAATCGCTTTCGGCAGCATGGTTTTCGGGTCTTTACATTCACCGGCAGCAGTACCGACCAGCTCGATCGATGCAAAGGCAAATACCACCCCCTGCACCAGCACCAGCGCGGGCAGCAAACCATGCGGGAACAGGCCGCCATTATCGGTTATCAGATGGAAGCCCGTCGCGTTGCCATCCAGCGGCTTACCGCTGCCGAGAAACACCACGCCAACAATCAGGAAGACGGCAATCGCCAGTACCTTGATCAGTGCAAACCAGAACTCCATCTCGGCGAACCACTTCACACCGATCATGTTCATGGTGCCGACAATGGCCAGCGCACCGAGGGCAAACACCCACTGTGGTACGTCGCCAAACGCCCCCCAGTAATGCATATACAGTGCGACAGCGGTGATATCTACGATCCCGGTCATCGCCCAGTTAACAAAGTACATCCAGCCCGCCACATACGACGCTTTTTCACCAAGGAATTCACGCGCATAGGAGACGAAGCTACCGCTGGAAGGACGATGTAAAACCAGCTCGCCCAACGCACGGAGAATGAAGAAAGAGAAGATACCGCACACCAGGTACACCAGCGCCAGTGCCGGACCTGCCATTTGCAGGCGTGCACCTGCGCCCAAAAACAGACCGGTACCAATAGCGCCACCAATGGCGATCATTTGAACCTGACGATTACCCATCGCTTTGTGGTAACCGGTGTCGTGGGAATTAAGCCAGCGTCGTTTCGCAGCGCGCTGTTCGGCTGCGGTTTTTTTAGTAGGTTTCATAGCTTTCCTGTTTGTCCTGACCATCAATCACCGCTTACCAAACGTTTGCGTAGTGCGGTGCGAAATGGGGTAACACCCCGCAGGCAGGCGGCAGAACGATGTCGCACAACCAGCAGGGAAATTACGGCGATGAATCCTACCCGTTCTGCATGAATGAAGCAAAATATACCGCTAGTCTGCACGGGATGATTTGCAATTATTCGTTGTCATGCACAAAAAAAACGGCCAAAGGATCTGGCCGGTCAGGGTTGCTACAGGGAGAAAAACTGAGGGAAATTAACGGTAAATCTCGGCAGTGCCGCTCCACATGCTGGAGTCACCAGGATTTTGAACACCGATGACGCGGTAATGGCTGGCACCCATTTCTGTGGCTTTCTGCGATAGCTGGCGGGTGGCGTCATCCAGCGAACCACTCACGCCACTGACGGAAACGCTGCCGATACTTTGCATATTTTGCGCCTGTTCCGCGCTCAACGCGGTGGCGGCCAGGCTACTGAAACTTGCGGTGGCTAGCAGTGCACCAGCCAGAACGGCATATCGTGTCTTCATGGGGATGCTCCTGTATTTTTCCGGGAAAATGACTACCCCTAAAGTATTAACCCGCGAATGCAAACCAGATTAGGCCAGCGGTAAATTTGTTCAATATTTCGCCCGCCCTCTCAGATTCATCCAGGGAAAGGTAAAGAATGGTTACTTTTTGTACGAATGGTAACCTGGTGTGGCGAGATATCGTCGCCGATGTGACCGCGCTGTTTTATAATTCCGCGTTCTGAACAGGGTTTTTAATTGTGATCGTTAAACGTCCCGTAACACGTACCATTGCTCGCGCACTCAGCGCCATTGTACTGCTTTCGCTTCTCACCTCCGGGCTGGCGCTGATGACCCTTTCCAGCAGCCTGCGTGATGCTGAGACGGTCAATGCGGCTGGCTCACTGCGCATGCAGGTTTATCGCCTCGCCTGGGACAGTGCACGCGATCCCCAACAGCTGGAACATCATATCCAGCTCTATCAGCAGACACTGGAATCACCGGCGTTAAGCGGTCTGGATCGCCCCTGGGTACCGGCTGAAGTCACCAGTCGTTATCACTACCTGCGGGACAGCTGGCCAGAGTTACAGCAGCGCTTACAGCCGCAACACCTGCAGGTTTATCAGCAGCAGGTAGCGGCCTATGTGGATGAAATCAATCGTTTTGTGCTGGCTGTGCAACATTATGCCGAGCTGAAAATGCATCTGGTGGTCGCCAGCAGTTTGTCTGGTTTTCTGGCGATTGTCGGGCTGGCGCTGTGGACCATCCGTTTTATTCGCCGCAATGTGGTCGGTCCGCTGGATTCGCTGGTCACCGCCAGCCAGTATGTTGAGAAAACCCGGTTTCGTTTTCCGCCCTTACCGGTGGATCAACCCAACGAACTCGGCGTACTGGCGCATGCTTTTACCGCGATGGCCTCGCGTTTGCAGTCACATTATCGTCTGCTGGAAGATGCGGTGCAGGAGAAAACCGAAGGCCTGACACAGGCTAATCGTATGCTGACGTTGCTGTATGAAAGTTCCCAGATACTCACCAGCAGCGCGCTCAACCCTGACGTTTTTCAGGGGCTGCTCCAGCAACTTAAATTACGCGAAGGTTTTCGCGTGGTGGTGCTGGAGAGCGAAAACCTGACATTTCAGGCCGGGAAGAGTGATGATGCACTGATGTGGCAGCACCTGGCCTTGCAGCAGGATGAGCAGCTGCTCGGCGAATTGCGCTGGCAATCGACGAAGCCCGCTTCTGATGAATTAATGCAAAGCCTCGCCAATATGCTGGCGCGCGCCCTGTGGATCTGGCAGACGCAGAAGCAATATCAGCAAATGCTGCTGATTGAGGAACGTGCCACTATCGCGCGCGAACTTCACGATTCGCTGGCGCAGTCACTCTCCTTTCTGCGAATCCAGCTTACTCTGCTGCGACGCACGGTTGATGGCAGCCAGCCAGAGGCGCAAAGTATCATCAGCGAATTTGATCGCGCGCTGGCGGATGCTTATCAGCAACTGCGCGAACTGCTAACCACCTTCCGTCTGACCATTGAGCAGGCCGATCTGGTGGCCGCGATGCAGGCGATGATTGTCCCCTTACAGGAGCAATCACAGGCGGAAATTCAGTTTGATTATCAACCCGGATTGCAGAGCCTGGATGCGCAGCAGCAGGTGCACGTGTTGCAGATTGCGCGCGAAGCCTTGCTCAATGCAATCCGTCATGCGGGAGCGCAACAGATTACGATTCGCTACCAGCGTGTTGCCGATGAGGACCATCTGTTAACCATTGAAGATAATGGCAAAGGTATACGCAGTACGGAAGAACCGCCGGGTCACTATGGCCTGACGATTATGGCAGAACGAGCCGCGCGCCTGTCAGGCACGCTGCTGATTACCCCGCAGGATCACGGCACAAGGGTGACATTACGTTTCCCGCCACGCCCGATGCACCTGCTGGAATAACAGGCTACATGGACCGTTTACTGGAGAAAATATGGACCTGCAAACTCTGACAATTATGATCGTTGATGACCACCCGCTGATGCGTCGTGGCATTCGCCAGCTGCTGGCTCTGGAACCAAAGTTACAGGTGGTTGCCGAGGCCAATAACGGCACCGAGGCGCTGGCAGAAGCCCGCCGCCTCGCACCTGACGTCATTCTGCTCGATCTCAATATGAAAGGGATGTCGGGGCTGGATACGCTGAAAGCACTGCGTAATGAGGAGATCTCGGCACGCATCCTGGTGCTCACCGTTTCAGACGCCCGCAATGATATCTACGCCATGGTTGATGCCGGTGCCGACGGTTACTTACTGAAAGACAGCGAACCCGAGCAGCTGCTACAGCAAATTTTGCGTGGCGCACAAGGTGAGAATGTATTCAGCGAAGTAGTGGTTGAATATCTGGCTAACCGGCCCCACAGCTCTAACCCATTCCGCCTGTTAACCGAACGCGAACTTGATGTGTTGCAGGAAGTGGCGCGCGGATTGTCAAATAAAGAGATCGCCTCCACCCTGCATATCTCGGAAGAGACAGTGAAGGTGCATATCCGTAATATGCTGCGCAAGCTGGACGTGCGCTCACGCGTCGCTGCCACGGTACTCTGGCTGGAAAGCCGCAATGTCTAGCACATCACAAAAATCCGTCGGGAGATTTACACTTTCTCCATAATTTCTCCACGATTCTCTAATTTGCGCCGCGTAGAGTAAGCTGCGGCAGGAGATGTCCCAGGATAGCGCTTCCACTCCGCCAGCGTGAACCCGAGCCGGGTTCACGCTTCTGATAATAAAAGTAAAAAATACGCAGCTGAGGAGTGTCGGTTCCATGTCGAATTTTTTTATCGACCGCCCCATTTTTGCCTGGGTTCTGGCGATTTTACTTTGCTTATGCGGCACACTGGCGATCATCTCGCTGCCGGTTGAGCAATATCCCGATCTCGCGCCGCCTAACGTGCGCATCACCGCCAACTATCCCGGTGCCTCCGCAGAAACGCTGGAAAACACCGTCACCCAGGTTATCGAGCAGAACATGACCGGCATCGATCACCTGATGTACATGTCCTCGAACAGCAGCAACATCGGTCAGGCGCAAATCACCCTCACCTTTACCGCCGGTACTGACCCCGACGAAGCGCGTCAGCAGGTGCAAAACCAGCTGCAATCTGCCCTGCGTAAACTGCCTGCGGCGGTACAATCGCAGGGGGTAACCGTCAATAAAACCGGCGACAGCAACATCCTGATGATTGCCTTTGTTTCTACCGACGGAAGTATGGACAAACAGGATATTTCAGATTATGTCGCCAGTAACATTCAGGATCCGCTCAGTCGTATTGATGGTGTTGGCGAGGTAGATGCCTATGGTTCGCAATATTCGATGCGTATCTGGCTCGATCCGAACAAGCTGATTGCCTATGCGCTGACCACCGATGATGTGGTGAGTGCCATTGAATCGCAGAACAACCAGGTGGCGGTCGGCCAGGTCGGGGGATTGCCATCCGTGGCGAAGCAGGCGCTTAACGCCACGGTCAATGCTCAGTCGATGCTGCAAACCCCGGAACAATTCAAAGCCATTACTCTGAAAACCAATCCCGATGGTTCGGTGGTCACGCTGGGCGATGTGGCCGATGTCGCCCTGGGGGCGGAAAAATATGATTATCTCAGCCGTTACAACGGCCAGCCCGCTTCCGGCCTCGGTATCAAACTGGCATCGGGTGCGAATGAGATGAACACCGATAAGCTGGTACGCGCCCGCGTTGCCGAGCTGTCGCAGTATTTCCCGCACGGTCTGGAGGCGAAAGTCGCCTACGAAACCACGCCGTTCGTCAAAGCCTCGATCACCGACGTGGTGAAAACCCTGCTGGAAGCCATCCTTCTGGTGTTCCTGGTGATGTATCTGTTCCTGCAAAACTTCCGCGCCACGCTGATCCCGACCATTGCGGTGCCGGTAGTCTTGCTGGGTACCTTCGCGGTGCTCTACGCCTGTGGCTACAGCATCAATACCCTCACCATGTTCGCGACGGTGCTGGCCATCGGGTTGCTGGTGGATGATGCCATCGTGGTGGTGGAAAACGTCGAACGCATCATGAGCGAGGAAGGGTTATCGCCACGGGCGGCGACGCGTAAATCGATGGGGCAGATTCAGGGGGCGCTGGTCGGCATTGCGCTGGTGCTCTCGGCGGTGTTTGTGCCGATGGCCTTTTTCGGCGGCACCGTCGGCGCGATTTACCGCCAGTTCTCCATTACTATCGTCTCGGCGATGGTGCTGTCGGTGCTGGTGGCGCTGATCCTCACCCCGGCGCTGTGCTCGACCCTGCTTAAGCCACTGGCGCAGGGCCAGCATCATGGTCGCCGCGGCTTTTTTGGCTGGTTTAACCGCCACTTCAACAGCAATGCCGAACGCTATGAACGCGGCGTGGCGCGCATTCTGGTGAAAAGCGGCCGCTGGATGTTGATCTATCTGGTGATCATTGGCCTGATGGCCTTTCTGTTTATCCGCCTGCCCACCTCGTTTCTGCCACAGGAAGACCGTGGCGTGTTCCTGACCCAGGTACAATTACCGCCGGGCGCCACCCTGGAGCAAACCTCCAACGTGGTGGCGAAGGTGGAAAATTATTATATGACCGCCGAGAAAGATAACGTGCTGTCCGTGTTCTCCACCATCGGTGCCGGCCCCGGCGGTAACGGCCAGAACGTGGCGCGTCTGTTTATTCGTCTCAAGGATTGGGAGGAACGTCCGGGTGCCGATCGCACCTCTTTTGCCATCATCGATCGTGCCACCAAAGCCTTCCACAAGATCAGAGAAGCCAGGGTAATCGCCAGCAGCCCACCGGCGATTACCGGCCTCGGTAGCTCCTCGGGCTTCGATTTAGAATTGCAGGATCACGGCGGTATCGGGCACACAGCGCTGATGGCGATGCGCGATAAGTTGCTGGAGCTGGCAGCCAGCAACCCGGCATTGTCGCGGGTACGTCACAACGGCCTTGATGACAGCCCGCAGTTGCAGATTGATGTCGACCAGCGTAAAGCTCAGGCACTGGGCGTGTCGGTAGATACCATCAACGATACCCTGACCACCGCCTGGGGTTCGACCTATGTCAATGATTTTATTGACCGCGGTCGCGTCAAAAAGGTTTACGTCCAGGCGGCCCCGGAATTCCGCATGCTGCCGGATGACATCAATAAATGGTATGTCCGCAACAGCAGCGGCACCATGGTGCCCTTCTCTGCCTTCGCCACCAGCCGCTGGGAAGTGGGTTCACCACGCCTGGAGCGTTATAACGGCTATTCGTCACTGGAGATTGTGGGTGAAGCCGCAAACGGCGTCAGTAGCGGCACAGCAATGGACGTGATGGAGAAACTGGTCAGTCAGCTGCCACTGGGCGTGGGCTTCCAGTGGACCGGTGCGTCTTATCAGGAACGTCTCTCCGGTTCTCAGGCTCCCGCGTTGTATGCCATTTCGCTGCTGGTGGTGTTCCTGTGTCTGGCGGCGCTGTATGAAAGCTGGTCGATTCCGTTCTCGGTGATGCTGGTGGTGCCACTGGGCGTGGTGGGTGCGTTGATCGCCACCTGGCTGCGCGGGCTGGAAAACGATGTTTATTTCCAGGTCGGGCTGCTGACAGTGATTGGTTTGTCGGCGAAAAACGCCATTCTGATTGTGGAATTCGCTAACGAGATCAACAGTAAAGGACGTGAATTGATCGAAGCCACGCTGGAGGCCTCACGCCAGCGCCTGCGCCCGATCCTGATGACCTCACTGGCGTTTATCTTTGGTGTGTTGCCGATGGCGATAAGCCAGGGTGCCGGTTCCGGCAGCCAGCACGCGGTAGGCACTGGCGTAATGGGCGGCATGATCTCCGCAACCGTGCTGGCGATCTTCTTTGTGCCGTTGTTCTTTGTGCTGGTGCGTCGCCGCTTCCCCCTGAAAGAAAAGCCGCATGACTAACCCGTTTTGAGAAGTGCACGGCGGTAGCTCCATGTTTCCCGAATGGGAGCTATCGCCAGAAACGCCAGAGGTGCTGATTGAACTCATCACCCGACAAGAATTAATAGTGCATCCCTGACGGTAATAAAGAGGTGCCTTCACCCACCTCACTATCGTTCACCTGGGGTGGAAGGGGCAGCTTAATATCATGATTTTTATCAATATAATCATATCGTAATAACGCAAGCGCCTGACATCTGTTTTCAATGGCATTCTGCTTAATGTGTATATCGCGAGATAAGTAATCAAGACAAGGCGTTAATAGTGCACTCGAGATAGCGAGGCTGCCTGCAACAATATTAGTCAGCGAGGAGAGTTCATTCTCTTTGGCGACGGCTGACGTTACCCAGGTCGCTCCGGAAGCAATTAATATCGTATGATTAAGGATGGGTAAAAATTCTGACGTTATGACTTTCGCATAGGTGTCAGATTTTGTTATCTCTTTGAAATTATTTAAATCTCGTAAAATTGCAGCTGCACGCAACTCACCAACTGACATATTATTCACAACTTGCCGTATTTTTATCTCCTTGTTTTGATCTGCCAGAGCCGTGTCTTCTATTTTTTTATTAAAACTTCTCATCTCATCAGAAGAGTTGAATATAAACTGCAAGTGACTCGCCTTATCCGTTTGCGTCTGCGCAGTTACAACACCGGTACTTATCGCAAAATAAATGCCCTTGTTTGTGATCATGGCAACATTTCCCTGTTATGTTCATGATACTAAAAATCCGGAATCAGAAACCTGATTCCGGATTGTCTGTGACAGCCAGCTTCCTGCAGAGACTCTTGCAGGATCGGCATCAGCCGCTAGCTGCTTTGTGTTGTATGGTAAGAATTACAGCAAGTTGGGGATTTGCCCTGCTTTTCTTTTCGCGGATTACTTACGTAACATTGCGTCAATAAATTCTTTCCAGTTCCCCAGTTCAGTGTCAACCATAATACCCTCTCTTATTGTGCCGCCGATTTTACGCCGTTTTTTTCTACAGGTGAATACGCTTCCACCTGTTATCTGTATCGGCAAAAGCAGTCAAAAGCTGTAATTTGCTCAAATTGCGTACTGACGCACATTTCAGCAACCCCCTAACGTAGCGGGAGAAAATTCCTGGTGACAACGCGTAGCACATTTTCCTGGATAGGATAATTCTGATCAGGCTTATGGTGCGGCGGGCAATTATTCACGCGGCTAATGAAAGCGGTTACTGGTACTAAACTGCACGCATTTATTGCGCATGATGTTGAAACAAAAAAAGCGCGATAAATCGCGCCGCTACAATAATAAACTTCCGGGAGAATTCTCCCGGAAGTCCTGTTTATTGCTTAGAAACGGTCAAGATTCATCACTTTGGTCCAGGCCGCCACGAAGTCATGGACTAACTTCTCACGACCATCGCTGCTGGCGTAGACTTCCGCCAGCGCGCGCAGAATGGCGTTCGAACCGAACACCAGATCCGCACGGGTGGCGCTGAATTTAACCGCACCGCTGCTGCGATCGCGTCCTTCATACAGACCTTTCGCCTGATCAACCGATTTCCATTCATTGCCCATATCGAGCAGATTGACGAAGAAATCGTTGCTCAGCACACCCTTGCGGCTGGTAAACACACCGTGCTCGCTGCCATCGAAGTTGGCACCCAGTACGCGCATACCACCAACCAGCGCCGTCAGCTCTGGCGGGGTTAACGTCAGTTGCTGTGCTTTATCAATCAGCTGAGTTTCAGCTTCCTGAGTGGTGCCTGCACGCTGGTAGTTGCGGAAACCATCATAGCCCGGTTCCAGCAGCGCGAAGGCTTCAACATCAGTTTGTTCCTGCGTGGCATCCACGCGACCTGAGGTAAACGGCACTTTAACTGCCACATTGGCCGCCTGTGCTGCCTGTTCCACACCGACAACGCCCGCCAGCACAATCACATCCGCCAGTGAAGCTTTACCGGATGCCTGTTGTACAGCGATCAACTTCGTCAATGCTGGCTGAATGCTGGCATTCACTTCCCAGCTGTTCTGTGGCGCTAACGCTACGCGAGCCCCATTGGCACCACCGCGTTTATCACCACCACGGAAGGTTGAAGCCGAAGCCCAGGCAACCGCGACCAGCTCACCCACCGACAGACCCGTATCGGCAATCGCCGCTTTCAGGTTATCGATGTCAGCGGGCGTCGGGTTATGCGACGGCGTCGGCAGCGGGTCCTGCCAGATCAAGGCTTCTTTTGGCACTTCCGGGCCTAAATAACGTGCAATCGGCCCCATATCGCGGTGAGTCAGTTTGAACCAGGCGCGGGCGAAAGCTTCATTAAACGCCTGTGGATTATTCAGGAAACGACGCGAAATTTTCTCGAATTCAGGATCAAAACGCAGCGTCAGGTCGGTCACCAGCATGGTCGGCTTACGCTTTTTCGCCGGGTCAAACGGATCCGGGATAATCTCCGGTGCATCAACCGCTTCATACTGGATAGCGCCTGCCGGGCTATGGGTTTTGACCCACTCGTATTTGAACAGGTTCTCGAAGAAGTAGTTGCTCCACTGGGTCGGGGTTTGCGTCCATACTACTTCCAGACCGGAAGTGATGGCATCCGCACCGACGCCGCTGTTGTAGCTGCTTTGCCAGCCGAAGCCCTGCGCTTCCAGTCCGGCGGCTTCCGGTTCTGCGCCCACATGGCTGGCTGCACCGGCTCCGTGGGTTTTACCCAGCGTATGCCCACCGGCAATCAGCGCCACGGTTTCTTCATCGTCCATCCCCATATTACCGAAGGTGGCACGGATAGCCGGGGCCGCAGAGGCCGGATCGCCGCTGGCGTTCGGACCTTCCGGGTTAACGTAAATCAGGCCCATCTCCGTGGCGGAAAGCGGGTTTTTCGCCAGCGCTTCCGGATGACGATGGCTCAGCCAGGTTTTCTCATCACCCCAGTTCACATCCTGATCCGGTTCCCAGACATCCTCACGTCCGGCACCGAAACCAAAGGTGCGGAAACCGGCGTTTTCCAGCGCCACGTTGCCCGCCAGGATATAAAGGTCGGCCCAGGAAATTTTCTGGCCATATTTTTGTTTCACCGGCCACAGCAGGCGGCGCGCTTTATCCAGGCTGACGTTATCCGGCCAGGAGTTCAGAGGCGAAAAGCGCTGCTGACCGCGACCGGAGCCACCGCGACCATCGGTCATACGGTAGGTTCCTGCGCTATGCCACGCCATGCGAATAAACAGACCGGCGTAGTTACCCCAGTCGGCAGGCCACCAGGGTTGAGAGTCGGTGAGCAGTGCTTTCAGATCGGCTTTCAGGGCAAAGTAATCAAGCTGGCTAAAGGCTTCGCGATAGTTGAAGTTTTCACCGAGGGGATTCGAACGATTGGAATGCTGATTCAGTAAATCGACACGCAACTGCTTAGGCCACCAGTCACGGTTGTTGGTTCCGCCACCCGCAGCAGGCAAATCGGCGCCCTGGTGGAAAGGGCATTTGGCTGCTGACGGGGTTGTTTCGTTGGAATTGCTCATGTTGCTCTCCGCTTTTTTAATTTGCGACCAGATTAAACACCTTAACTGATAGGTAACACTTGTTTATATCAAACGATTTGATAGTTATTATCTTTTTATGTTCTCGTGCCAGAGCTTAATTGCCCGGGGCGATGACAGAACGCTGTTATCCCCTCTGGCAACCTTGTTACAATCCCTGGCCGACCACGCAATTAATCTTCACGCTAAAAGAGTAGTCAAATACTATGTTCCAGCTCTACGGCATTAAAAATTGTGACACCATTAAAAAAGCTCGCCGATATTTAGAGGCTTCTGGCATCGATTATCGTTTCCATGATTACCGCGTCGATGGCGTGGACGATGCCCTGTTGCAGTCGTTTATTGACCAGCTCGGCTATGAACCGTTGCTCAACACCCGTGGTACCACCTGGCGTAAACTGCCGGAAACGGAACGTGCCGCCGTGCAGGACGCCGACAGCGCCAAAGCCATCATGCTGGCGCAGCCTGCTGTTATCAAACGCCCGGTGTTAGCCGCTGCCAATGGTGAGCTGCTGGTCGGCTTTAATGAATCCCTTTATCACGCGTTTATCCAGGAGAAGTCATAACATGTTCTGTCCGGTTATTGAGCTGGCTCAGCAGCTGATTCGCCGTCCTTCCCTCAGCCCGGATGATGCGGGTTGTCAGGCGCTGCTGATTGCCCGACTGGAAGCGATTGGCTTCACCGTGGAACCGATGCACATTGACGATACCCTGAACTTCTGGGCAACGCGTGGTCAGGGCGAAACCCTGGCGTTTGCCGGCCACACCGACGTGGTGCCACCGGGCGACGCCAACCGCTGGATCAACCCCCCGTTCGAACCCACCATTCGTGATGGCATGCTGTTTGGTCGTGGCGCGGCCGATATGAAAGGCTCACTGGCCGCGATGGTGGTCGCCGCAGAACGTTTCGTCGCCGCGCACCCGCATCACAAGGGCCGCCTCGCCTTCCTGATTACCTCAGACGAAGAAGCCAGCGCCGCTAACGGCACGGTAAAAGTCGTTGAGCGTCTGATGGCGCGTCACGAACGGATGGATTATTGCCTGGTGGGCGAGCCGTCCAGCACCGAAGTGGTGGGCGATGTGGTGAAAAATGGCCGTCGTGGCTCGATCACCGCCAACCTGACCATTCACGGCGTGCAGGGCCACGTGGCTTATCCACATCTGGCGGATAACCCGGTGCACCGCGCCATGCCTGCGTTAAATGAACTGGTCGCCACGGAGTGGGATCAGGGTAACGAATTCTTCCCGCCAACCAGTATGCAAATCGCTAACGTGCAGGCAGGGACTGGCAGCAACAACGTGATCCCCGGCGAGTTTTTCGTACAATTCAATTTCCGTTTCAGCACCGAACTGACCGATCAAATGATCCGCGAACGCGTTGCTGCCCTGCTCGATCGTTACCAGTTGCACTACACGCTGGAGTGGAAACTTTCCGGTCAGCCATTCCTGACTTCGCGCGGTAAGCTGGTGGATGCCGTGGTGAACGCTGTGGCGCACTATAATGAAATCAAGCCGCAGCTGTTAACGACCGGCGGTACCTCTGACGGACGTTTCATCGCCCGTATGGGAGCACAGGTGGTAGAACTCGGTCCGGTGAATGCCACCATTCATAAAATCAATGAATGCGTGAAGGCGTCAGATTTGCAAATGCTGAGCCGCATGTATCAGCGCATCATGGAACAGCTGATCGCCTGAGAACACGCATAAGGAGCAGGCAAATGGAATGGTTAAAAGAGTATTGGTGGATCCTGGTGATCCTGCTGATGGTCGGTATTTTGATGAACGTTTATAAAGACCTGAAACGTATCGATCATAAAAAATTCATGGATAACAAACCGGATCTGCCACCGCATCGCGACTTCAATGACAAATGGGACGATGACGACAACTGGCCAAAGAAAAAATAACATCTGGCTCCTTCGTAGCGGCGCGATTTATCGCGCGGCTTTTTCCCGCATCGCGCACGGGATCGCGCGATTTATCGTGAACGGATCGCGCGATAAATCGCGCCGCTACGGGTACGTGCAAATATCAGGCTACACCATCATCACCACATCGTCATCGCCAGGTTTGGCACCGCTCAGCGCCTCATCAAAATAACGACGCGGTACGGTATAACGCAGATGATTCAGCGCCAGCTCCATGCTGCGATGGTCAATGGCATGCGGCAAATCCTCAACAATATCCAGCGTCACATCACCACCCAGCGCGGTTAAACGCTGCGCCGCTTCTTCTGCATGCTGCATCGGGATCTGATCATCATACTCGCCGTGAATCAGATGGATGGTGGTGCGGGTACTGGCGCGCTCCGGCAGCGTGGCGTAACGCCCGCTGAATGCCACCACGCGCCCGGCCAGATCGGCCTGCGCTTTCACGCCTTCCAGCACCATAATGCTGCCCTGCGAGAAGCCAATCAGCGCCGTTGCCTCGGGCCGCACCCCACTCTGCTGTTGCCAGTGACGCACCGACTCGACAAACTCTGGCATCGCCGCATTCACGCCCTGTTGTTCAGAACGATCATGCGCCGGAATTTCGGCAAACCATTTACGCCCCTGAGGGACATTGCCAGGTAAAGGCGCGCCCACCGCCACCACCAGCGCTTCCGGGAAAGCACGGGCAAACCAGCTGCCGATTTGCGCCATCGAATCCGGGTTATCGTTCACGCCGTGATACAGCAGAAACAGCTGGGCGGGATCGGTGCTCGGTTGCTGAACAATTACATAATGTAGTGCCATAACATCCTCCTGACATCACTATACGCCACTGCCTGGCGAGTGATATTGGGAAAATTTGAATGAGATAATGGATTTATTGCAACGAAGCGAGCCGCTGTTGCCAGCCCCCGGCCATGTTGGCATCCCGCTGTTTCAGCGCCTGAGCCACCTCGGCACGCAGCTTTATCATCAATGCTTTGCGTCCGCTGATCCCCGCTTCACGCGCCACCTGGCTCAGCGCTTGTTTTTGCATAAGCATCGCATGTAACAATGGCAGATGCAGGGGAGTCTGGCGAACCAGGCGTTGTAACGCGGCATAACTTGCCTCCCAGGGGCGTTGCGCCCAGGCAAAGCCCGCCAATAGCGCCAGGTCATCCTCATCAAGCTGCTGCGCGTCATCGGCGGCCAGCGGTAAATCCAGCTCGATGAGCTGTTGCAGCCAGCACCAGTCGCGCAACAGACGCCGTGCCGCCTGCTGCTGCAATGCCTGCGCCGCGGGCGTCAGCGCCAGCATCGCCATCGCGGCATAGCAGCCGCTGCTGGCTTCGCGCTGGGAACCGATACGCACCAGAGTGAAACCACAACGTTGCCAGAAGCGCCACAAGGTTTCCGTATAGCCAAAACTGACCGAGAGATAATCGCTGCCCTGAGCCTGCTGGCGCGCAGCCGCCACCAGCGCGGTACCGATGCCACGCTGGCGCACTGCGGCCATCACCGCGATACGGCTGATACGTTGTGAACGCAGCGTGGCAGCCTCAGGAAACCCCGCATGGGCCGCCAGCGACTGCGCCACCAGGTTGCCGCGCGGACGGCGCAACCCCGCCCACACCGCCGAGGACAGTGCGGGATCCAGTCCGCCCTCCTCCACCAGCCATAGCGCCCCCTGCACGTTGTCGGGGTTACCGGCCAGCCAGAAACGCATCCCCGGAGCATCCAGCATGCGCCGTAAATCCAGTGGCGTGGTCCGGTAATGCGCGCTGGACAGCAGGCGATACCCCGCAGCCAGCGCCTCGGGATGTTGCTCTGGCGCAGCCGGAAACAGCGTCATCTCAGGTGGCGCGACACGTTCCTGCGCATCTTCAAATAACAACACATGGCTCAGCCAGGCTTCCAGCGGGTCCTGTGGCGACCAGCGTAGCGGCTCATCCAGCGCGAAGTAGCGCACATTCGGCAACGAGGCGCAGAAACGCAGCATGAAACCCCGCCCGGTGCCTTCATAGCCCTGCACGGTGGTCGTCAGTAACACGCGCGGGAAACGCGACACCAGCTGTGACAGCAGCGGCGCAGGGATGGCGGCGGCTTCGTCGATAATCAGCCAGGCGGCGTCTGGCGGCGGTTCCTGCGCCAGCAATGCATCCGGGGCGATAAAGTGGAAATGTTCTCCGGCGAACTGCGCCAGAACGTCGGTGGAGACTTTAGCCGGAGCGGTGACAAGACAGCGCCCCTGTTGCTGTGCCAGCATCCCGGCCAGCGCTGACTTACCACGCCCGCGTGCAGCGGTGATCACCGCCACACCCGCAGGCATGGTGAGCAATTGTTGCAGGATACGTTGCTGTTGCTGAGGGGCCTGGCAATGCCAGTCAGGGAAAACTGTCGCAGCCGGTTCCCGTGCCGGAAAGCCTTCGCGCAGCAACAGGATTTGCTCATCCGCCAGTATCTGCTGTTGCAGCTGACGGGTGAAATGCGGCGTGGCTATCGGCTGGCTGACATCTGCCCAACGCAGGCTGTCAGCATCAGGCCGGGTAGCCCATTCCTGCCAGGGTGGCGTCAGCAGCAGCAACCAGCTTCCGGCGGTAAGGGTACCCGCCAGTGCGGCAAAGGCTTCGGCATGAAAACCGTGGCGAGCATCGAAAATGGCATGGCGAAACTCGCGGCCCAGCAGGGTACGCAGCGCCGCTGGCGGGTGAGAGGCCACGTCGGGTGCGTTTAATTCGCTGATGGTCAGCCAGTCACCGGGTAATGCCGTTCGCCATGTGCTGGCCTGTTGCTGCGTCCAGTCGCAGCTGCCGCTTATCACGCATAAACGGCGGATGCCTGCCCGCTGCATCGCCGCGCTGATGTCAGGCACATTCATCCGTTAGTGGCGAAGGTGTTGCATTGCCCAGGGTTGCCGCTGTCGAAACCGCGTTTAAACCAGGTATAACGCTGCTGCGAGGTGCCGTGGGTAAAGCTATCTGGCACCACCCGCCCCTGACTTTTTTGTTGCAGGCGGTCATCACCAATCGCTTCAGCGGCGTTCAGTGCTTCCTGCAAATCACCCACTTCGAGGATATTCTGCTGCTGCATATAATGGCCCCAGACACCGGCAAAGCAGTCCGCCTGCAGCTCCATCTTCACCGATAACTGATTGACCTGCGCCTGGCTGGCTCCCTGCTGCATCTGGCGCACTTTCGGTTCGATACCCAGCAGTTTCTGTACGTGATGACCAACTTCATGGGCGATCACGTAGCCCTGGGCAAAATCACCGCCCGCGCCGAGTTTGGTTTTCATCTCATCGTAAAATGACAGATCGATATATACGGTTTGATCCGTTGGACAGTAGAACGGTCCCATCACCGACTGGCCCGTGCCACAACCGGTGCGGGTAGCCCCCCGATACATCACCAGTTTGGGCGGCACGTATTGTTTGCCCATCTGCTGGAACAGCTTGCTCCAGGTGTCTTCGGTGGTGGCAAGAATGACTGAGGTGAATTTCGCCGCTTCATCCTGCGCCGGGTTGACGCGTTGCTGCTGCTGCGTGGTTGGGGTGAGGTTGCCGCCGCCTTCAATCAGCGCCGTCAGGTCATAGCCGTAATAACCGGCCACCGCCACGATGATTAACAGGATGATACCGCCTTTACCACGCGGCAAACGTATTTGTCGCCCCTCGTAACCGCCGGGTGATTGGTCACGTCGGTCTTCCACATTGTCGCTTTCGCGACGTCCCTGCCAGCGCATGGCGTGCTCCTGTTTTCATCAAATTAGCTTTGCATGATTTTAGTTGGCAGCAGCGCGATTTAAAACGTGGCACATAAAAAAACAGCGCGATAAATCGCGCCGTTACGGTATTTGCCGGTCTCTGACCAACAATTAATCCAGTTTCACACCCAGGCGGTGCGCCACTTCTTCGTAGGCTTCGATCAGGCCACCAAGGCTCTGACGGAAACGGTCTTTGTCCATTTTGTCCATGGTTTCTTTGTCCCACAGACGTGCGCCATCGGGTGAGAACTCATCGCCCAGCACCACTTCGCCTTTGAACAGACCAAACTCCAGCTTGAAGTCCACCAGGATCAGACCGGCGTCATCAAACATTTTGCTCAGCACGTCGTTGGCTTTGTAGGTCAGCTCACGCATACGCGCCAGATTCTCTTTGCTCACCCAGCCAAAGGTTTCGCAGTAAGATTCGTTCACCATCGGGTCGTGTTTGGCGTCATCTTTCAGGAAGAGATCAAACAGCGGTGGATTGAGCAACATGCCCTCTTCCACGCCCAGACGTTTTACCAGCGATCCTGCCGCACGGTTGCGCACGACGCACTCCACCGGCACCATCTCCAGCTTTTTCACCAGCGCTTCGTTATCCGACAGCAGCGCTTCCATCTGGGTCGGAATGCCCGCTTCCTGCAATTTGGTCATGATGAAATGGTTGAACTTGTTATTCACCATTCCTTTACGATCAAACTGCTCGATTCGTGCACCGTCTCCTGCTGACGTATCGTTGCGGAATTCAAGTACCAGCAGATCCGGATTGTCGGTGCTGTATACGGTTTTCGCTTTACCGCGATACAACTCAGCTCGCTTTTGCATCTTGTTAACTCCAAACATGAAAGAACCCGTGTTCAACAGTGGTTACCCACTGCACGGCGGCAATACGCAATCGTTTACCTCGCCGGGCGCTATTATGCCAAAATCTCAAAAAAAAGGCCGGATATTCTCCGGCCCGAGGCAATTTATTTGTTCAGTGCGCCCTGCATCACCGCCACCAGCGCATCATTCTGCGACTGAGTCAGCACGTGACCTTTAGGATCAATGAACTGCAGACTGCTGCGGTTGTCGAGATCGCCGACCTGCAATTTGTAATCGCCGTTCGGTAAGCCCGGATCTTTCGCACCGATATCATCCCACGCGCCGCTACCCGGCTGTTTGTAGGTAACGTTCAGGCTACCCTGCGAGCGGTTGCTGTCGGTCACTTCCATACCCGCGCGTTTCAGCGCAGCTGGCAGACGCTGCCAGGTCAGGTTGAACGGTGAACGCAGAATCAGCAGCGGCAGACCGGTATCATCGGCACCACTCTGGACGGCAATCTGTCCAATACCACGACCTGCTGCGGCATCCTGGCTGGCGGTATCGATCTTATCCATACCGGTGCTGATGTCGTTCAGCATCTGCGCGGTGTAGCGCTGGATTTGTACCGGCGCAGTCACTGGCTTACCTGACTGCTGCAGTTCCAGCAGACGAACCGTCAGTACCTGCTGGTAGCTCTGATTCTGTACGCTGACCTGGTAACGGCCACGATACTGATTGTCTTCATCCGCACGGTTCCACTGCACCCAATCGGTGGTCAGCTGTTGTCCGGCATCATCACGCTGGGCAATCGGGAATTTGTACGACTGCACCACGTTAACCACCTGTGGCCAGATGGAACCACGGCTGCTTTCCACTGCCAGCACGCCGGTATTCCCGGTGAACTGGGCGCGTGTACCGTTCATCAGTGCCAGCGGCTGAGCAGGCGGACGAATATCCAGCTCTTTACCTACTGCACCTTTGGCAACAGCGTGCGGCACGTCGTAATCACCATTCTGCAGAGGCAGAATCATCCCCGCCGGGGCTTTTAAATCATGCAGTTCAGGCGCCTGCAGGTAAGATTCATCACCGCTGACCTGGCGCTTATAACGCTGATCGCTGGAACAAGCTGACAGCAGCATCAGGGTGGAAAGACCCACCACCGTTGCCAGCGTCGAGCGCTTAACTGAATAACTCATTGATTCTCCCTAAATTATCGCAGACCCGCTTTGATCAATGCCTGTGCCGTTTTGGCCTGACCGGCTTCGGTCAGCGGCGTCATTGGCAAACGCAGCGTGTCATCCGCGATTAATCCTAGTTGTTTCGCGGCCCATTTCACCGGGATAGGATTGGGTTCACAGAAAAGCGTCTGGTGCAGGTGCATCAGACGCTGATTCAGGCGACGCGCTTCGGCAAAGTTGCCCTGCTGCGCCAGCGCGCACAGTTCAACCATTTCACGTGCCGCAACGTTGGCCGTGACCGAAATAACGCCTTTGCCGCCCAGTTGCATGAAGTCCAGTGCGGTGCCGTCATCGCCACTCACCAGAATGAATTCATCATCAACCAGCTCTTGGATCTGACTAACCCGCGATAAGTTCCCGGTTGCCTCTTTGATTCCGATAATATTTTTGATTTCGGCCAGACGAGCAACCGTCTCCGGCAGCATGTCGCAACCGGTACGTGAAGGGACGTTATACAGCATCTGCGGCAGATCGGTGCTTTCGGCAATCGCCCTGAAATGCTGGAACAAGCCTTCCTGGGTCGGACGGTTGTAGTAAGGCGTTACCGTCAGGCAGCCCACCACACCAGTGCCGGTAAAGCGTTTGGTGAGGGAAATCCCTTCGGCGGTCGCATTCGCGCCGGTTCCGGCAATCACCGGAATACGGCCATCGGCCAGTTCGAGGGTCATCATCACCACTTCGCCATGTTCTTCATGGCTGAGAGTGGCAGATTCGCCGGTGGTGCCAACAGAAACAATCGCCGCGGTGCCGCTGGCGACATGATAATCAATCAGTTTTTTCAAACTCGCGCGGCAGACATTACCTTTGTCATTCATTGGCGTAACGAGCGCAACAATACTTCCGGTGAACATGGGCGATCCCCTCGACATACAAGTGCTTCATGGTACGTTTTACGCCGAGGGAAAAGCAAGCGAGCCACGCCATTCAAGCGCTTGTCAGCAGTTTTTTTTATGTTTACCTTATGGTTATTAGCGAACACACAGGAAATGTCATTTTGTCGCAGCCACAGCCTCACCACCTGGTGATCACCGCGTTGGGCGTTGATCGTCCGGGTATCGTGAATACCATCACCCGCCATGTCAGCAGCTGCGGCTGCAACATCGAAGATAGTCGTCTGGCGATGCTCGGTGATGAATTCACCTTTATTATGCTGCTCTCCGGAAGCTGGAATGCCATCACCCTGATTGAATCGACCCTGCCGATGAAAGGTGCCGAGCTGGAGTTGCTGATTGTGATGAAGCGCACCAACGCGCGCGCCACGCCGCCGATGCCCGCCACCGTCTGGGTGCAGGTTGAAGTACCGGATTCACCGCATATCATTGAGCGCTTCACCGATTTGTTTGATAAACATCAGATGAATATCGCCGAGCTGGTTTCGCGTATTCAACCCGCGCAGGATGGCGTACCGCCCACACTGTATATTCAGATGACCGCGCACAGTGTTGAAGGTGCCAGTATCGAACCCGCGTTTAATCAACTCTGTCAGGAACTGCACGCCCAGGGTACGATTCGCCTGTACAGTGCGCCGGCCAGCACCCCTGCCGGGCACTGATCTGACCTCCGGGTTATTTCGTCACACACTCTACCCAAAATGGGTAAACAGTGTGCGGAAATAACCCTGACGGTAAACTCCACCTGGCACTTTTGGTCCTGATGGTGTATTACCCACAGCATGAAGAAAAAAATGGAGAGTTGTGATGAATCCACTGAAAGCCGGTAATACCGCACCGAAATTTAGCTTGCCCGATCAGGATGGCGAACAAGTAAATTTGGCCGACTTCCAGGGACAGCGCGTTCTGGTCTATTTCTATCCGAAAGCCATGACTCCAGGTTGCACCGTACAGGCCTGTGGCCTACGCGACAACATGGATGAACTGAAAAAAGTCGGCGTAGAAGTGCTGGGTATCAGCACTGACAAACCAGAAAAGCTGTCACGTTTTGCCGAAAAAGAGATGCTGAACTTCACGCTGCTGTCTGATGAAGATCATCAGGTCTGCGAGCAGTTTGGCGTCTGGGGGGAGAAATCCTTTATGGGGAAAACCTATGACGGCATTCACCGCATCAGCTTCCTGATTGATGGTGATGGCAAGGTGGAGAAGGTGTTTGACGATTTCAAAACGTCTAACCACCACGACATCGTGCTGGATTACCTGCAGTCAGCCTGATACCCACGGGTGCGCCATGCGCACCCGTTTTCCTAGCTTACGATGGTCTCTTCCGGCCAGGCGCGCACCACGGCTTTGATTAATGTGGCCAGCGGGATGGCAAAGAACACGCCCCAAAAGCCCCACAATCCACCGAAAATCACCACCGATAAAATGATCACCAGCGGATGCAGGTTGACCGCCTCGGAGAACAGAATCGGCACCAGTATGTTGCCATCCAGCCCCTGAACCACCAGATACACCACAAACATGGTCCAGAAATCGCTGCCCAGCCCCCACTGAAACAGGCCGACACCGATCACCGGAATGGTCACCAGCATCGCCCCGATGTAAGGGATCAGCACGGAAATCCCCACCAGCACCGCCAGCAGCAGGGCGTAATTAAGGCCGAGCAACAGAAACGCCAGCCAGCTCACCACGCCCACCGCCAGCATTTCCAGCACTTTGCCACGAATGTAGTTGGTGATTTGCTGGTTCATCTCCTGCCATACCACGCCCGCCAGACCACGATTGCGTGGCAGGACGCGGCGCACGGCATTGAGCATCTGCTCTTTGTCTTTCAGCAGGAAAAACACCATCAGCGGCACCAGCACCAGGTAGATCATCAGCGTCATCAGCCCGACCAGCGACGCCAGTGAATATTTCACCAGCGAATCACCCAGTCCGGTAAGGCGGCTACGCAAATTCTCCACCACGATATCAATGATGCCCGCATCTACCAGCGCCGGATAACGCTTCGGCAGCCCGGCAGCAAACAGGTAGAGTTTGTTGAGCATATTAGGAAGGTCATGGGTCAGGTTGATGCTTTGTTGCCACGCCACCGGCACGACAATCAACCCCATCACCAGCACGATGCTACCGAACAGCACCAGCACGATGCTGGTAGCCCAGGTGCGGCTACAACCGACACGTTGCAGGCGCACCGTGGGCCACTCCAGCAGATAAGCCAGTACCACCGCCACCAGCAGCGGGGCCAGCAGACCACTGAAGAAGAAGAGGATGCAGAACGCCGCCAGCAAAATCACCACCAGGCCAATCGCCTGGGGATCGCTGAAACGACGTCTGTACCATTGAATAAGCAGAGCCAGCATTCTTTCATTCCCTGTAATGGCGCGATTTATCGCGCTGTTCCGTGCATTATGCCGGAAAAGCCTGCGCGATAAATCGCGCCGCTACAAATCCTTAATCCCTGCTAACGCGTGATACTGCTGACGAGGGCGTCCTGCCCGGCAATCATCACGCAGTTACGTCCGGCATTTTTCGCCTGATACAACGCTGCATCGGCCTGCTTCAGGCTCTGCTCCTGGGTGCCGTTCTCCGGTTGCCACAGGGCAATGCCGACAGAAATGGTGATATTGCCTACCGTATCGATACGATTGTCAGCAATATTGTTGCGCAAGCGCTCGGCAATTATCCGCGCTTCCTCCGCCGTGGTGCCGGGCAGCAGCATCAGAAACTCTTCACCGCCGTTGCGGCACACCACGTCGGTGGCGCGCGCGCTGTGGCTGAGGGCCTGGGCAATTTTTTTGATCACTTCGTCACCCACATCATGACCGAAGTTATCATTCACGCGTTTAAAATGGTCGATGTCCAGTGCCAGCACGGCAAACGGCTGGCGCATGGCGTTGAAATAATCCAGCACCGCGCTAAGGCCACGCCGGTTGAGCAGGCTGGTCAGGGGATCGGTCTGCACTTCAGACTTCAGCCGGCCAATTTTGTCCTGCACCAGGCTGATGCCGGTCAGCATCGCGCGTTTAACCTGCGCGGCTTCAAAGTACCAGGCACGAATGCCGCCAATCTCGCCCGACACACTTTGCACATCCATCTGGCTGGCTTTACGCGCCAGCTGCCATAACGGTAATGCGATCAGCCGCGCCAGAATCATCGCCACCAGCAGCGTTAACAAGGCAAACGGCACCGAGTTTTTCAACACTTTCAACAGCAATCCGGAGAGCGGAGCCAGGGTGACGTCGGTGGGTTTCAGCGCCACCACCATCCAGCCGGTGGTCGGCACAATCGCGTAACCGGCCAGTTTCGCAGTTCCCTCCTCCGTCAGTTGCAGCGAACCATTGGTTTGCGCCTGACGCTGCTCCTCGCTGATGATGCCCGGCACGCTTTTACCAATCAGCTGATTATTCTGGTGATACAGCACCTAGTTATTGCGATCCAGCACGTAAACATGGGTGCCATCACGATAATATTGCTCGCCCAGCAGCTCGTTCAGAATGCTTTTCTTCTTCAGATAGATGGTGCCACCGACATAACCCAGGTAGCGACCTTCTTTGCTCCAGATCGGCCAGGAGACAAACACCAGCAGGTTATTGGCTGCGGAAAGCGTCGGTTTGCTGACCATCGGCTGACGCTTAGCCAGCGCCTCGCGTGAAGCCTGACTGGTGAGCTTCATGCCTTTCAGCATCAGCGATTCCGGCGAAATGGCTTTCACTACGCCATCGGTGTTCACCACCGCCACGGAGTTGAAGCTGCTGGTCTGCTCGCGCAGGCGATTCACTTCCTGCTGCGCCAGTTCGTTATTGTCGAAATCTTTGCCCAGCTGGGTCGCGCTGTAGTGCAGCTGGGATTGTGCCAGCTGAAAGAAAACTTCGGTGGTGGCGGCCAGCTTGGTGGCGTAAGCGCGATTGGCTTCGAGGGTACTCTCGATCAGGACCATGCGTTGCACGCGCCATGTCGCATACAGGGCGTTAGCAAGCGTGATAACAATACTGGTGATCGCCAGCAGCGTGATCAGCGTGCGCAGATCGGTTTTTGGCCGGATGCGCATTAACATGGTGTCTCCACCATGATGAGTCTGTTCATAATTCGAGTGCCTGACAGTATTGTTATTGTTGGTGGTACATACCCTGGTGAGGTAACAGAGGATTGTACACCCGCAACTCAATTTGAGCACGAAGCATCCTGTCGGCACACGATTTCTTTTACTTATATCTGGCGCTGATTAGTCAATTAAGCCGTTAATATCGTAAAACGGAAACGGCCCTGGATAATCACCAATGGCACACAGATGCGTCGTCATTCCCTGCTGCGGATGCCAGCGATGCAGCAGAAAACCCGGCGGTTCCAGCACAAAGTTGGCTGGTCCCTCTGCTGACAAATCAAACGCCACCTGATGCGATACCCCCGGAGCCGTACAGGCCAGGGTGCCAGCGAAACGCGCCTGAATCGATCGGTGCAAATGGCCACTGAGCACGCGTTCTACCTGCGGGTGCTGGCGAATCACTGCTGCCAGTGCATCAGGGTTGCGCAGCGGTTGTTTATCCATATGACCGATGCCGGTGATAAAAGGCGGATGATGCAGCATCACCAGGGTTGGGATGTTGGGTGCGCTTTGCAGTTGCGCGTCCAGCCACTCAAGCTGCGCTTCATCGACATACCCCCACGGCTGCTGTGGCACGCTGGAATCCAGTGCCAGCAACTGCAAACCGTTAACGCGGGTTTGCCAGTTGAGGGTTTCCCCGCGTTGCAGATAAGTATGTTCCGGGAAAGCCGCGCGTAGCGCCTGGCGGTCGTCATGGTTACCCGGCATCAACAGATAAGGCAGTTGCAGCTGCTTCAGTGCCTGGCGCAGAGTTTGATACTCTTCCGGCAAGCCAAAATCAACCAAATCGCCGGTAATCACCACCACATCCGGGCGCGGTCGCAATTGATTCAGCGTCGCAATCACCCGCAGCAACGCAGCCTGGGTATCCACTTTTTTATAAGACAGGCGACCCTGCGCCTTGATATGTAAATCGCTGATTTGCGCAATCAGCGTCATTGCTTCAGACAATCTTTATTCCTCACGAAGCAGAAAATTGAAAGGCGGCGTCCTGCGCCAGCGACCAGCTCACCGGCTGCCCGGCATGCCAGGCTTCACGGGCATGACGATCAACCTGAATCGGCGCGGCCAGACCGATATCAATCATCAGCCGCTGTGACGCCCCCAGGAAGGTACTGGCGACGACAAAACCCTGGCGCGTATAACGGTTATCGCTGGCCAGCAGCACATCTTCCGGGCGGCAAAAACGCTGGGGATTGCCGCGCGTATCGACATCGACGCAGTTAATCGCCCCAACAAAATCAGCCACGAACTTCGACGCCGGATGCTGATAAATGCGCTGCGGCGTATCGATTTGCACCAGACGTCCGTGTTCCATCACCGCAATCCGATCGCCCAGCGCCATGGCCTCCTGTTGATCGTGGGTGACGTACACGGCGGTGATCGCCAGCTGCTTCAGCAGCGCGCCAATCTCCAGGCGCAGACGGTCACGCAGGCGTGCATCCAGCGCCGCCAGCGGTTCGTCAAACAGCAGCACTTTCGGGCGAGCCGCCAGCGCACGGGCCAGCGCCACGCGTTGCTTCTGCCCGCCGGAAAGTTTATCGATACTGCGCTGCGCCAGCGCGCTGAGGTCCACCAGCGCCAGCATTTCCTTCACCCGTGCCTCGCGCTCCGCACGCGGTACGCCCTGCACTTTCAGGCCGTAAGCCACGTTGTCGGCCACGTTCAGATTGGGAAACAGCGCGTAGTTCTGGAACACCATGCCGACATTGCGTTTTTCAATCGGTAAAGCAGTGACGTTGCGCCCGTCAAACCACACTTCACCACCGGCATCGCAGCTTTCCAGCCCGCTGATAATGCGCAGCGTGGTGGTTTTACCGCAGCCCGAAGGCCCCAGCAGCACCAGGGTTTCACCCGCATTGACTGTCAGATCCAGCGGATGCAGCGCCAGGTGATGATGAAAGCGACGCGAGCAGTTGTGAAGCTGAACGGTTACGGCAGCGTTGTTCATGCCGGCTCCTTGTGTTGGCGCGCAACTGCGCGGTTAAGCCATTGATTAAGCGCATTCAGCAGCAGCAACAACGGCAGAATCATCAGGATAAAAATCAGGGTATAGGCCGAGCCGACTTCCAGCCGCATCGAGGCATAGCTATCGGCCAGGCCCACCGGCAGGGTTTTGGTCAGCGGTGTGTGCAGCATCCAGGTGATGTTGAACTCCCCCACCGATAACGTGATGACCATAAAAGCCCCGGCGAGGATGCCGTTGCGGCAGTTGGGCACCACCACGGTGAAGAAGCGCTGCCAGAACCCGGCACCGAGGCTGGCGGAGGCTTCTTCCAGGCGTGGCATATCCACCGCCTGCATCACTGCCAGCACCGGGCGCATCATAAACGGCAGGGTAAAGAGTACGTGACCGATCAGGATAAACAGCCAGCTATCGCGCAATGCGGAAAACTGACCATATAACAGGATGATACCGAGCGCAGTGGCCAGGCCCGGCAGCGCCACCGGCAACATCAGGCATTCTTCAATGCGCGCGGCCCAGCGGCCCGGTGCTTTCAGCAATCCCCAGGCGGCAGGCACACCGATCACCAGTGTGACCAGCAGGCAGCACAGCGCAATCAGTAACGACAGCCAGAAGGTGTCGGCGTACATCTGCCACACCTGCTCCACCCACTTCAGCGTCAGACCGCTGCGCAGGCCAATAAAATAGTTGTTGGTCACCCCGGCCAGCATCGACAGCACCACCGGCACAAGCATAAACAGCGCGGTGAGCGTGGTGATCAGCAGCTGCAGGGTAAAGAGTCCACGACGATTCATACCACCTCCTGCGCCGAACGATGCGCCAGACGACGCGCCAACATCAGCGCCAGCCAGGCGACGCCTCCCATCACCACGGATAACGCCGCCGCAGTGGCAAAGTTGGCGTAGTTAGTGAACTCGCCATAAATGGTCAGCGGCAACACCGCTAAATCGGTGCCGAGAGTAAAGGCGGTACCAAACGCCCCCATGCTGGTGGCAAAGCACAGCGCACCGGTGGAGAGCAGCGCCGGTTGTAGTCCAGGCACGATCACATCCCAGGTAATACGCCATTGACTGGCACCGAGCGAACGTGCCGCTTCTTCCAGCGAATGATCGAGTTTTTCACTGGCCGCCACCAGCGTGACAATGGCGCGTGGCAGTGAAAAGTAGAGATAACCGATAAACAACCCGACCAGTGAATAAGCCAGCGTCCAGCGTTCATGCACCAGGCTCATGCTTATCTGTGCCAGCAAACCCTGACGGCCCGCCAGCATCACCACCAGGAACCCTACCACCACGCCGGGAAATGCCAGCGGGAAGGTCAGCAGTGCCAGCAGGATGCCGCGACCGGCAAAGCGCTGACGCGCCAGAAAACAGCCAACACTGGCGGCAATCAACAACGTCACCAGCGTGACCGCCAGCGACAACAACACGGTATTCAGCAGGCTCAGCAAATATTGTGGCTGGCTGATTACCGTCCAGTAACCACTGTGCTGGGTGGTGCGGTCTGCCTGCATACCGATTTGCAGCAAACGGGCAAACGGCAGCAGCCAGAAAGCACAGAAAAACAGCAGCGCGGGCAGCGTCAGCCATAACCAGCGACTGCCCGCTAACTTACGTGTCTGGCGGCATGAAGCCGCCAGGGTGTCGGACTGCGACATTAATGGATCTCACTCAGATAACGGGCAGAGAAGGCTTTCTGCGCATCAGCCATCTGCTGGTAATCAACGGTTTTGGCGCGCGCGTAATCGCTGTCCGGCAGGAAGTATTTCTTCGCTTCAGGCGACATCGCGGAAGTACGCACCGGGCGCAGGAACGCATTGGCCCAGATGGCTTGCCCTTTGTCCGACAGTACGTAATCGATCACTTTCTTGCCGTTAGCTTCGTGCGGCGCATTCTTCACCAGGCTGATGACATACGGCACCGTCACCGTGCCCTCTTTCGGGATCACAAAGGCCACGTTGGCATGATCTTTATATTTGGCGCGATAGGCGTTGAAGTCGTAATCGAGCAGAATCGGGATCTCGCCGGAGAGCAGACGCGCATAGGCGGTTTGTTTTGGCACAATCGGCTGATTCGCCTGCAATTTTTTGAACCACTCCAGGCCAGGTGTAAAATCGTGCATATTGCCGCCCAGCGCCTGGTTAACCGCCACCGCAGCCACATAACCGACAAAGGCGCTGGCCGGATCGAGATAGCCAATCATGCCTTTATATTCCGGCTTCAACAGGTCATTCCAGGATTGCGGGACAGGCGCGCCACCCAGTGCATCGACGTTGACCATAAAGCCCATGGTGCCCGAATGCAGCGCAACCCATTTACCATTGGGATCTTTCATGCCTGCCGGGATTTCATCCCAGTGTTTGGGTTTATAGCTGGCGATGACTCCGGCGCTGTCTGCCTGGATACCAAAGCTGACGCCGTAATACACCACATCCGCCACCGGGTTAGCCTGCTCAGCCACCATCTGCGCCAGTGCCTGGCCGGAGTTTTTGTTGTCCTGCGGCACCTGAATGCCGGTGTCTTTGGCGATGGCCTTGAGCTGCGTGCCCCAGTCAGCCCATTCCGGTGGGCAGTTGTAACAAATGGCGGTTTCTGCCGCCTGAGTCTGTGCGCTGAGTAGCGAACCGAGTGTCAGGGCCAGCGCCCCGGCAATGATTTTGACTTTTTTACGCAATTTCATGATGGTTCCCTGGTGTTGGCAATAAACGAAGAAATCGGTGCAGCCACGCTTTCACCTGGCCGCAGTCGATGTGCCAGCACGCGTGTGCCACGGCTGGCCTGTTGTAAAAGCATCTCAATGGCGCAGGTACCCAGCCGTTCGCCAGGCTGCGCCACGCTTGCCAGTGAGGGGGCAATCTGTTCACCGATATCGATGCCATCAAACCCCATCACTGAAAGTTGTTGTGGAATGCGTACGCCGGCGCGCTGGGCGTCACCAATCAGGCTGATCGCCAGCAAATCATTGGTGCAAATGACCGCCGTCAGCGCCGACTCGCCCTGCAACCAGGGTTGCAGCAGCGCGAAATCTGAATGGGTGTGGCTGGGCATTTCAATCACCGGCAGGGCCGCCTGTTGCATGGCGTCGCAGTAGCCCTGATACCGCAGGCGGGCGCGATCGGATTGCAGCATCGGACCGGCAATCATGCCGATATGCCGGTGCCCGAGTTGCCGCAGATGATCGGTGGCTTCACGCATCGCCTGACGGTTATCGACACAAATCGCAGGCCAGTCGCTGTGCTGCGGCACGTTATGCGCCAGCACAAACGGCATCTGCGCCTCATGCAGGGTGTGCAGTACCGCGCTGTTGTCAGCATCGGCCACGGTTAACACCAGTCCCGCCACCCGCTGGCGCAGCATATGTTCAACAATCGCTGCTTCGCGTTCGGGCTGATAATCGCTGGTCGCCACCAGCAGACCAAATCCGGCCTGACGCGCTTCACGCTCCATCGCCTGCAACTGTTGCGAGAAAATCGGGTTGAGCAAAGAAGGCAGCAACACCCCGAGGGTGGTCGAGTGTTGGGTACGTAGCTGGCGCGCGATGTGGTTGGGGCGAAAACCCAATTGTTCCGATGCCGCCAGCACCTTGTTTAAGGTATCCGGCCGCAGCAGATGGGGATCAGAGAAGGCACGCGCCGCTGTCGCGCGCGAGACGCCAGCCAGCTTTGCCACACTCAGTAAATCGGACATGTTCGCCTCGTTAGTCACCAATGAGATCGATCTCATTGGTGCTTAACTTAATGGCGAACTGTGACAGCAACATCGCGCGGAGGTGACAGAAAGATGACAGCAGCCTTTACTGCTGTCAGGAGGGATTACAACATCAGGAAAGCATACCCTTCGTTTTGCAGCGTAGCGACGGTAGTGCCACTGGAGAGTGTGTGCGTGACCATCGGGTCAATCCATTCGCGTTCCAGCTGATGGAAAGCCACCGACTGATCGCAAATTGACACCTTCACCCCGGCTTTTTCCAGTTCACTGATCAACTTCAGGTTGGGGTTATCCACGCCATACGCTTTACGGAACTGATCGTTGTTCAGCGCAGCGGGCACCGCATCGCTGTTAATCGATACCACAAAATTCAGCTGATTCAACGGCACACCTGCGGCGTAATAAAGGTTAGTGACGCGCGCCACGCGTTCCAGCCCGAGGTTCGGCTGGCGGATATCCCCTTCGTTACGGTTAATCTGGAAGACAATTTTGTTGCTCAGACCCGGTGTACTGCCTGGGTTAAACGCGGGCGTGTTCACAAAATGAATCTTGCCGTAACCAGCGATGGCGGGTGTGCTCCAGAAATCGGCTGGTTCGGTTTTTTTATCCGCAAACTTGTCGCTGACTTTATCAACAAGGTCGGGAAGCTGAAGCACATTACCGCCGATAAAACCGGCCAGTGCTGCCACTACAATGTATGTCGCTGGACGCATTTCACTTCTCCTCAACCATCATCAAAAAGCCTGTTACATTTGCAGCCATGCATAGCCCTGATTTTGCAGCGTCGACACCGTCGTCGGGCTGGAGAGCGCATGGATCACCGATTTGTCGATCCAGTCATTGGGGTAGTGATGAAACGCCACCGACTGGTCGCATACTGACACCTTCACCCCCTGCTTATTCAGCTCCGCAATCAGCGGCAGGTTGGGGTTTTCAGTGCCGTAAAATTGTTTGAAATGCGCGTTATCCAGCATCGCCGGGGTCGCATCACCGGTCACTGACACCACAAAGTGCAGTTGTTCCGCCGGGACCCCCGAGGCGATATACAGATTCACCACCCTGGCCACACGCTCCAGTCCGAGGTTGGGCCGGGCGATATCTCCTTCATTTTTAGTGAGTTGGAATACGATTTTATTGCTCAGTCCAGCCACTGGTTTAAAGGCGGCGTCGGGTTCGTAATGGATTTTGCCGTAGCCATTGATCCCCGGCGTGCTCCAGAATCCTGCCGGGTCGCTCGGTGGCGAAGAAAAGTGGTTAACGACTCGCTGATAGAGGTCATCACTTTTACTGGCAACAGCACCAACAAAGCCGCCGACGATCGCAATCAGGGCATAGGAGACAACAGAACGCATAGGCACTCTCCGGCAGGTAGTCGCAGTCCGTTTGAACAATGTGCTTTATCTATACCACACCAGGACAACGCCTAAAGCCGCCGGTTTTAGCGGCTGTGCGCGGTTTCATTGCAGGAAAAATAATTAGCGCGGCTCATTGAATAGCAACGCTGATGAAGGAACGCTGGCGAGTTGATGAATGGCTGGATGGAAGTTTTGCCGGGGAAACCGATTGTCATGACTATCAATGATGGGAAATATGACCATCCTTTTATGCAGTTCCGTGCTTAACCTTTTGCGTCATGATTAATAATGTCGATGGATAAATCAGGCCATCCGCGCATGCTCTGCGCTATTTTTCAGAGTAAACCTGGAAAGATTCATGCCAGATTCAATAATTTTGAGTAACTTTACCCGAATTTACGTTCACCCTGGCGTAATAAACCGGCAAATGGCGCATTTGTCTTATTCAAATTTTTGCTACTTTTTTCGCCATGCGTCAGCAACATTTTGCATTTATCTCATTTCGTGCGTGCGCTTGCTTGTACGATAAGTCTGGTTAAGATAAAAAACCTATCCGTTCCAATATCGGCCTGGTCAGCATAAATGCTGCCCCTACGGGCGTAGGGTGCGAATTCATTCGCACCGGGAGATTGATGTTCGGGACGGTAGCGACCAAAACAGAACATTTGCACCACTTACCAGTCCAATTTCAGGTCACTCGTAACAGGATCAAGGCATGTTTAACCGGTTGAAGAAATCAGTGCTGGCAGCCCTTATTCCTGCGCTGCTGCTCACACCCGCGCTGAGTGCCCGCGCCGATGTGAGCGATTCTCTGCCCGATATGGGTACCACGGCGGGCGCAACGCTATCCATTAATCAGGAATTGCAGATCGGCGATTTCTATGTACGCCAGCTGCGTGCCAGCGCCCCGCTGATCAACGATCCCTTGCTGAATCAATATATCAACCAACTCGGGCAGCGACTGGTTGCACATGCCGACTCGGTTCGCACCCCGTTTCATTTTTATCTGATCCAGAATGATGAGCTGAACGCCTTCGCCTTCTTTGGTGGCAATGTGGTGCTGCACTCGGCGTTGTTTCGCTTCACCGATAACGAAAGCCAGCTGGCATCGGTAATGGCGCACGAAATCTCGCACGTCACCCAACGCCATCTGGCACGCGCCATGGAAGAACAGAAACGCAATGCGCCGCTGACCTGGGTCGGTGCGCTGGGTTCGATTTTGCTGGCGATTGCTAACCCACAGGCGGGTATGGCCGGGCTGATGGGCACCCTTGCCGGGACGCAACAGGGGATGATCAGCTTTACCCAAAGCAATGAACAGGAAGCGGACCGCATCGGTATTCAGGTGCTGCAGCGTGCCGGGTTTGATCCCCAGGCAATGCCCACTTTCCTGCAAAAGCTGGCGGATCAAAGCCGCTTCTCGTCCAAACCCCCGGAAATTCTGCTGACGCACCCCCTGCCTGACAGCCGTCTGGCAGATGCGCGTAACCGCGCTAACCAGATGCGTCCGGTCGTGGTGCAGTCTTCACAGGATTTTTATATGGCGAAAGTGCGCGCACTCGGCATGTACTCCACCGGCCAGAATCAGCTGACTGATGAGCTGCTTAATCAATACGCCAAAGGCAACAGCCGTGAGCAGCAGGCATCGCAGTACGGCAAAGCGGTGCAGTTTTTGCAGGCCAAAAGCTTTGATAACGCGAAGAAAATTATTACGCCGATGCTGGCAAAACAGCCGGATAACGTCTGGTTTCTCGATATTATGTCCGACATTGATATCGGTCTGAATCAACCCCAGCAGGCCATCAACATGCTGAGCAGCGCCAAAGGCAGCAACAGCAATGCGGTGATTCAGCTCAACCTGGCGAACGCCTATGTTGAAGCCAAACAACCCGCCAATGCCAGCCGCATCCTCAATCGTTATACCTGGTCGCACCCGGATGATCCTAATGGCTGGGATCTGCTGGCGCAGGCTTCCGCCGCCCAGGGTTTGCAGGATGAGGAACTTTCCGCGCGCGCGGAAGGCCTGGCGTTGAATGGTCAGATGGATCAGGCCATCCGGGCACTCAGCAGCGCCAGCGCCCAGGTGCCGCTCGGCAGTCTGAAACAGGCGCGTTATGATGCGCGCATCGACCAATTTCGTGAGCTGCAAAAACGCTTCCGTCAGTATCAAAAAGGATCGTAATCATGGTGACCATTTATCATAATCCGCGTTGCAGCAAGAGCCGGGAAACCCTCGCGCTCCTGCAACAGCAGGGCGTGCAGCCGGAAGTGGTGCTGTATCTGGAGACCCCACCAGACGTCACTACGCTGAAAACGTTGCTGAAAAAACTTGGGATGACCAGCGCGCGTGAACTGATGCGCCGTAAAGAAGATCTGTATAAATCGCTGGAATTAGCCAACCCGGATCTGAGTGAAGATCAGCTGCTTCAGGCGCTGGCGGATAATCCGAAACTGATCGAAAGGCCGATTGTAATTAAGGGTGAGCAGGCGCGTCTCGGTCGCCCGCCGGAAGCGGTGCTGGAGATTATTTAAAGCCCCAGCGCTTCTTTAACAAAGGGAATGGTGAGTTTGCGTTGTGCGCTGATTGAGGCGCGATCCAGTCTGTCGAGTGTGTCAAACAGGGTGCGCATTTCACGGTCAAGGCGTTTCAGCAGGAAACGCCCGACATCCTCCGGCAATTCAAATCCACGTATCCCGGCCCGCAGCTGCATCGCCTGCAATTTGTCGTCATCCGACAGCGGTTGCAGGCGGTAGATCTGGCCCCAGTCGAGGCGTGATGCCAGGTCTGGCAGCCCCAGATTAAGCTGGCGCGGTGGACGATCGCCGGTGATCAACAAACGGGTTTTGCCAATTTCCAGAATGCGGTTGTAAAGATCAAAGATCGCCATTTCCCACTCGGCATCTCCGGCAATGCATTCGATATTGTCGATGCACACCAGCGCCAGATGCTCCATCCCTTCCAGCACGTCGGGGACAAACCAGGTGCGTTTATCCAGCGGGACGTAACCCACCGCCTCACCACGCGCCGACATTTCCGCGCAGGCCGCATGCAGCAGATGGCTGCGACCACCGCCTTCGCGGGACCAGAAATAGAGATAGCTGCCGTGTTGCTGCACCAGCGCGCCCTGTAGCGCGGCAAGGAGGGACGGATTTTCCCCCGGCCAGAAGCTGGCAAAGGTTTCGTCATCGGGTAAATAAAGTGGCAGTGAAAGCTGTGCCGGCGTGTTCAGAAGCACCTCAGGGTATGAACGGGCAGAAAACCGGGCAAGTTTAACATGATCCTTGCCAGAGATGAACCGGGCTTCCCTGCCCGGCAAAGACGCTTAGGATTCGCGTTGTTCTTCAGCGTCCAGCACCACTTCTTCCGGGCGTAACAGGCTGATTACGCGGAAGATCAGGCTGAGTGCCACACCGACGATGGTCGCCAGCGCCATGCCTTTCAGCTCGGCAGCACCGATATGGACTTTCGCGCCACTGACGCCGATGATCAGGATCACCGAGGTGAGGATCAGGTTCTGTGCTTTGTTGTAATCCACTTTGGATTCAATCAGCACACGGATACCGGAGGCACCGATCACCCCGTACAGCAGCAAAGAGACGCCCCCCATGACCGGTACCGGGATCGCCTGAATCGCCGCCGCCAGTTTGCCGACGCAGGACAGCAGAATCGCCAGAATCGCCGCACCACCGATCACCCAGGTGCTGTAGACGCGGGTAATCGCCATCACGCCAATGTTTTCACCGTAGGTGGTGTTCGGCGTCGAACCGAAGAACCCGGAGATCATGGTGGAAAGACCGTTGGCAAACATCGAGCGATGCAGGCCGGGATCGCGGATCAGATCTTTTTTGACGATATTCGCCGTCACCACCAGGTGACCAACGTGCTCGGCAATCACCACCAGCGCCGCAGGCAGAATGGTCAGCATCGCTGCCCACTCGAAGCGCGGGGTGTAAAAAGTTGGCAGCGCGAACCAGGGGGCATTGGCCACCGAAGCCCAGTTGACGATCCCCACAAAGGAAGAGAGCGCATAGCCTACCAGCACGCCAATCAGAATCGGGATAATGGCGAAGAAACCACGGAACAGCACCGAACCGAACACGGTAACACCGAGGGTGACCATTGAGATAAAGACGGTGGTGCCATCAGGTGAGGTGCCTTCAGCGGGTAATAACCCGGCCATATTGGCCGCCACACCCGCCAGCTCCAGACCGATAACCGCGACAATCGCGCCCATCGCTGCCGGTGGGAACATCACGTCCAGCCAGCCGGTACCGGCTTTTTTCACAATCAATGCCACGACACAGAACAGGAAGCCACAGAGGATAAAGCCCCCCAGCGCCACTTCATAACCCAGCGGCAGCAGCAGCAACACGGGCGAAATAAAGGCAAAACTGGAGCCAAGATAGGCCGGAATTTTGCCTTTACAGATAAACAGATACAGCAGCGTACCGACACCGTTAAACAGCAACACCGTGGCCGGGTTGATGTGAAACAGAATCGGCACCAGCACGGTGGCGCCAAACATGGCGAACAGGTGCTGTAAGCTGAGTGGAATAGTTTTGAGTAGCGGCGGTCGTTCGTTAACGCCGATGGCGCGACGGGTCATTCAGTCATCCCCTTGAGTTGTGTTGTACTTTTTTGCCAAAAAAAAGCCGACTCTCTGGCCGGCTGCTTTATTTATTTGGTTCCGAAAATCTTATCACCGGCATCGCCGAGACCAGGAATAATGTAGCCCTTCTCGTTCAGGCCTTTATCAATAGACGCGGTGTACAGCTCAACATCCGGGTGCGCTTTTTCCAGCGCGGCAATCCCTTCCGGTGCCGCCACCAGCACCAGCACCTTGATGCTGTTACAACCGGCTTTTTTCAGCAGGTCGATGGTGGCGATCATTGACCCACCGGTCGCCAGCATCGGGTCAACCACCAGCGCCATGCGTTCTTCAATGTTGGAAACCAGTTTCTGGAAGTACGGCACCGGCTCCAGGGTCTCTTCATCACGATAGACCCCCACCACGCTGATACGCGCGCTCGGTACGTGCTCCAGCACCCCTTCCATCATGCCAAGACCGGCACGCAGAATCGGCACCACGGTAATTTTTTTGCCTTTGATTTGTTCGATTTCTACCGGACCGTTCCAGCCTTCAATGGTGACACGTTCGGTTGCCAGGTCGGCAGTGGCTTCATAAGTCAACAGGCTGCCTACTTCCGAGGCCAGTTCGCGGAATCGCTTGGTGCTGACATCATGCTCACGCATCAGGCCCAGTTTATGTTTGACCAGCGGGTGTTTGACTTCCACGATCTTCATGAGTGTTCTCCCGGAATTGTGTTGAGCGAAAAAAAAATCGCCGGATTATACCGCCTTTTTTCCGCGACGCCATATGTCATTGGTCAATACAACGCCCTGCTCCCTCCGGGATTAAGGATTAGCGAAAAAGCGGTACTGTGCAAAGGCGGCGTGAGATGGGACTCGCAAACGTTTGCCTGCGCTGGTAGAATTACGCCGCTTTATTTTAACCACCAACCGCAACTCGCGTGGGGATTCCGCAGTGACCGACAAGACCTCTCTCAGCTACAAAGACGCCGGTGTAGATATTGACGCTGGTAACGCTCTGGTTGACCGTATCAAAGGCGTAGTGAAAAAGACCCGCCGCCCGGAAGTGATGGGTGGACTGGGTGGCTTTGGCGCGCTTTGTGCGCTGCCGCAGAAATACCGCGAGCCAGTGCTGGTTTCCGGCACCGACGGCGTTGGCACCAAGCTGCGTCTGGCGATGGATCTTAAACGCCATGACAGCATCGGTATCGACCTGGTGGCGATGTGCGTGAATGACCTGGTGGTACAAGGCGCTGAGCCGCTGTTCTTCCTCGACTACTATGCCACCGGCAAGCTGGACGTGGATACCGCAGCATCGGTCATCACCGGTATCGCGGAAGGTTGTCTGCAATCGGGTTGTGCGCTGGTCGGTGGTGAAACCGCTGAAATGCCGGGCATGTACCACGGTGAAGATTACGACGTGGCCGGTTTCTGCGTTGGCGTGGTGGAAAAATCAGAAATCATCGACGGCTCGAAAGTGCAGGATGGCGATGTGCTGATTGCGCTGGGTTCCAGCGGTCCACACTCCAATGGTTATTCGCTGGTGCGTAAAATCCTCCAGGTGAGCCAGACCGATCCGGAAAGCAAACAGCTGGAAGGTAAATCGCTGGCCGATCATCTGCTGGCCCCGACCCGCATCTACGTGAAAAACATCCTCAGCCTGATCGAACAGGTTGACGTGCACGCCATTGCGCACCTCACCGGTGGCGGCTTCTGGGAAAACATTCCGCGCGTACTGCCGGACAACACCCAGGCGGTGCTGGAAGAGAGCAGCTGGCAGTGGCCGGCGGTGTTTGGCTGGTTGCAGCAGGCAGGTAACGTTAGCCGTCATGAAATGTACCGCACCTTTAACTGCGGCGTGGGCATGGTGATTGCGCTGAGCGCGGCTGAAGCCGACAAGGCAATCCAGCTGATGACCGCCGCAGGTGAGCAGGCGTGGAAAATCGGTGTGATCAAAGCTTCTGACTCCGAAGAGCGTGTGGTCATTAACCCATGAAGAAACTGGTTGTACTGATCTCCGGTAACGGCAGCAATCTTCAGTCCATCCTCGACGCCTGCGCAAGCGGGCGGATTAACGGCAGCGTGGCTGCCGTTTTCAGTAATAAAGCCTCGGCAATGGGTTTAACACGCGCGCAGGAAGCCGGTGTCGCAACCCATACGCTGGCTGCCAGTGAATTTGCCGACCGTGACGCTTTCGATCGCCAGCTGATGCAGGAGATTGATGCTTACGCCCCGGATCTGGTGGTGCTGGCAGGTTATATGCGTATTCTCAGCCAGGCTTTTGTTGCGCATTATCACGATCGTCTGGTCAACATCCATCCCTCCCTGCTGCCGAAGTATCCCGGCCTGCATACCCATCGTCAGGCGCTGGAGAATGGCGACGAGGAGCACGGCACCTCAGTGCATTTTGTCACTGATGAGCTGGATGGCGGTCCGGTTATTTTGCAGGCACGCGTACCGGTGTTTGCCGACGATACGGAAGATGAAATCACCGCCCGCGTGCAACATCAGGAGCATGCGATTTATCCGCTGGTGATTAGCTGGTTTGTCGATGGACGTTTGCAGATGCGCGAAGGCGCGGCCTGGCTGGATGGTCAACCGTTGCCGCCACAGGGCTATGCCCACGATTGATCGGGTGGCTCGGTGCGCATGAATGCGCACCCTACAGTGTAGGGTCGCCATTTATGGCGACCTGGCCGCTAACCGCCCCCTAACCAAACCGTCCCGTAATATAATCTTCGGTGCGCCGTGTTTTCGGCGAGGTGAAGATGCGGTCGGTGTCATCAAACTCCACCAGCTGGCCGTTGTGCATAAACGCGGTGTAATCCGACACGCGCGCCGCCTGCTGCATATTGTGCGTCACCAACACCAGCGTGAAATGCTGCTTCAGCGTAGTCATTAACTCTTCAATCACCAGCGTGGAGATCGGGTCCAGCGCCGACGTCGGCTCGTCCAGCAACAGAACTTCCGGTTCGATAGCAATGGCACGCGCAATCACCAACCGCTGCTGTTGTCCGGTGGAGAGGGTCAAGGCATTTTGCCCCAGTTGATCCTTCACCTCCCCCCACAGTGCCGCCGCACGCAGCGCACTTTCGCAGGCTTCATTCAGCACCCGACGATCGCGCACACCCTGCAAACGCAGACCATAAACCACATTTTCATAAATTGATTTGGGGAATGGATTCGGGCGCTGAAACACCATGCCGACACGTCGCCGCAGCGCGGCCAGATCCTGCTCTGGCTGCATAATGGCATGCTGACCAAGCCAGATCTCACCTTCCACCCGGCAACGATCGATCACATCATTCATGCGATTAAAACAGCGCAGCAGTGTCGATTTGCCGCAGCCGGAGGGGCCAATCAGCGCCGTGATGTGGTTCTTCGGCAGTTGCAGGGCAATGTTGTTCAGCGCCTGGCGTTCGCCATACCATAGCGAAAGCTGATTAACCGCAAGAGCGATGTCGTGATCGAGCGTCATGTGTAAAACCTTTTAATGCGTCATAAGCCGGTAACGCTCACGCAGACGGTGGCGCAAGGCCATCGCCAGCAAATTGAGCGACAGGATGATCACCACCAGCAACAGGGCGGTGGCGTAAACCAGGGGTCGGTCAGCGTCGATATTCGGACTCTGGAAGGCCAGATCGTAAATCTGAAAACCGAGATGCATAAACTTACGGTCAAGGTGCAGGTAAGGAAACACGGCGTCTACCGGCAGTTCCGGCACCATCTTCACCACACCGACCAGCATCAGCGGGGCGGTTTCCCCGGCAGCACGGGCCACCGCCAGAATTAATCCCGTCAGCATCGCCGGGACGGCCAGCGGCAACACCACGCGCCACAGGGTTTCGGCCTGAGTCGCTCCCAGCGCCAGCGAGCCTTGTCGCAGGCTGTCCGGGATACGTGATAAGCCTTCTTCCGTGGCGACGATAACCACCGGCAGCGTCAGCAGCGCCAGCGTTAACGCTGCCCACAACAGGCCGGGCGTACCGAAGGTCGGGTTAGGCAGTGCGCGCGCGTAAAATATCTGGTCAATGGTGCCGCCAATCAGCCAGACAAAAAAGCCCAGACCAAACACGCCATAAACAATCGAGGGAACACCCGCCAGGTTAACCACCGCAATCCGCACCAGCCGGGTCAGCGCGTTGCGTCCGGCGTATTCATGCAGCCAGACCGCCGCCACCACACCGAGGGGCATAACGATAACCGACATCAGCAACACCATCAGCACGGTACCAAAAATCGCCGGGAATGCGCCGCTTTCGCTCTCGCCTGCCGCCGGATTATCACTGACAAATTGCCATAGCTGACTGAGAAAGTGCTGCATTTTCTGGCCGAGGCTCATGTTATTCGGATACCAGGCCGCGACAATCTGCGCCAGCGGGATCAGATGGTCCTGTCCCTGCACATCGCGCAACACCAGCACATCCCGGTGGCTGGCGCTTTGCAACTGCGCCAGTCGGCTACCCAGCGCAGCGAAGTTCCGTTGCAACGCGGCACTGTTGGCGTCGTATTCAGACTGACGTTGCGCGCTAAACTCCCCTTTACGCTGTTGCCGCTCAGCCTGTCGTTGCAGATTTTCCAGCTGGGCATTGAGGCGCGCCATTTCGATACGGCGAATATGGCTGGCCTGGCGCAGCTGCCCGTGGACCTGTTGCAGACGCTGGTGCAGCAACGCATCGCGGTCGCGCGCCGTCAGCACTTCATTATCTTCACGCAGCTCAATAAACCAGCCATAAGCATTCCCGCCGCTACGGCGTTGCAGCACCATGACATCTTTGGGCTGACGGGTTTTCGCCCGGCTCTGGCTGTCAATCACGCGAAAATCAGGTGGTGCAAAATCGCGGTTACCGGTTTTCACCCAATAGCGCCAGCCGTGGTCATGCCGCTGACGTTGCAGGGTTTCCCCCAGCACCCTGACCGGATCGCCCTCAGGTGGCTGGAACAAATATTGATCGACCGGCTGCGGCCAGAAAGCACGCATCCCCTGCCACGCCAGCAAGCCAATCAGCAGGGTAAAAGCCAGTAAACAGACGGCCACAGCACCGGCGGTTAGCCAGCGCCAGCGATCATTTTGGCGCATGGTTTTCATCCCTGTCCCTCATGCTGGCTATAGCGCTGTCGCAGGCGCTGACGGATCACTTCCGCTACCGTGTTAATGATTAAAGTAAATATCAGCAGGATCAGCGCACTGAGAAACAGAATGCGATAGTGGGCACTGCCCGCTGCCGCTTCCGGCATTTCAATGGCGATATTGGCGGAAAGCGCGCGTAATCCGGCAAATAACCCGCCTTCACTCACCGGGGTGTTGCCGGTCGCCATCAGCACAATCATGGTCTCACCCAGTGCCCGGCCAAAACCAATCATCAGCGCGGCAAAAATACCTGCCGAAGCACCGGGCAAGACCACGCGCGTCAGGGTCTGCCACGGCGTCGCCCCCAGCGCCAGCGAGCCTTGCCCCAGCGAGACCGGCACGCTGAACAGCGCGTCCTCCGATAAGGTAAAAATCAGCGGCACCAGCGCAAATCCCATCGCCAGCGCGGCCACCAGCAGGTTACGTTGCTCATAATGGGCCAGCCGTTCCCCCATCGCTGGCCAGAAATGGGTTGGCAGCCAGAGCGTCAACAGCGTCACCAGCAACAGGATCGGCAGCAACAACAGCACCTCATAACCAGGCTGACGCCAGCGCGCGGGCAGACGTGGACTGAGCACCCCGCATAACAGCAACGTTGCCGCCAGCATCAGCGGCAGCAGCAACACGCCAATCAACGCGTTGCTGATATGCGGGGCCAGCCACACCCCGGCAATCAACCCGATGACCACGCTCGGCAGCGCACCCATCATCTCGATCCCCGGCTTCACCCAACGACGCAGGCCCGGAGTCATAAACCAGGCGGTGTACATCGCGGCGGCCAGCGCCAGTGGGGTGGCAAACAATAGCGCCAGACTGGCGGCCTTCAGGGTGCCGATGATCATTGGTATCAGGCTGAATTTAGCCTGATAGCTGTCTCCCGCCGCCGTGGATTGCCAAACCCAATCCGGCTGCGGATAGTTTTCATACCAGATTTTCTGCCACAGGTTACGCCAGCTAAAGTCAGGCCAGGGATCGTCAAGGCGCAGACGCTGCCATTGCCCTGCCCGCTCCACCATCAGCGTATCGCCGCGTGGTGAGAAGGCGGCGGCCAGGATACCCGGCTCCAGCTTACGGGTGACTGTCGCCCCCTGTTGCTTGCTGGCGAACAGGCTGACATCGCCTTCAGGGGTGAGCGTGGCGAAGACACGGCGGTTCGGTTCGGTCACGATCATTGCCGTACCCGAGCTGCCATCAAAGGTGTGGATTTCCTGTAAACGTGGTCCCTGTGGCCCGGTAATCGCAAACCACTGGCTGATGCCGCGTTGATCCTGAATCAACAGGGTGCGTCCGCCAGCCAGCAGATGCAGGCTACGCGGACGCTGCTCCAGCGTCTGTGTTTCACGCAGTTGCGCACCATCGGCATTGATTTGCCAGACGCGCAGCAGACGGCCCTCGCTGGTATACAGCAGGTTACCCTCCGGGGAGAACAGCAGATGATCGGCCTGCTGTTGTGGCAGGACAATCTGGCTGACATGGGTTGATTTATCCAGCGTCAGTATGACGATTCCGGCTGCCGTTTGCGCCGCAATGCGCCATTGGTCTTCGCCTGGGATGGCCAGTGCCATCTGCGTTACCGCCCCCTGCGACACATGCATCGGACGATCGCCCAGCGGAAAACGCCATTCGCCGTTAACCGGTTGCATCAACATCAGGTCACCCTGCATATTCAACAGCAGGCTGTTGTGGTCAGCGCTGGCGACCACCGCGTCCGGTTTACCATTCAGTGCCAGCGCAGGCCCGGCAGGTTGACCATCCAGCGGAATAAAGCGTGCTTCATCGCGGCTGATGCGCCATCCCAGTTTCCCATCGTTGCCTAATGCCAGCACCGGGGCCTTATCCCACAGCTGCTGACTGGCGACGATCTGCATCCCTGGCGGATTAAAAAGCGGCATCACCACCCAGACTAACCAGAAAAATAGCAGTAACATCAATGCCAGAATCCCCACGCCGCAGGCGGTGACAACACGCTTTACCCACCGATCAATGGCTCGACGGCGGCTATCACTAAAGTGGACGGGAATTCTTGTTATGCTCATGCAGACCAGGGTTACGCTCGTAGACAAGCCGCTATGTTGCCCGTAGCTGATTGATAAGACAACTGTTGGCGTTGGACAAGCCTGCCATACTCTCGCCATAATGGTGACGGACACTGAGCGAAAGCCCCTTTTCGCCGGACACCCCGTCCAGCAACAGCATCACGGAGTCAGAATGGGTCAGGAAAAGCTGTATATAGAAAAAGAATTAAGCTGGTTATCATTTAATGAACGCGTGTTACAGGAAGCGGCGGACAAAAGTAACCCGCTGATTGAACGTATGCGTTTCCTCGGGATCTATTCGAATAACCTTGATGAGTTTTATAAAGTCCGCTTCGCTGATTTGAAACGTCGCATTCTTATCGGTGAGGAACAAGGGTCGCCCAGCACCCCACGTCATCTGCTGAAGAAGATCCAGCAACGGGTGCTGAAATCCGACCAGGAATTTGATGCGCTGTATAACGAATTGCTGCTGGAGATGGCGCGTAATCAAATCTTCCTGATTAATGAACGTCAGTTGTCGCCCAATCAACAGGTCTGGCTGCGGTATTACTTCAAGCACCAGCTGCGTCAGCACATCACGCCAATTCTGCTCAATCACGACACCGATTTAATCGAATTCCTCAAGGACGATTACACCTATCTGGCGGTGGAAATCATTCGTGGTGAAGACAAACGCTATGCCCTGCTGGAGATTCCGTCCGATAAAGTGCCGCGTTTCGTTAACCTGCCAGCTGAGTCGCCACGTCGTCGTAAGCCGATGATCCTGCTGGATAACATTCTGCGCTACTGCCTTGATGAAATTTTTAAAGGCTTCTTCGATTACGATACGCTGAATGCCTATTCCATGAAGATGACGCGCGATGCCGAGTACGATCTGGTCACCGAGATGGAATCCAGCCTGCTGGAATTGATGTCCTCCAGCCTGAAACAGCGCCTCAACGCCGAACCGGTGCGCTTCGTTTATCAGCGTGATATGCCGGATGAAATGGTGGAGATGCTGCGCCATAAACTCTCCATCTCCAACTATGACTCGGTGGTGCCAGGCGGCCGTTACCATAACTTCAAAGACTTCATCAGCTTCCCGAATGAAGGTAAAAGTAATCTGGAGAATCGCCCGTTACCGCAGATTCGCCATATTGGCTTTGATGGCTTCCGTAACGGCTTTGACGCGATTCGTAACCGCGATGTGCTGCTCTATTACCCGTACCATACTTTCGAGCATGTGCTGGAACTGTTGCGCCAGGCCTCCTTCGATCCCAGCGTGCTGGCGATTAAAATCAATATCTACCGCGTGGCGAAAAACTCGCGCATCATGGATGCCATGATCCACGCCGCCTACAACGGCAAAAAAGTGACGGTGGTGGTGGAGTTGCAGGCGCGCTTTGATGAGGAGGCCAACATCCGCTGGGCGAAGCGTCTGACCGAAGCGGGCGTCCATGTAATTTTCTCAGCACCGGGGCTGAAAATTCACGCCAAACTGTTCCTGATCTCACGTCGTGAAGGCAACGAGATTGTGCGCTATGCACATATCGGCACGGGCAACTTCAACGAAAAAACCGCGCGCATATATACTGACTATTCGTTGCTGACGGCAGATGCACGCATCACCAATGAAGTGCGTCGGGTGTTTAACTTTATCGAAAACCCGTATCGTCCGGTGAGTTTCGACCACCTGATGGTATCGCCGCAAAATTCACGCAATATGCTTTATCAATTGATTGATAACGAAATTGCCAACGTGCAGCAGGGAATTCCAGCGGGCATTACGCTGAAAATTAATAACCTGGTGGATAACGGTCTGGTGGATCGGTTGTATGCTGCTTCATCTGCGGGGGTAAAAGTTAACCTGCTGGTGCGCGGTATGTGCTCGCTGATCCCGGATTTACCGGGCATTAGCGAAAATATTCGCGTGATTAGCATCGTTGACCGCTACCTGGAGCACGACCGCGTCTATATTTTCGAAAACGGTGGCGATAAAAAAGTGTATCTCTCCTCTGCGGACTGGATGACACGCAATATCGATTATCGTATTGAAGTGGCGGTGTCGATCCTGGACCCTCGTCTGAAAGAGCGCGTACTGGATATCATTGCCATCCTGTTTAGCGATACAGTAAAAGCACGTATCGTCGACAAAGAACTGAGTAACCGTTATGTGCCGCGCGGCAACCGCCGGAAGGTGCGCTCGCAGCCGGCGATTTACGATTACATCAAGAAACTGGAACAACCTGAATAATTCCTATGCCAATTTCCCATAAGAGTACGCCGAAGCCACAGGAGTTTGCGGCCATTGACCTCGGCTCCAACAGTTTTCATATGGTGATTGCCCGTGTGGTGGATGGTGCCATGCAGGTTCTGGGACGACTCAAGCAACGTGTGCACCTGGCCGATGGGCTGGATGCACAGAATCGCCTGAGCGAAGAGGCGATCCAGCGTGGGCTGAGCTGCCTCGCGTTGTTTGCCGAACGCCTGCAGGGGTTCAGCCCGGCTAACGTCACCATCGTGGGGACGCATACGCTGCGTCAGGCGATTAACGCTGAGGAGTTCCTGCAACGGGCAGCAGACGTCATCCCCTACCCGATTGAAGTGATTTCCGGCAACGAAGAAGCGCGTCTGATCTTTATGGGCGTGGAACATACGCAGCCGGAGAAAGGCCGCAAGCTGGTTATCGATATCGGCGGTGGCTCGACCGAACTGGTCATTGGCGAAGATTTCGAACCGCAACTGGTGGAAAGCCGCCGTATGGGTTGCGTCAGCTTTGCCCAGCTTTATTTCCCGAAAGGGGAAATCTCGCCGGAAAACTTCCGTCGCGCCCGTCTGGCGGCGGCGCAAAAGCTGGAAACACTGGCCTGGCAATATCGTCTGCATGGCTGGCAGTATGCGCTGGGCGCGTCTGGCACCATCAAAGCCGCCTGTGAAGTGCTGCTGGCCATGGGCGAGAAAGAGAAGCTCATTACCCCGGAGCGGCTGGACCAGCTGTATAACGAGGTGATCAAGCACAAGTCTTTTGCTGCCCTCAGCCTGCCGGGTCTGTCTGAGGAGCGTAAGGCGGTGTTTGTGCCTGGGCTGGCGATTCTGTGTGGCGTCTTTGATGCACTGGCAATTCGCGAGCTGCGCCTGTCTGATGGTGCGCTGCGCGAAGGTGTGCTGTACGAAATGGAAGGCCGCTTCCGTCATCAGGATATCCGTAGCCGTACCGCTCAAAGTCTGGCAAATCATTACGCCATCGATAACGACCAGGCGCGTCGCGTGCTGGAAACCACCGAGCAGTTGTATCTGCAATGGCGCGACCAGAACCCGAAGCTGGCGAATCCTCAACTGGCGGCCCTGCTGAAATGGGCAGCGACCTTGCATGAAGTCGGGCTGACCATTAACCACAGTGGCATGCAGCGTCATTCGGCTTACATCCTGCAATACACCAACATGCCAGGTTTTAATCAGGATCAACAGATGCTGCTGGCGATGCTGGTACGCTTCCACCGTAAAGCGGTGAAGGTGGATGAAATGCCACGCCTCACTTTGTTTAAGAAGAAGCAGATTCTGCCGCTGGTTTTCCTGCTGCGTCTCGGCACCCTGCTGAATAATCAGCGCCAGGCCACCACCCGCCCGGATACGTTGAAGCTGAGTACCGATGACGGACACTGGACGCTCACCTTCCCGGCAGGCTACTTCAGCCAGAACACGCTGGTGCAGCTGGATCTGGAGCGAGAGCAAAGCTACTGGAATGAAGTGACCGGCTGGAACCTGATTCTGCAAGAGGAGTAAACGCGGGTTACTATGACTATTCGTCCTGACAACTATTTCGCGGAAAAATATGGCCTGACGCCGCCGCATTCGGAAGTGCTGGAAGCGCTGCCCAAATTGACGCCCGGTAAGGTGCTGGATTTGGGCTGCGGCCAGGGCCGCAACAGCCTGTTTCTCAATCAACAGGGGTTTGATGTCACAGGCTGGGACAGCAACCCGCAGAGCCTGGCGCGGCTGCAACAGATTATCCACGATGAACAGCTGCAAAATATCCGGGCTGAAGCCTGTGATCTGAACCAGGTACGCTTCAACGGCGATTACCAGCTGGTGCTCTCCACGGTGGTGATGATGTTTCTGCAACCGGAAACCATTCCCCAGTTGATTGCCGATATGCAGGCCAGCACGCTGAAATATGGCTATAACCTGATTGTCGCCGCCATGAGCACTGACGACTATCCCAATCCGCTCGACTTCCCGTTCACCTTTAAGTCCGGTGAACTCAGTGACTACTACCGCAACTGGCATATCGTGAAATATAACGAGCACGTTGGTGAGTTGCATCGGCGTGATGAAAACGGCCAGCGTATCCGCTGTCGGTTCGCCACCCTGCTGGCGCAAAAAGCCAGTTACTGATTGGACGCGGCGCAGATGCGCCGCCATTTTTAACCTTTTCTGCTCATTTTTCACACAGCGATTGCTTTACCGATCTGAGTATGACTAAATGTTGCTATCGCCCAAATGGGTATCTACAGGAATCACCCCGCGTGAACAACGCTTTCCCCGCACGAAGACGTCCCAAAACCGGTTCGATGACACGCATTGTTTTGCTGATCAGTTTTTTTATTTTGGTTGGCCGTCTGATTTTCACCATTCCTGGTGCCATTGAGCATCATCAGCAGAAGAAAGCCACGCCCGACCCGGTGACGCAAAGCAGCACCGACACGCGTTAAAGGAATTTGCGCGTCACGGCACCATCACATTGTCCCTGTGCGACAATGCAACTTGTTATGTCCTGTTTACCCGTAACGCACTACACTTCGACCTGACAATTACAGACACAAAGGACGCGTTATGTCTGCTTCGCACGCGCAACAACTGACTGAAACCCGCCATCGCATTCTCAACCTGCTGCTCACTCAACACGATTTAGTCGATGTCCTGCTGGATAAATCGGTGGATTTGTCGGCCAGTGAACTGAAAGAGATTAACGGCTGGCGTCAGCAGCTGGAAAGCGATTTGCAGATGATGCACGCCGCGGATTTAGCCGATATTCTCGAAGCGCTGCCGCATGTCGAACGTCAGGCACTGTGGCGCTTAATTCCCTGCGAACAACGCGGCCGGGTATTGGTTGAAGCCTCCGATACCGTCTGGGCCAGCCTGACCGAAAGCATGACCGATCGCGAGATCCTGCGCGCTATCGAGCCGCTGGACCTTGATGACCAGGCTTATCTGGCTCGCTATCTGCCGCGCGATCTGACCGGACGTCTGCTGACCACGCTCGATCCCAGCCAGCGCGCGCATGTGCTCAGCGTGGAGGAGTTCGACCGTGACCGGGTAGCGCGTATCATGGATTTCAACATCCTGACGGTGCGTGCTGATGTCCGGCTTGCCACCGTGCAGCGTTTTTTGCGCCGCCGTAAAACCATGCCAGATGGCACCGATAAGCTGTTTATCACCGATAAAAGCAACCAATTACTCGGCGAACTGCCGCTCACCACCATCCTGCTTAATCCGCCCGGCACGCAGGTTCAAAGCGTCATGAACGCGAAACCCACCACCTTTCAGCTGAACGATAAAGCGGAAGACGCTGCGGGGGCATTTGAGCGTTATAACCTGATTTCTGCCGCCGTCACCGATGCCAGGGGCAAGCTGATTGGCCGCGTCATCGTTGAAGACGTCATTGACCTCGTCAACGAAGAGAACGAAAGCAACATCCGTAAAATGGGCGGCCTCAGCCAGGAAGAGGATGTCTTCGCGCCGGTCCGTAAGGCGGTCAGTAAACGCTGGGCGTGGCTGGCGATTAACCTTTGTACCGCGTTCGTTGCTTCGCGGGTGATCGGCCTGTTTGAAGCGACCATTTCACAACTGGTGGCGCTGGCAACCCTGATGCCGATTGTTGCCGGGATTGGCGGCAATACCGGCAATCAAACCATCACCATGATTGTGCGTGCGCTGGCGTTGCATCAGGTGGAGCCAGGCAACTTTTCGTTTCTGATCCTGCGTGAGCTTGGTGTCGCATTGCTGAATGGCGTGTTCTGGGGCGGCATTATGGGTGGGGTCACCTGGCTGATGTACGACAACCTGGCGCTGGGCGGGGTGATGATGCTGGCAATGGTGCTTAACCTGCTGCTGGCGGCGCTGATGGGGGTGCTGATCCCCCTTATTATGACCAAACTGAAACGCGACCCGGCAGTCGGCTCCAGCGTACTGATCACCGCCATCACCGATACCGGGGGCTTCTTTATTTTTCTCGGGCTCGCCACGCTATTTCTGCTGCACCATTAACCCGGCGGGTTATCCTGCTGAACATTGTCACTGCCGATGCCACCAATAAACGGCAGGCGCAAACGGAACGGGCTGAAATCCAGCCCCATATTCAGGCCCAGCACATTCAGCTCAAATCCCTCTTCAGCGCCGACAGTGACGCCAGCAAGCCCCAGCACGGACACCTGAATGCCACGCCCCGATGGCGGCAATCCCACCGGATTCCACAGTGGCCGGTAATCCTTACCTACCGCGTTTGCCGGTAAATCCAGCGCCAGCGCCGGGACTTCACGGCCAATATGGGCAAGAAAGGTATTGCTGTTCGGGCCTGGCCAGGCGTGATAAGTCCGGGGCCATGGATAGGATTTGATGGCGGCTTCAATCTGCGGAATCATCGCCTGCGCTGCGGCACCGCGATGCTCCACCAGCAGCCTTGGCCGTGCGCCATACCAGTAACCATCCGGGACATTGGCGTTGTGTCGCACTTTGTCATCGCTGCCCCAGCTAATGACCTCATAGCGGTTGTACTGGGTTTCACCGGCACGCTTAAAGATAATCCACGGATGCACCGCAACCGCCCCCTTCCAGCCATAGGTAGGTGCGGCATAAACCTGCACAATCGCTTCAGATGCATGGCTGCGAGGATCGGGGGCGATACCTGCTGAATCACGCCGTGCCGACCACCAGCCTTCATTCTCACTGGTGTGTCCACCGCCGTGCGTAGCTCGCGCCAGGCTGGCAAAAAGCGACAACAGGATGATCATAACAACGCAAAGTGAAAACGCTTTGAAGGTCAGCATAGCGGCATCCAGCGGGAAATCGGCAAGGCAGCATAGCCTGTCTGATATTTACCCGCTTAACGCGGCGTGTCAGATTATTTTTTCGGCGTCAGTTGTAAAAAGCGCATCATGCAGGGCCGGCGTTCAGAGGTGAACAGCAGACGATTGTCATCAGTCATATCCCTTAATTCCGGCAGATGGCTGGTTACACGGTCGATACGTTCAACCATCTTAATATCAAAAAAGAGATGGGCATGACGCAGCAGCTGAGTATATTTGGCGAGGAAATCGTCAACCCAGTTATGCACTTCGATGATAACGGTGCAGGATTGCAGCTTCGCTAAAAAGGCCGGGGTCAACAGATCAAACTCAAAACCTTCGATATCAATCAACACCAGTGACCGCTGCAATTCTTGCGGTAATAATGATGCCATACTCTGTTCATTGGCCTCACCGATAATTTTCAGATGGCCCGGTGAGTTATTACGCTGCCAGTTCGCCAGAATCGTTTGCTGGCCTTTTTCCGACTGTTCAAAACAAATGCAATGGCTGATTTTTTTCGAGACCAGCATCCCAATCGCGTAATAACCGTCGGCAGCACCAATATCAATAAAATGAGAGAAGTGATCGTCAGGTAAGGTCGCAATAAAATCAAGCAACTCTTTTTCATACAAACCAAGACACTGAGAACCTAAATCGAGCTTCCCCCACCAGGTCTCACGATTTAATTGCAGACCTTTAAACGGCCCGTATTTAACCCTACCCTCAACAGCATCAAAAATCTCCAGGGAGATCCTTTCCTGTCTTTCGCGCACCGTCTCTTTTTGCCATAGCGCACGTTGTTCGGCGGTGGCTTTTTCCGCCCTGGCAATCATCGGCGCAAAATAGTCTTTTTCCGCATCGATGAGTTCTTCAATATTCATGTCACTCTCCAGATAAGCTGTCTACAGCGCGAGCTTCTGCTGTTTGCGTCCAACTTCCTGCCAGAAGGTGGTAAAGAAATAACCTACGCCAACCTCTTCAAACGTCACACCGGCCGCTTTTAGGCGCTGATTCAGCTCAGGCAAATGATAATAAGGAATTGACGGCATAATGTGATGTTCACAATGGTAATTCATATTGGCATAGAGAAATGCCAGCCATACCGGCAACGTTATCGTGCGGGAGTGACCTAACGGCCCGCTCTCCTTCTGCTCCTCAAGCCCCAGATGCTGTGCCTGAGCCAGCATACGATTGGGCAACTGGCAGGAAAACTGTGCAACAAAATAAGCCAGTACCACCCATCCACTGTGAGTGGCGAAATACACCGCCAGATAGACCAGCCCATTAATAACCAGAACTTCAATAGCGGCTCGCTGGATATTAACTTTAATGGTCGCAAACGAGGCGGGGATAATACCGCAGGCATTTTTAATGGTGTAAGTCACCTTGCGCCACATAAAGGTATAATCGAACAGGGCGTAACGAATAATATTCGCGACACTCCAGTTCTGGAAGCTGTGCCCTTCATCATCGTCATCGCTGAAGGTTTTACTGTGATGACGCATATGGCTCGCTTCAAAAAATGCCCGATTATTAAATGTCACGGCAGCTGAAAAGCGAAACAGCAGCTGATTAGCCCACTTCACCGAAAATACTCGCTTATGAAACAGTTCATGGGCGTAACCCGCATAGCCCCAGAAGCTGTGCACAAAACCGAGCAGCAAAATGGTTAACACCAGCAACAAAATATGATGCTGTGTTTTGTACAACATATAAATCAGCAATAACTCGATCCCCAGACGCAGGGCAAGATGCAGCGAGGCAACCCGGTTATTGATTGCGGATAACTCTCTTAACACATGTTTGTCGATAACCTCGGTAATGCGCATCTGATCCCCGCTCAACAGCCAGTAAAGGCAAAGGCACACAACGAGTTTTTCACGTGAAATATTTTCAGGTCATCACGGGAATTCAGATATTGCGTCACATCACTGTGAATACCTGAAGCATAATCATGCCAAATCACCACGCCTTTGCGCACCGCCTGCAAAGCGTTTTCGGTATCGCTTTTAATAATGTCGTAGGCATGTCCGCCATCGACAAAGACATAATCCAGCTCACCAAATGCCTGCTGAAAATTAACCTGAGTCGAGTCCTTTTTAATCAGATTGACGCGCCCCCGCTGTTCTGCGGTTAAGTTCTTCAGATACACCGCCCCTTCAATCGATTGGGTGTGGCGTAGGAAATCATCATTCACATCACCATCGGTGAGAATTTTATCGCTATCAAACTGCGTTTCCAGGCAGGCGTCTGTAGGCAAATCGAGAGAGAAGATTGTGGCATCGCTATTCAGCGCCAACAGCGTGGTGGAATAGCCCAGATAAGTGCCGACTTCCAGTACCTTTTCAGGCTGGGTGATTTTCAGCAGGCTAAGCAGGACAATCTGATCAACCAGCGTAATGCTGCCAATCTCCACCGGTGGGAACAGCGTGGAAATTTGCTCATCGTCTGAGCAGATATTTTTCAGAGTGAGAAGGTCTTTTAACTTTACTTCATTGATTCCATTACCATAGCCGGACAAAAAATCAATCACTGAACTGTTCACACCCTTCTCCTCAGACCTTACCCATCGTTTTGTTCTGAACCACAGCTGACAGGCACGGGAACAGAAACACATTTTCGTTATCTTAACGTTTCGCTCTGATGCACCGTGGGGTAAATAGCCAGCTGTTTTGCGGATAATTCTGCGGATTGGGGGCGAGAGGTTCAGGCCGGATATTCGTTCTTGTCTGCCGCTGCCGCGGCGATCAGCCAATCACGGAAGCGTCGGCTCAGGCGTTGCAACACCGCAGATTCATCGTAGACCAGGTAATAAGCGATGGGAGATTCGACTTCGACCCGCAGTGGATTAACCAGCGTGCCGTGCTCAAGTTCGTCCCTGACCAATGAACGTCGGACAAGTGCCATTCCTTTCCCTGCCAGTGCCGCTTCAATCACGCCATTCGAATCGACAAATACCGGCCCTTTATGGGTTTCCGCATCGTTGATGCCCACAGCACGAAACCACAGCCCCCAGTCCAGGCGGTGCTCATCATGCAACAGGGTAAAACGGGTGATATCCAGCGGCGTCAGCAAGGTTTCTTGTGCAGAAAGCAGGCGCGGGCTGCATACCGGACGCAGCCGGTCATTGAGCAAACAGTGCGATTCCAGCCCCGGATAGTCACCCGCACCATGCCGCACCGCAAAATCGACCCCTTCGGCAAGTAAATCGACCTTGCGGTTGGTGGTGCTGATCTGAACTTCAACACCTGGATTATCCTTTTCAAACGCCGGTAATCGCGGCAGCAGCCACTGGATAGCAAAGCCACTGGTGCAGCTGACGGTAATTTTATTGGGTTTGCCTTCATCCATTAGCCGCTGAGTCGCTTCCGCAATCTGACTGAAAGCAGGCCGTATGGCGCGCAGATAGATACGCCCTTCGGTGGTCAATTCGAGATGACGCGGGCTGCGGATAAAAAGCCGGACATTAACCGTCTCCTCAAGTTTGGTAATCTGCTGGCTGACAGCGCTGGGTGTGACACATAACTCCCCGGCAGCTTTTTTCATGCTGAGATGCCTTGCGGCAGACTCAAAACACATCAGCGCATGGAGCGGCGGAAGTTTCATCGATACCTTATGACCATAAGTTAGAAAAACTTAATTCGGGAAGAAATCCTGGTTTGAATGATGAGTCAATCAGGCTCACAGTTAATCTGACGATTAAGTTTAGCTAACCAGAGGGAATGTTGATATGCGCCTCGCAGATTATGTCAGGCTGATGCTGCTCGCGGCAATTTGGGGAGCCAGCTTCCTGTTTATCCGCATCGCTGCCCCGCAGTTCGGTGCCATCAACACCGCTTTCCTGCGCGTCTTCTTCGGCTTTGCCGGGCTGGTGGCGATACTTTTCGTGACAGGTTCATCATGGCAATTCGCCGGGAAATTTCGCGCATCGCTGGCACTCGGCGTGATTAACTCCGGCCTGCCGTTTTTTATGTATTGTCTGGCGGCGAAAGGGTTACCGGCTGGCTATTCCGCCATCCTCAATGCCACCACCCCGCTGATGGGCGCCATCATCGGCTTTGTCTTCTTCAGCGAAAAACTGACGCCACGTAAATGGGGCGGCGTGGTGCTGGGACTGGCAGGCATTGTCGTCATCACCACCATGGGAGAAGCCCATTCAACCAGCAGCATGCTGGCAGGTGTTGTTGCCTGCCTGGTGGCAACCGGCTGCTACGGCGTCGCCGGATTCCTGACGCGTCGCTGGATCTCCGATCGCGGCGGCCTCGATCCGAAAATCGTGGCATTTGGCAGCCAGATTGGGGCCAGCCTGTTTCTGCTACCGTTCTTTGCTTTCTCCGTTGCCAGCGGGCCAGAGGTTAACTGGCATCAGCCCGCCGTCTGGGCCAGCGTCATTGCGGTCGGGCTGATTTGCACTGCCTTCGCTTACATCCTTTATTTCCGGTTAATCGCCGATATCGGCCCGTTGCGCTCCCTCACCGTCACTTTCCTGATCCCGCCCTTTGGCGTGCTATGGGGCTATCTGGTGCTGGGTGAGACGCTTTCCGGTGGGTTTGTTATCGGCGCAGTGATTGTGTGTCTGGCAGTGTGGATGATTGTGACGCCAGGAAAGGTGGCTGCTGACGTCGCTAAAAGGATACGCCCCTAAATCCTCAGTAACTTAACCAGCAGCGCGGAAGCCCAGGCGAAATCAGGTAGCGTCTGCGAAAAAAGAATGCGGTAAACAATAGGCGCTATCAGCTCATCCATTACCTGCATCGTCTCAGGGGGCCTTTCGCCACGTTGTATGGCACGCTGGCGGATAGCCTCAATTTGTTCATAGTGACGTTGCTGGCAACGCACACGGTATTCATCACTCTCCGCAGCGGCAATTTCACTGAGCAATTTCCGCCCGGTTTCTGTCGCCAGCTCATCAACATACTCTTCCAGCCAGCGGCTGAAATCTTCGTGCATATTGCCGGTATCCTCGGGTTCCGAATCCGGTAACAGCTTTTGCAGCGCAATATCGGAGAGCAACTGGCTCAGCGATCCCCAGCGCCGATAAATGGTGGTGGGATTGACGTCAGCCTCCTGCGCAATGGCATGCACACTCAAACTTTCCTCCCCCTTCTCTGCCCGCAGCCGCGCTACCGCAGCATAAACTGCCGCCTGAATACGCGCTGCACGCCCACCCGGACGCGGTGCCGAACGTGTATTGACCTGTTTCTCACTCATCATGCTTCCTGTCATCATTGTTGCTGCTGCCACTATAAAAGCAAAAAAGTTGCTTTTATGCGAGAGGAGATCTATAAAAGCAACAAAATTGCTTTTATATCTCACGGAGAAGATCATGCATTCCACCAGCCTTATGTTTTCCCCTTATCAGCTGAAAAACCTGCGTCTGCCCAACCGGGTAGTGATGGCACCCATGACCCGTTCTTTTTCTCCAGGGGGTATCCCCACCGCGGAAATGGCGGCTTATTACCGACGCCGTGCCGCCGCTGGTGTCGGATTAATCATTACCGAAGCCACGGGGATCAATCGTCCGGCGTCCGTTAATGAACCTGATGTGCCGGTTTTCCACGGTGATGCCGCTCTGGCAGGCTGGAAAAACGTGGTTGATGAGGTGCATGCGGCAGGCGGGAAAATCATGCCGCAGCTGTGGCATGTTGGTACCAAACGTTCAATCTTCCATGCAGACTGGCAAGCGGGTGCCCGCTTTGAAGGCCCTTCCGGTTTGTCGATCACCGGGGAACGCATCAGTTCGCCGATGAGTGATGCGGATATTGCTGACACCATTGATGCCTTCACCGACGCCGCTGTGGACGCAGAACGATTAGGTTTTGATGGCATAGAACTGCATGGCGGCCATAGCTATCTCATCAACCAGTTTTTCTTCGGCCACCTTAACCTGCGCCAGGATCGCTGGGGCGGAGAGTCGCTGCTGGCGCGGTCACGCTTCGCGATTGAGGTTCTTAAAGCGATCCGTCAGCGGGTCAGTACTGACTTTCCTGTACTGTTTCGTTTTTCCCAGTGGAAAGCCCAGGCGTTTGATTCCCGCATCGCCGAAACACCCGCTATTTTGGCGGACTGGCTGAATGCGCTGGTGAATGCCGGAGTGGATGCCTTTGACTGTTCTCAGCGCCACTACTGGGATGCCGCGTTCCCTGAAGTTGATAAGACGCTGAATATGGCTGGGTGGGTGAAAAAACTCACCGGCGTCACCAGCATAGCCGTGGGGGCTGCCGGGCTGAGTGGTGATGTTTTTTCCTCGCTGGCGGGTAAATGCTTCGCCACCGCACCGCTCGATCCACTGCTGGAAAGGCTGGAAAATGGCGAGTTCGATTTGATGATGGTGGGCCGCCCGTTGCTACAGGATCCACAATGGCTGGAAAAGATTCGCCAGGGGCAGTTGGATCAGCTGGCGGGGTTTAATACTGAAGCGCTGAAGACGTTATATTAAAAAAAAGCCCGCAATCGATGCGGGCTTCATTTTTGCTATTGCTGAGGGGAAATCATTCCCACTCAATCGTCGCTGGCGGCTTGCCAGAAATATCGTAAACCACGCGGGAGATGCCGTTCACTTCATTGATGATGCGGTTGGAGACGCGGCCAAGGAAGTCATACGGCAGATGCGCCCAGTGCGCGGTCATAAAGTCGATGGTTTCCACTGCGCGCAGTGACACCACCCAATCATATTTACGACCATCGCCCATCACACCAACAGAACGCACCGGCAGGAACACGGTGAACGCCTGGCTGACTTTGTTGTAGAGGTCAGCTTTGTGCAGTTCTTCGATAAAGATGGCATCAGCACGACGCAGCAGGTCGCAATACTCTTTTTTCACTTCGCCCAGCACACGCACGCCGAGACCCGGACCCGGGAACGGGTGACGGTACAGCATGGCGTACGGCAGGCCGAGTTCCAGACCGATTTTGCGCACTTCGTCTTTGAACAACTCTTTCAGCGGCTCAACCAGGCCCAGCTTCATCTCTTTCGGCAGACCGCCCACGTTGTGGTGCGATTTGATGACATGCGCTTTACCGGTGGCAGAAGCGGCTGATTCGATCACGTCCGGATAGATGGTGCCCTGTGCCAGCCATTTCACGTCGGTCAGTTTGCTGGCTTCTTCGTCGAAGACTTCCACAAACACGCGACCGATGATCTTACGTTTGGCTTCCGGATCGTTCTCACCCGCCAGCGCTTCGAGGAAACGCGCTTCCGCCGCAACGTGGACAATGTTCAGGCCGAAGTGGTCACCAAACATCTCCAGCACCTGGTCCGCTTCGTTCAGGCGCAGCAGGCCGTTATCGACGAATACGCAGGTCAGACGGTCACCAATCGCGCGATGCAGCAGCATCGCAGTGACGGAAGAATCGACACCACCAGACAGACCCAGGATAACTTTGTCCTGACCTACCTGCTCACGAATACGCTCAACCGCGTCTTCGATGATTTTGGCTGCGGTCCACAGCGCTTCACAGCCGCAGATATCGCGCACAAAGCGCTCCAGCATGCGCAGCCCCTGACGGGTATGGGTCACTTCCGGGTGGAACTGCACGCCGTAGAAACGCTTCTCTTCGTTCGCCATGATGGCAAACGGACAGGTCTCGGTACTGGCAACGGTAACGAAATCTGCCGGGATCGCCGTCACTTTATCGCCGTGGCTCATCCAGACATCCAGCAGCGGTTTACCTGCGTCGCTGATGGCATCTTCGATATCACGAACCAGCGCGCTTGAGGTCGTCACTTCAACCTGTGCATAACCAAACTCGCGCTCAGTGGAGCCTTCAACTTTGCCACCCAGCTGCATCGCCATGGTCTGCATGCCATAGCACACGCCCAGTACCGGTACACCCGCGTTGAAGACATATTCCGGCGCACGTGGGCTGTTCAGCTCAGTGGTGCTTTCCGGGCCACCAGAAAGAATGATGCCGTTCGGGTTGAACTGACGAATTTGCTCTTCGGTGACATCCCACGCCCAGAGTTCGCAGTAAACGCCCAGCTCACGCACGCGGCGCGCGACCAGTTGCGTATACTGAGAACCAAAATCGAGGATCAAAATGCGATGTTTATGAATATTTTCAGTCGTCATTGCGGCGTTTCCATGGGATGGACTTAATAATAAATTCGCCCGGCTGGAGCCGGGCGGTAAATCTTACGGGATTATGAACCCATGCGGTAGTTCGGCGACTCTTTAGTGATGGTCACATCGTGCACGTGGCTTTCCGAGATGCCCGCGCCGCTGATGCGAACAAACTCTGCTTTGGTGCGCAGATCATCAATGGTCGGGCAACCGGTCAGACCCATACAGGAGCGCAGGCCGCCCATCTGCTGGTGCACGATCTCTTTCAGGCGGCCTTTGTAGGCAACGCGACCTTCGATACCTTCCGGCACCAGTTTGTCAGCCGCGTTATCGCTCTGGAAGTAACGGTCGGAAGAACCTTTGGACATCGCGCCCAGGGAACCCATACCACGGTATGATTTGAATGAACGGCCCTGATACAGCTCGATTTCACCCGGAGATTCTTCGGTACCGGCCAGCATAGAACCGACCATGACCGCTGCCGCACCGGCGGCGATGGCTTTGGCGATGTCGCCAGAGAAGCGGATACCGCCATCGGCGATGACCGGAATACCCGTGCCTTCCAGCGCTTCTACCGCGTCAGAAACGGCAGTGATCTGCGGAACACCGACGCCAGTCACGATACGGGTGGTACAGATGGAGCCAGGGCCGATACCCACTTTCACCGCGCTCACACCGGCTTGCGCCAGCGCCAGAGCACCTGCACCGGTCGCTACGTTGCCGCCGATGATTTCGAGGTCCGGGTATTTCGCACGGGTTTCACGAATACGCTGCAACACGCCTTCAGAGTGGCCGTGTGAGGAGTCGATCAGCAGAACGTCAACGCCCGCTGCAACCAGCGCATCTACGCGCTCTTCGTTGCCTGCGCCCGCACCCACCGCAGCACCTACACGCAGGCGACCCTGCGCATCTTTACAGGCATTCGGTTTACGTTCGGCTTTCTGGAAATCTTTTACGGTGATCATGCCCAGCAGATGGAAGCTGTCGTCCACCACCAGCGCTTTCTCAACGCGTTTTTCGTGCATTTTTTGCAGCACGACGTCACGGGCTTCACCCTCTTTCACCGTCACCAGACGCTCTTTCGGGGTCATCACCGCAGAAACCGGCAGGGTCAGGTCGGTAACGAAACGCACGTCACGGCCGGTAATGATACCGACCAGTTCGTTGTCGGCATTCACCACCGGGTAACCGGCAAAGCCGTTACGCTCGGTCAGCTCTTTCACTTCCGCCAGGGCAGTGGTTGGCAGCACGGTCTGCGGTTCGGTGACCACGCCGCTTTCATGTTTTTTCACCTTGCGAACTTCATCCGCCTGGCGCTCAATTGACATGTTTTTGTGAATAAAGCCCAGACCACCTTCCTGTGCCAGCGCGATGGCCAGACCCGCTTCGGTCACGGTGTCCATGGCAGCGGAGAGCATGGGGATGTTCAGACGAATGTTTTTCGTCAGTTGGGTGCTGAGATCGGCCGTGTTAGGCAGAACGGTAGAATGAGCAGGAACGAGCAGAACGTCGTCAAATGTGAGTGCTTCTTTAGCGATTCGTAGCATGGCAATATCTCAACCTGGGGGTGAATGAGAACAGATAAAATATTGCCGCGGCATTATACAGGCCGAAATCGGTTGCCTCCAGTGTTTTTTCAGAAAAAGTCTTGATCCTCTGTACCAGCCATGTAGTATCGGTTAATTAACCCTCTGATTTACTATTTGATCTCCATCACATGTCGCTACCGCCAACCGCCAATATTTTTACCGTTAGCCGCCTGAATACCACGGTGCGTCAACTGCTGGAAAATGAAATGGGTCTGGTGTGGCTCAGCGCGGAAATCTCCAATTTTACCCAACCCGCTTCCGGCCACTGGTACTTCACCCTGAAGGATGATGGTGCTCAGGTACGCTGCGCCATGTTCCGTAACAGCAATCGCCGGGTGGCGTTTCGCCCGCAGCATGGCCAACAGGTGCTGGTACGTGCCAGCATCACGTTGTATGAACCACGCGGCGACTATCAGCTGATTATCGAAAGCATGCACCCAGCGGGTGAAGGCTTGCTGCAGCAGCAGTTTGAGCAGCTGAAAACCCGGCTGGCGGCGGAAGGTTTATTTGATCAGCAATTCAAGCAACCGCTGCCGGATCCGGCGCGCCAGGTCGGGGTGATCACCTCCGCCACCGGCGCAGCGCTGCATGATGTGCTGCGCGTTCTGCATCGTCGCGATCCTTCGCTGCCGGTGGTGATTTATCCCACTGCGGTACAGGGTGTGGATGCCCCAGCGGCGATTGTGCGTGCTATCGAGCTGGCGAACCTGCGTGATGAGTGTGATGTGCTGATTGTGGGCCGTGGCGGCGGTTCACTGGAAGATTTGTGGAGTTTTAACGACGAACGCGTAGCACGGGCGATTTTCGCCAGCCGCCTGCCGATTGTCAGCGCTGTCGGGCATGAAACCGATGTCACCATCGCCGATTTTGTCGCCGACCTGCGCGCACCGACCCCGTCCGCTGCCGCCGAACTGGTCAGCCGTAATCAGCTGGAGTTAGTTCGCCGTCTGCAATCGCAGCAGCAGCGGCTGGAAATGGCGATGGATTACTATCTGGCGCAGCAGCAGCGTCGCTTTACCCGTATGCAGCACCGTTTGCAGCAACAACATCCCCAGCTACGCCTGGCGCGCCAGAGCACCGCTCTGCTGCAACTGAAACAGCGATTGACTGAGGCAATGGACCTGCACCTGCGTAGTGCCAGCCGCCAGCAGGATCGCCTGGTGCAGCGACTGAACACGCAGCAACCGCAGCCCCGCATCCTGCGCGCCCAGCAACAGCTTCAGCAGTGGCATTACCGTTTGCAGCAGGGGATGGAGCGACAGCTCAACCACAATCGCCAGCGCTTTGGCACCCTGGCAGCACAACTGGAAGCCGTAAGCCCACTGGCAACGCTGGCACGCGGTTTTAGCGTGACCACCGATACCCAGGGTCATGTGGTGAAGAAAATGCAGCAGCTGAGCAAAGGCGACTTATTACGTACCCGGCTGGATGATGGCTGGGTGGAGAGTGAAGTGACCGCACTGACCCCGCAAAAATCCACCGGACGTAAATCCCGTACCTGAATCGCGCCGCGACATTCGATCTATACTTTCTGGCACATACATCTGCCAGGAAGCCTGATATGCCCTATAGTGTGATTCCACCCTATATCCTGCGCAATATTATTGCTCACGGCTCCGGCCCACAGCAGGATTACGCACGCCGCACCCTCACCCATGTTCAGCATCTGATGACTGAGCATGCACGCAGCGCCGCCCCCTCCAGCAGCGCGCCCCCTGGCCAGGTGGTACGCGCCATTTACGATGCCGAACATACTCAGAATCTACCCGGTACGCTGATTCGCCAGGAAGGCCAACCCGGCAATGGCGATGTCGCCGCAGAGGAAGCCTGGGACTATCTCGGCGTCACCTACGATTTCTACTGGCAGGCCTATAAACGCAACTCGCTGGATAACAAAGGATTGAAGCTGGAGGGCTCCGTTCATTACGGCAAGGAGTATCAGAATGCCTTCTGGAACGGCCAGCAAATGGTGTTCGGCGACGGTGATGGGGAGATTTTCAATCGTTTCACCATCGCCATTGATGTGGTCGCGCATGAACTGACCCACGGGGTGACAGAAAGCGAAGCCGGGCTGGTTTATTTTGCCCAGTCTGGCGCACTTAATGAGTCGATGTCGGATGTGTTTGGTTCGCTGGTGAAGCAATTTCATCAGCAGCAAACCGCCGATCAGGCGGACTGGATCATTGGTGAAGGGTTGCTGGCTAAAGGCATCAACGGGCGTGGCTTGCGTTCTATGTCGGCCCCTGGCACCGCATACGACGATCCGATGTTGGGCAAAGATCCGCAACCCGCCGATATGGCGCACTACATCGACACCCGTGACGACAACGGTGGCGTGCACCTCAATTCCGGCATTCCTAACCGCGCATTTTATCTCGCGGCAACGTCGCTGGGCGGCTTCGCCTGGGAGCTGGCGGGTCAGGCATGGTATGACAGCTTATGCGATAAAACCCTGCCTCAGAATGCGGATTTCAGCACCTTTGCCCGCTTTACCGTGCAGCACGGCGCCAAACGTTTTAACCGTTCGGTAGCGGATGCGATCCAGAGCGCGTGGCAACAGGTAGGTGTGACGTGAATATCCCCGAACTCACCGATGATGCGATTATCGAGCTGGCGCGTGAAGGTGGACTGGCCTTTATCCCGCGTTTGCACACCGAACGACGTTTTGCGCTGGCGCAATTGCCCACACCGCAAAAACAACGGATATGTGCGGTGCTGGAACAGGCCATGCCGCTGGGCGAGCCGGAAGATCAGGCTGCCAACATGGGCCGTGGCGATCAACGCTATTTTCGCATCCAGGTCAGCTACGCCACCCACCAGCAAAGCGGGACAGTGGTGATTTTGATTCCGGAACAGGTTGCCCCACCCGAGCTGGAAGCGCTGTGGCGTGAAGGCGAGCAGACATAAAAAAAGGACCGGCGATGCCGGTCCTTTTTCTTCGCATCCGGCCAGCAGAGACTGGCCGGGAACATCATCGTTACGGCAAGGCGTAGGCGATAACGTAATCACCACGGTCCGGAGACTGACGAGCACCACCTGCAGAGATCAGGATGTACTGTTTGCCCGTCTTCGGCGACACGTAGCTGATTGGGCCACCCTGGCTACCCACTGGCAGACGGGCTTTCCACACTTCTTTACCGGTTGAGCTGTCGAACGCACGCAGGTAGTAATCCTGAGTACCGGCGAAGAATACCAGGCCACCCTGCGTTGCCAGCGAACCACCCAGTGTCGGCATACCAATTGGCATCTGTGCGTGCATTTTAATACCGAACGGACCGGTATCCTGCACCGTACCTACCGGTACCTGCCAGACAATTTTACGGGTCTTCATATCAATCGCGGACATGGTACCGAACGGCGGAGCCTGGCACGGAATACCCAGCGGAGACATGAAGCGGTTTTTGTTAACAGCGTAAGGCGTGCCTTTCAGCGGTACCGCACCCATACCGGTGTTGACTGATTCACCGCCGTTGCTGGCTGCCGCTTTGGTGGTATCCTGCGGAATCATCTGCACCCACAGGCCCAGACGCATATCGTTGACGAACATGTACTGGTTGTTCGGGTCAAACGAGATGCTGCCCCAGTTCATACCACCCAGAGAACCCGGGAAGCTGAGTGAGACGTCGGTATCCGGCACGGTGAACAGACCGTTGTAACGCATGGATTTGAAGCTGATACGGCAGATCAACTGGTCGAACGGCGTTGCCCCCCACATGTCAGACTCTTTCAGGGTCTGGTTGCCAATGTTCGGCATTTCTACCGAATGCGGCTGGGTTTTGGTGTACTGCTCGTTCGGGATATGACCCTGTGGCATCGGCAGCTCTTCAACCTTGGTCAAAGGCTTGCCAGTCAGGCGATCCAGCACCCAAATCATGCCGGTTTTCGCACCGATAACGACCGCAGGTTTGGTGGTGCCATCCTTCATCGGGAAGTCAACCAGGCTCGGCTGCATTGGCAAGTCGAAGTCCCACAGATCGTTATGCACGGTCTGGTAAACCCACTTCTCTTTACCGGTGGTGGCATCCAGCGCCAGGACAGCCGCGCCGTATTTGTGATCCAGACGGGTACGGTTCGCACCCCACAGGTCAACAGACGGGCTACCCATCGGCAGGAACACGGTGTTCATCGCCGGATCGTAGGACATCGGTGCCCAGGAGTTCGGGGTACTACGGGTGTAGTCTTTGCCCGGCATCAGCACCGCATTCGGGTCCACGTTGCCTGGGTCAAACGCCCAACGCATTTTACCGGTGATGACGTCGAAGCCACGCAGCACGCCGCCAGGCATGTCGGTCTGTACGTTATCCGCTACACGACCGCCCACTACCACCGTGGTGCCTGCCATTGCAGGTGCCGAAGTCAGCTGGTATTGCGGGTCTGGCGCTTTGCCAAGGCCTTCTTTCAGATCCACCACACCGTGGTCACCGAAATCTTCACAGAACTCACCGTTGTCGGCGTTGATAGCGATCAGACGCGCATCGATGGTGTTCATCAGAATACGACGCTGACAGGTATCACCGGCCGCCAGAGTGACAGGAGTCACCGGCGTGGAGCCAGGCTGAGTCGGCTGAGTCAGCGGCTTGGTCGCATCAAAGTACGCCAGGCCACGGCAACGGTTCCACACCTGAGACTGGGCGTTAATTTCACGTTTCCAGATCTGCTTACCGGTGTCGGCCGCAACAGCGATCACGTTGTTGTGCGGGGTACACAGGAACAGGGTGTTGCCAACCTGCAACGGCGTTTCCTGATCTTCAGCACCGTTTCCGCCAGGGCTGATTGGGGTATCACCGGTGTGGAACGTCCAGGCCACTTGCAGGTCTTTCACGTTGTCACGGGTGATCTGATCCAGCGCCACGAAGCGGTCACCGCCAGGGGTGTTGCCGTAGTTTTCCCAGTTTTTCTGCTGTTTCGCTTTATCCACCGGAATCAGCGGCAGCTGCGTGCCTTCAAAGGCAACAGTCGGGTGCGGCTGGAACATCTGAACAAAGGTTGCCACCATACCGACGACAATCACCGCAGACAGCGTATACGAGACTTTCGCCAGGGAGCTTTTGCCCTCAGCCTTACGCAGTGCAGGCCAGGTCAGGAACGCCAGCAGCATCAAGCCCGCAGGCACCATCAGACGTGAAACCAGCGGCCAGAACACCCAGCCCGCATCCACCAGCGCCCAAATCAGCGTACCGGCGAAGACCAGAATGAACAGCGTGACAGCTGAAGACTTACGACGGAAGAATTGAATCGCCGACAGTAACATAACGATACCGGCAATCAGGAAGTACCAGCTGCCGCCAAGGGAGACCAGCTTGCCACCACCGATGGCGAAGAACAGGCCGACGGCCAACAGGACCAGCCCTAATAACACAGACCAGATGCTCAACCCTTTACAGGGGCGAGCGGAATTTTCTGCCATAACACAAACTCTCCTGAAAAAATAAAGCGCTGGCGCCGGACATAGCATATTGCCCGGTCGCAGATCCCCTGCCGCGCCTGTGGCAGGAATCGTTTCGTTAACGTCTTTATTTTAGAACCATTGGTACGGGTGCGATGCCCGTGATGCAGTGCTTGTGAGGAAGGACACAGCGAAACGCTATTGAGATCACCACAAGGCGGCAGGATTGTACCACCTGGTACATTAAGAAGTGAACATCCATAACGCAGGAGTTACTGCGCAATAGCATTTTTGCTACAAATCCAGTCGTAAGTTATTAAAACTTATGACGCAGGGAGGGTGAGATTTTTGTAGCAGCCCGATGTTTCGCGCATTGATGGCACGAAAACATCAACCCCGCGCGATAAATCGCGCCGCTACGATACGGAACCGTTGGTAATATCCGGTATAAATTCCACTCGTTTTTTTGAGATCAACCCATCGCCGTGCTGGCAAAAATAATCCACCGCACCACAGGCTTTCAGCACCTGCAAAGGTTGATGGCAATCCGGGCAGATGGCGATCTGATCAAAATGTCTGCCGCAATGGGGGCAATCAAAACCTTCGGCCACATGAGTCAGCGCTTGCTGGCAGTCAGGACAATGAGCGTTCATCTTCTTCTCCAGGCACACAAAAAAAATGAGGGCCATTGTGGCCCTCATCATCTTATTTCTTGTTCTTTTTCAGGTGCGACATCAGACGCTTACGTTTGCGCTGCTGAGTTGGCGTCAGCAGGTTACGTTTACCCGCAAACGGGTTATCGCCTTCTTTGAACTGAATACGAATCGGCGTACCCATCACGTTCAGCGAACGACGGAAGTAGTTCATCAGATAACGCTTGTAGGAATCCGGCAGGTCTTTCACCTGGTTACCGTGAATCACCACAATCGGCGGGTTGTAACCACCGGCATGCGCATACTTCAGCTTCACGCGACGGCCACGCACCAGCGGTGGCTGATGGTCATCGGCAGCCATATTCATGATGCGCGTCAGCATCGAGGTGTTCACACGTTTGGTGGAACAATCGTAGGCTTCGGTAACCGATTCAAACAGGTTACCTACGCCACTGCCATGCAGTGCCGAAATAAAGTGTACGCGTGCGAAGTCGATAAAGCCGAGACGGAAATCCAGCGTCTCCTTCACTTCATCTCTCACTTCCTGCGACAGGCCATCCCACTTGTTCACCACAATCACCAGTGAGCGCCCACTATTCAGGATAAAGCCCAGCAGCGACAGATCCTGATCGGAAATGCCTTCACGTGCATCGATCACCAGCATCACCACGTTGGCATCTTCAATCGCCTGCAACGTTTTGATCACCGAGAACTTCTCAACGGTATCGGTGATTTTGCCGCGCTTACGCACACCGGCGGTGTCGATCAGAATATATTCACGATCGTCACGCTCCATCGGGATGTAGATACTGTCACGCGTGGTGCCTGGCATGTCGTAAACCACGACACGGTCTTCACCGAGAATACGGTTAGTAAGCGTTGACTTACCTACGTTCGGACGTCCGACAATCGCCAGTTTGATCGGTAGAGTGGTCGGATCGAAATCCTCCTCTTCCTCTTCTGGCAGCTCCTCGCCGTTCTCTTCTGCCGCTAACGCCGCCCAGTAGGCTTCGTTTTCGTCTTCTTCGCTGACTTCCTGCGGCGCAACGACATCCATCCACGGCAACAGCGCGGTTTCCAGCAGCGAGGTCACGCCACGGCCATGGGACGCGGCAATCGCGTGGATTTCACCCAGACCCAGAGCGTAGAAATCCAGCACCGCCGCTTCCGGATCGAGACCGTCGGTCTTGTTCGCCACCAGGAAGGTTGCTTTTTGACGTGAACGCAGGTGATTGGCGATCTGCTGGTCAGCTGGCATCACACCCGCACGAGCATCCACCAGGAACAGCACCACATCGGCCTCTTCAATCGCCAGCAGCGACTGCTCCGCCATGCGGTTTTCTACACCTTCTTCGGTGCCATCAATACCACCGGTATCGATAACAATAAATTCGCGCCCTTCCACTTCGGCGCGACCATATTTGCGATCGCGAGTCAGTCCAGGAAAATCCGCCACCAGCGCATCACGAGTGCGCGTTAAGCGGTTAAACAGCGTGGATTTCCCCACATTGGGACGCCCAACCAGCGCGACCACAGGTACCATAACACTTGCCTCAGTTTAAAAAAGAATCGCCCGAATGGCGTGATTATAACGGTTTTTCCGTCAGCTTCAGGCTGAAGGCGCTAAGAATAGCATAAAACGAAACGGCTCCTGAATAATCAGGAGCCGTTTACCCTTCATACTTCAAGCTGCAGCTGCGTTAACGGGTAATCGCGTAAACCTCACCGTCTTTCGACTGGATCAGCAACTTATCGCCCGCGACGACCGGTTCGGTCTGGAAGCCGGAACTGTCGAGTTTCTGCTGCGCCACAAAGCGGCCGTCCAGCGTGTTGATCCAGTGCACATAACCTTCGCTGTCACCGACCACCAGGTAGCCATTGAACAGCACCGGTGAAGTCAGGTTGCGGTGCAGCAGCTCGCTCTGACGCCAGATAGCCACGCCACCGTCGGCGTTCAGCGCATCAACACGGTCATTCTGATCGACCAGGTAGATACGACCGGCATCAACGATCAGATCTTTCACACCACCAATTTCGCGTTTCCACAGGATCTGGCCAGAGCGCAGATCCAGCGCCGTCAGATCGCCGTTGTAAGCCAGCGCGTAAACCACGCCATTAACGATGACTGGCGTCGTATCGACGTCATTCAAACGGTCGATTTCAGTGGCACCGCTCGGCTGCGAAATACGCTGCTGCCAAATCAGCTGCCCCTGGTTCATGATCACCGCGCTGACGCGACCGTTGTCGCCGCCAACAATGGCACCACCAAAGGCAACCGCCGGAGCCGATTCACCACGCAGTGACAGCGCTGGCATATCGAGGTTAACGCTCCACTTGATGGCACCACTTGCCTGATCCAGCCCCTGCAACTGACCGTTGCTGGTATGAATCAGTACCAGACCATCACTGACGACCGGGCGAGATAACGCTTCACCGGCAACTTTAGTCTGCCAGGCGATGCTGCCATCGCTGGTGTTCAGTGCAAAAACCTGACCACGCTCACTGCCGATGTAGACACGATCGCCGTTTACGGTGACGCCACCTGACAGCAGTGCTGAGATATTTTTCGAGAAGAAGCCGGTCTTCTCAGAGAGGTTCACTTTCCATTTTTCTTTGCCGTTGCTGGCATCGAGGGCTTTCACCACGCCAAAACGGTCAGCAGCGTAGACAGTGCCATCCTGCCAGGCCGGATGCAGGTTGGAGTAGAAATCACCCACACCATCACCTACGGATGTGCTCCACGCAGTCTGCGGCGTAAACTGATTTTCTACTTTCGGCAGCGGGGCCATTTTCACTACATCTTCTTCGCCGCTGAACAGCGAGCAACCGCTGAGCAGAGTGACTGAAATCAGCCCTGGCAGCAGGTATTTACGTAATTCCATGTGCGCTCTCTTGACTGGCTTAACTTAAGTTATTCATCTTCATCTGCAGCATTTGCTTCAGTGCCGGAGAAGCTTGTGACTCCGCACCTTTGCTCCAGGCATCACGCGCGCCCTGCTTATCGCCTTTGCTCAGCAGTGCTTCACCACGAATGTCCGCTACGATAGCTGTCCAGCCATCACCCTTAACATTGTTGAGGGTAGAAAGTGCGGCATCGGCCTGATTTTGTTGCAGTTGAATGCGTGCCAGACGCAGGTTAATCACCGCCTGCAGGTTGGCATCTTTGGTATCTTTCAGCCCGCTCTGCAGCAGAGCGATAGCTTTGTCCAGCTGATCGGTTTCAACATACTGCTTAGCCAGATCCAGCGAGGCCAGCGCACCATAGGTGTTGTTGTTTTCACTGGCAAAACTGGCAACGGCTTCCAGCGTTTGCGGCTTGTCAGCCTGCATGGCGCTGGTCAGTTGCTGATACTGCGCTGAGGCTGCTCTGTCGTTACCGGCCTGATGGCTGGCCCAAAAACGCCAGCCGCCAAGTGCTGCGATACCGATGACAACGCCTACCGCCAGTGCTTTGCCATTGTTGGCAAAAAAGCGGCGCAGTACATCAACCTGTTCGTTTTCGTTGCTGTAAACTTCCACGCAATCCCTCTCTTAAAAATGGCTGTTGCGATGCTACGCTTACGGCAACAACGTGCGCAACGTAGCACTGGCTTCACTCTGGGCCAGCGTCTGCTGATCGCCGGTACGCAGGTCTTTAATCACCACCTGGCCGGTTTTCACTTCATCTTCGCCCAGCACCAGCGCAATGCGCGCGCCCCACTTGTCTGCACGGGCAAACTGCTTCTTGAAGTTACCACCACCGAAGTTAGTCATCAGCTTCAGCTGTGGGTCTGCATCACGCAATTTTTCCGCCAGTTGCATCGCAGCGGACTGTACGCCCTGCCCCGAAGCGATAACATAGACATCAACAATGCGCGTCGGTTCAAATTCCGGATTAACTGCCTGCACCAGCAGCACCAGACGTTCCATACCCATGGCAAAACCGACAGCCGGTGTCGCACGTCCTCCCAGCTGTTCAACCAGACCATCGTAACGGCCGCCGCCGCACACGGTGCCCTGGGAACCCAGCGCACTGGTCACCCACTCAAACACGGTACGGTTGTAATAGTCGAGACCACGCACCAGGCGTTGGTTAATGGTGTAGCTGATGCCAGCATCATCCAGCAACGCACACAAGCCGCTGAAGTGCGCGCGGGAGTCTTCATCAAGGAAGTCACCCAGCGTCGGCGCATCATTCAGCAACTTTTGAATATCCGGGTTTTTGCTATCGAGTACGCGAAGCGGATTGGTATACATGCGGCGTTTGCAGTCTTCGTCCAGCACGTCTTTATGCTGTTCGAGGAAGGCAACCAGCGCATCGCGGTAGTTGGCACGCGCGTCGAGCGAACCGATGGAGTTCAGCTCCAGCTGGACGTGCCCGGCAATACCCAGCGCTTTCCACCAGCGTGCGGTCATCATGATCAGCTCGGCGTCAACATCCGGTCCCTGCAGGCCAAAAACTTCTGCGCCCATCTGGTGGAACTGACGATAACGGCCTTTCTGCGGACGTTCGTAGCGGAACATCGGCCCCATGTACCACAGGCGCTGCTCCTGGTTATACAGTAAACCGTGTTCAATACCGGCGCGCACGCAACCTGCTGTCCCTTCCGGACGCAGTGTCAGGCTTTCGCCATTGCGATCCTCAAAGGTGTACATCTCTTTTTCAACCACGTCGGTGACTTCACCAATCGCGCGGCTGAACAACGGGGTCTGCTCAACGATCGGCAGGCGGATTTCACTGTAACCATAGCTGGCCAGCACCTGCTTGAGCGTGCCTTCGATACGTTGCCAGATCGCGGTATCCGCAGGCAGGTAATCGTTCATCCCGCGAATCGCTTGAATATTCTTCGCCACGTTAAAATCTCTTAAGACAAAAAAACCTGTCCGGCATCATACCTTATGAGGATGAAACCGCACAGGTTCAATCACAAACTGGCACGCGACAGGCGCGCACCTTCCCTTATTTTTCCAGCTGCTGCACGTTGATGCGACGGCTTTCGTCCAGCATTGACGCCTTAGCGCGGATACGCGCTTCCAGCTGGTCGATCATGTCCTGGTTATCCAGACGGTCACGCTGACGTACACCATCTTCGTAGAAACCACTCTTTTTGTTGCCACCGGTGACGCCCAGCGTGGAGACCGTGGCTTCGCCGGGTCCATTCACTACGCAACCAATGATCGAGACATCCATCGGCGTGATGATATCTTCGAGGCGCTCTTCCAGTGCGTTTACCGTGCCAATCACGTCGAACTCCTGACGTGAACAGGTCGGACAGGCGATAAAGTTGATGCCGCGGGAACGGATACGCAGAGACTTGAGGATGTCATAACCGACTTTGACCTCCTCCACCGGATCGGCAGCCAGCGAGATACGCAGCGTATCACCGATACCTTCCGACAGCAGCAAGCCTAAACCAATGGCGGATTTCACTGCACCCGCACGCGCGCCACCCGCCTCGGTGATGCCGAGATGCAGAGGTTGATCGATAGCTTTCGCCAGCAGACGATAGGATTCAACCGCAAGGAAGACATCGGAGGCTTTGACGCTGACTTTGAATTGATCAAAGTTGAGACGATCGAGGTGATCCACATGGCGCATTGCAGATTCGAGCAGCGCCTGCGGCGTGGGCTCACCGTACTTTTCCTGCAAATCTTTTTCCAGCGAACCGGCATTCACACCGATACGGATCGGAATATTGTAGTGACGCGCGCAATCCACCACCTGGCGGATACGCTCGTTATTGCCGATATTGCCTGGATTAATACGCAGACAATCCACGCCATATTCAGCGACTTTCAGTGCGATGCGATAGTCAAAGTGAATATCCGCTACCAGCGGCACATTAACCTGTTGCTTAATCAGTTTGAAAGCTTCAGCCGCGTCCATAGTCGGCACTGAAACACGGACGATATCAACGCCCACGCGCTCCAGCGCTTTGATCTGATTGACTGTGGCAGCAACATCCGTGGTGCGGGTGTTGGTCATCGACTGAACGGCAATAGGCGCACCGTCGCCGACTGGCACCTTGCCGACGTAAATCCGCGTTGATTTGCGACGGATAATGGGTGCTTCGTTATGCATATTCTCTCTCCACAATTGCCCGGCAAGCGCGATGCGCGTTATTGCGCACCGACTGTCAGACGGGCAACCTGGTTATTACGGATAAAACGGCTTAAATCAACGGGCTGATTCTGATATTGCACCTGGACAGCGGCTGGCGCACCAATTTTCAGACGATACGGAGCCTGACCAGACAGGCTCAGTTTACCGCCGCTACGTTGCAATCCGCTGAACAGCTTTTTACCGGTGGCGTCGGTGACTTCCAGCCAGCAATCCGCATTGAAGTTCATCACCAGCGCATTGGGATCGGCTGACGTCTGGCTGACACCCGCGCTGCCGGTCGGCAACTGACCCGCAACGCTATTAGCCGGGGCCGGAGAAGTGGCCGGAGGCGGTGTGGTATCGACCGGAGCCTGGCTGGGTGCGACCACGGCGTTGTCGCTGCCCGCGGCAGCTGGGGCACTGCTGGTCGCCGCGGGAGCAGACGCGTTGCTGGTCGCAGCAGGCGCGCTGGTATTGTTGTTCGGGGTAGTAACCGCACCGGCACCGTTATCAACCGGCGTGCCTGCGGCGTTGGTGTCGGCGTCAGCTGGCGTGTCGCTGCCGCTGTTATCACCCAGCGCAATCGACTGGCTGTTGTCGCTGCTGCTGCCGTTTTGATCGGCCATCGACACCAAATCTTCCTGTGAAGCTTTATGATTCTGCCACCACCAGGCACCGGTCAGGCCGATCACGACGAAGATCACCAGCCAGGTGAAAATCATCAGCCAGCCATCACGTTTCTTGCGTCGTTTACCCAACGAGAAGCTCTGCATAGGCTCGATTTTGGCCGCACGAACCGGTGCCTGTTTTGCCATCATCGGCAGCAGGTCATCTTCCGGTACATGAACCAGACGGGCATAGGAGCGAATATAACCGCGCAGGAACGTCGACGCTAAATCAGCAGGCGATTTATCCTCTTCAATGTCGCGCACGGTTGAAAGTTTCAGGCACAGGCGTTCAGCGACGTTTTGCTGGGTCAGCCCCATCTGCTCACGGGCCAGACGCAGGCGTTCACCTGTGGAATGTACTGCAGATTTCTCTTGAGTGGCTTCAGTATTCATTAGCTAAATAACGCTGGTACTGTATCGATTGTGGAAAACTTCGCGCCAACCGGTCGCCATAACGTGTAACGTCAGCAGCGTTTCCCTGTTGCGCGGCGAAACGTATCTGTAAACCCAAGCTGTCGGCACTGGCAGGCAGCTTAAGGTGGTAAATCTCTAAGAGCAGTGAAACCTTGTCCCACGCCTGCTGTTCAGATTGCCTTTCCGCTTCCGTCAGCAGTTGATTGCCCAGCTGCGGTGCTGCATCCAGTGCGTCGGTTAATTGCTTCCGTGCTGCGGCATAATCGCCAGCTTGCAGGTAACAATAGCCCGAAAACAGCAATGCATCCTGATGGGCATCGGGTTCCTGCGCATCAGCCGCCAGCTTAAACTGTTGATGCGATTCGTCATACTGCCTCAAACCGCAGAGAAACGCACCGTAATTGTTAGCCACATAACCATTGGCCGGGGCCAGTTGTTGCGCACGCTGGTAGTACCAACGTGTTTGCGCGATATTCTGCTGCGCCTGAGCCACGCGTGCAAGCGCCAGTGGTACGCGATAATCCTGCGGCGCAGCCTGTTGTGCTCGCAGCAAATTACGCTGCGCTGCCGAAAAATCTTTCACTGCCAGATAGTGCAATCCAAGCTGCAGGCGAATATCTGCTGCACCCTGACGCGTGGGTTCACTGACACACCCGGTTACAACAAAGCCAGCCAACACAACTGCGGGTAATCCCTTACTCATCGTCCGTTCTCCCTGAATCATTCAGGCGGGAGAGACTGACACGAGTTGTGCCCGGTGAACATCACCAGGCGCTGACTTTCAGACCGCCTTCACAGAGATGGCTTCACCCGCCATCTTTTTACGCATCGTGCGCTTGGTGCGGTCGATCACATCACCGGCCAGCTGACCACAGGCGGCGTCGATATCATCACCACGCGTTTTACGCACGATGGTGGTGAAACCATATTCCATCAACACCTTAGAGAAGCGGTCGACACGGCTATTGGAGCTACGGCCATAAGGTGCGCCCGGGAAGGGGTTCCACGGAATCAGGTTGATTTTGCACGGCGTATCTTTCAGCAACTCAGCCAGCTGATGGGCATCATCCGTGCTGTCATTGACGTGATCCAGCAGCACGTACTCAATGGTGACGCGTCCCTGGTTCGCATTGGATTTCGCCAGGTAACGTTTCACCGCACCGAGGAAGGTTTCGATGTTGTATTTCTTGTTGATTGGCACGATATCATCGCGCAGTGTGTCGTTTGGCGCATGCAGCGAGATAGCCAGTGCGACGTCAATCATGTCGCCCAGTTTGTCGAGTGCCGGTACCACGCCCGACGTTGACAGCGTGACGCGACGTTTAGACAGGCCAAAACCGAAGTCATCCAGCATAATTTCCATGGCCGGAACCACGTTGTTGAGGTTGAGCAGCGGCTCACCCATGCCCATCATCACCACGTTGGTGATCGGACGCTGACCGGTGACCTTAGCCGCACCGATAATTTTCGCCGCGCGCCAGACCTGGCCGATAATTTCTGAAACGCGCAGGTTACGGTTAAAGCCCTGCTGCGCCGTCGAACAGAATTTGCACTCCAGCGCACATCCCACCTGCGAAGAGACGCACAGCGTGGCGCGGTCATCTTCCGGGATATACACGGTTTCGACTAATTGGTCGCCGACGCGAATTGCCCATTTGATGGTGCCATCGCTGGAACGTTTCTCTTCCGCCACTTCCGGCGCGCGAATCTCGGTGAGCTGCATCAGCTTGGCGCGCAGCACTTTATTGATGTCGGTCATCTGCTCGAAATCATCGCAGCAGTAATGATACATCCACTTCATCACCTGATCGGCGCGGAAGGGCTTTTCACCCAGCGAAACAAAGAATTCGCGCATCTGCTGACGGTTAAGATCCAGCAGGTTAATTTTTTCGTTTTTCGGGGAGACAACCACGGGGGAAGCGGACGACGGCGTCACAATCTGTTCGGACATAATGTTCTCTGGCCTCGTTGTTACACGTTATGGCTCTGGTTAAGAATAGGAAAAAAACTGCGCCCTTGCTGAGCAGGCTCAACAAGGGCGCATAATTGTACTACATCTGCGGCATGATGCCAGGGGGAACGGTTTACGCCAGGTTAAAAGGTGTAAACCTTTCGTCACCTTAGCGAGTGCGCGGGCAGACTTCGTTCTCAGCGAAGAAGTAAGCGATTTCACGGGCAGCTGATTCTGCAGAATCTGAACCGTGGGTCGCGTTCTCGGTGAAGCTGTCAGCATAGTCAGCACGCAGAGTACCGGCCAGCGCGTTGTCCGGGTTGGTTGCACCCATCAGATCACGGTGACGCTGAACGGCGTTTTCGCCTTCCAGAACAGAAACCACAACCGGACCAGAGGTCATGAATTCAACCAGACCATCAAAGAACGGACGGCCTTTGTGCTCAGCGTAGAAGCCTTCAGCCTGCTCTTTGGTCAGGTGCAGCATTTTTGCGCCAACGATTTTGAAGCCCGCGCTTTCAAAACGGTTGTAGATAGCACCAATCACGTTCTTAGCGACGGCGTTCGGTTTAACGATTGAGAAAGTACGTTCGATTGCCATGTTGACCCCTGTTTTTTACGGCATAGCCATTCTGAAGAAACCGGGAACCTGCCCGGTAAGAAAACGGGGCGATTATAGGGACATCATCGCGCGTTGCCTATTGCCAATCGCAGGAATTATTGAAAATAATTGATTTTAGTCGGGGCAGACAGATTAAAAATGTGCCATACCCGAATGACCATCTTCAACTTTATCCTTACCAGCCCTTGAGATAGCCTCGACATTCCCGGACACTGGGGGCTTTCCCGATTGATGAGAAGAGGTTGCTATGACAGCTCCCCTGTTTGTGTCCGCTGATTGGTTAAATGAACATTGCACCGAGGAAACCCTGCAGGTGCTGGATGCCCGTATGCTGCCACCCGGCCAGGAAGCCGTGCGTAATATCCAGGCCGAGTATCTGGCAGGCCATCTGCCCAACGCCCCCTTCTTTGATATCGAAGCCCTGTCCGATCACACCAGTCCCTATCCGCATATGATGCCGCGAGCCGAAGCCTTTGCGGTGGCGATGCGCGAGCTGGGCGTCAGCCAGGATAAACATCTGGTGGTATATGATGAAGGTAACCTGTTTTCCGCGCCCCGGGCGTGGTGGATGCTGCGCGCCTTTGGCTGCCTTAACGTGTCGATTCTGGCGGGAGGCCTGGCGGGCTGGAAAGCAGCGGGTTACGCCGTTGCCAGCGGTCCGGTTTCTCTGGCAGAAGGCGAGTTTGAGGCGAAATACGACGCCAGCCAGGTGAAACGTCTGACCGATGTACTTCTGGTAAGCCATGAAGGGGGATCGCAGATTGTCGATGCCCGTGCTGCGAACCGCTTTAACGCTGAAGTTGATGAACCCCGCCCCGGCCTGTTACGTGGGCATATCCCTAACAGCCTTAACGTGCCGTGGAATAATCTGGTGGTCAATGGCGCGCTCAAGCCTGCGGCTGAATTGCGCAGCGAGTTTGATAAAGCGGGTGTGAAACTGGATCAACCGGTGATTGCCAGCTGCGGTTCAGGTGTGACGGCAGTGGTGGTGATTCTGGCGCTGACGTCGCTCGGCGTGCGTGATGTCACCCTGTACGACGGCTCCTGGGGCGAATGGGGCAGCCGCGACGATTTGCCGATCGAAAAATAATATAAAACGCGGTCAGACGACCGCGTTTTTTCAGATAATCCGCTGACTGCCTTTGAAATCGCGCAGGAAACTGCCCCAGCGACGTTCATAAAATGGCGTGATATGGGCGGTAAAGAAATGGCTCACGCCATGCTCGCCGCTCACCACTTCACAAAGATCAATCGGCGCATCATCAGTGAGCGTATCGGTCGCCACACTGCCTGCCGCCTGAATAATCTGTTCAATATCGCTATCCGCCTCGATGCCAATCAGCAGGTTCGGTGCGTCGCCCGCCTGTTCACGGATGCTGGCAATATACGCGCGGCGCACCTGTTTATATTTGGCAAACAACTGCGTCAGTGAGTCGATCATCTGAGCAGGCGGCTCGGCGACTTCAGAAAGCAGCAAAGCATGCCCACCTTCCAGCACCGTTTGCTGGCTGAGCGCACTGCCCTCCTCTCCCAGCAGATGCGCAATCTCACCGGGTGAAAACTCTTTCCCTACCGGTAGCTTCGGGTTGAGGAACAGGGTTTCACCCAGCGTCATTTCGAACAAGGTCCGCGCCGGCAAGCGCAGGTAAGCCTGTTCATCCTTGATCGCTGCACTCATCGCCTGTTCAGACGTGAAAAACGGAATGACGCTACCGCCCTCTTCTTTTTCCCAGTGCTGCAGATCAATCGGCGTGGTGGCATCGAACTGTTGCGCGCTGCTTTCACCCGGCACCCAGATATCCGCCTCCAGCAACAGCTGAAAAAACTCCGGACGGTGCGCAGGCTCAGTGGCCGCCAGCTTCAGCACCTCTTCAAGACGGTTACTCATGTTTTTTTCCAAAAAGCGTATCTGCAATGATCCGTAGCGGCGCAATTTATCGCGCCGCTACGCGAACGTTATTTCAGTAACAAGTTGGCGATGGTACGCACACCGAGGCCGGTTGCGCCTGCTGACCACTGTTCCACAGCGCTTTTGCGATAAGTCGCTGAGCAGTCGATATGCAGCCAGCCCTGCTGATATTTGCTGACGAAATGCGACAGGAACGCCGCTGCACTGCTGGCACCGGCAGAATGAGCCGGGCTGGCGATGTTATTCAGATCAGCAAAGTTTGACGGCAGATGGCTGCGGTGGAACTCCGCCAGCGGCAGACGCCAGAACGCTTCGTTTTCACCGGCAGCACTGCCCAGCAGCGACTGAGCCAGCACGTCATCAAAGGTGAACAGCGCATGGTAATCATTGCCGAGGGCGGTTTTCGCTGCTCCGGTCAGTGTCGCTGCATCGATCAGCAACTCAGGATTTTGTGCGCTGGCGTCGATCAGGCCATCAGCCAGCACCAGACGACCTTCCGCATCGGTGTTCATCACTTCAACCGTTTTGCCATTGCGATAACGAATAATATCGCCCAGACGGAACGCATTGCCGCTGACCATGTTGTCGGCGCAGCACAGATACAACTTCACACGTTTGTTCAGCCCACGGGAAATGGCCAGCGCCAGTGCACCAGTCACGGTGGCCGCACCGCCCATGTCCGATTTCATGGAATCCATAAAGCTGCTCTGCTTCAGGCTGTAACCGCCGGTATCAAAGGTGATCCCTTTGCCCACCAGACAGGCATATACCGGGGTATTTTCATCGCCGCCTGGATTGTAATCCAGTGCCAGCAGAACCGGCGGGCGGGTCGAACCACGGCCTACCGTATGGATCCCCAGGTAGCCCTGCTCGCGCAGATCTTCGCCTTTCGTGATGCGGTAGCTCACGGCATTACCACCCACGTCAGAGATCAGGTCAATCGCGCCGTGTGCCAGCTGTTCCGGGCTGAGGTCTTCCGCCGGTAAGTTGATGATGTTGCGCACCCAGTCAACAATCTTCAGGCGACGATCAAATTCGCTCTGATCATGCTCACTCAGCGTGGGCCATTCCACCTGACGGGAGCCTTTCGGACCACGGTAGCCCTGCCAGAATGCCCAGCATTTTTCCAGATCCCAGTCTTCGCCGCTTAAGGCGACGTGGCGAATGCCCTGGCCATCAAGTTTGCGCGCCGCGCGCTGGATACTCAGCAACGCATCTGCGCCGGTGAGGTGAAGAGTCATGCCACTGTCATTGCTGCTCAGCAACGCTTTTTCACCCCAGCGCGCATCGGCGGCCTGGGAGCTGAGCGTAATTGTCATCGGTTGTGTTGTCATCGCGTGGCTCCGTATGCGTGAGTTATCACCTTCCGCCAGTCCAGCGGAATGATGCTGTTTAACAGAAAGTTAGCGAGTATTAGCCGCAGGCATCAGCGCCCGCAGACGAGTTACCGCTTTGCTGACCAGCTCTATGGCGTAATCAATTTCCTCTTCAGTGGTAAAGCGTCCGAGCGAAAAACGCAGTGAGCTGTGTGCCAGCTCCTGCTCAACGCCCATGGCACGCAGCACATAAGAGGGTTCGAGACTGGCCGAGGTACAGGCTGAACCGGATGATAGCGCCAGATCTTTCAGCGCCATAATCAGCGATTCACCTTCAACGTGGGCAAAACTGATATTGAGGATATTGGGTGCGCCCTGGCTCAGGGAACCGTTCAGCGTCACATCGCTCAGTGCACTGATGCCCTGCCACAAACGCTGGCGTAACGCCGCAAGGCGCGCAACTTCCGTACTCATCTCTTCACGCGCGATACGGTAAGCCTCGCCCATGCCGACAATCTGATGTACCGGCAAGGTGCCAGAGCGCATGCCGCGCTCATGACCACCACCATGCATTTGCGCATCAATTTGCAGACGCGGCTTACGGCGAACCCAGAGTGCGCCGATGCCTTTCGGACCGTAAATTTTGTGCGCGGAGAAGGACATCAAATCCACCGGCAGCGTGCTGACATCAATCGGCAATTTGCCGACACTTTGCGTCGCATCGACGTGAAACAGAATGTCGTGCTCATGGCACAATGCACCGAGCGCGGCAATATCCTGAATGACACCGGTTTCGTTGTTAACGTGCATCAGCGAAACCAGCACGGTGTCAGCACGTAATGCAGCAGCCAGCATCTCAGGCGTGACGATGCCATCGTGGCCGGGTTGCAGATACGTAACCTCAAAGCCTTCGCGCTCCAGCTGATGACAGCTATCAAGCACCGCTTTGTGTTCGGTCTGGCTGGTGATGATATGTTTGCCGCGCGCCTGATGAAACTGGGCTGCGCCTTTAATGGCAAGGTTGTCAGCTTCGGTAGCACCGGAGGTAAAAACGATTTCACGCGGATCGGCATTGACCAGCTCGGCAACCTGGTTGCGAGCCACATCGACAGCTTCTTCAGCCTGCCAGCCAAAACGGTGAGAACGGGAAGCGGGGTTACCGAACGTGCCATCCAGGGTGAGGAACTGCATCATTCTGGTGGCAACACGCGGATCCGCTGGCGTGGTGGCCGCGTAATCCAGGTAGATCGGTAATTTCATTGCGCTAAAGCTCCGTATAAAAAATCATACGACTTTATAGCACGATTCAGCCTTCCCTGTGTTAGCAGGAAAGGCCGAAGGGGGCAGGATCAGGCACGCAGATTAACGTTGATGGTTTCCTGCATGCGGTGATTCTGGAAGCGACGATTGTCGTTGGCGTTTTGACGGTCTGCAACATCCAGAATTTCCTGATTATTGACCAGTTCCGCCAGGGTGATGTTATTGAGGAATTCACTGATGCGCTCGCTCAGGTCACGCCACAGGACATGAGTCAGACAACGTTCACCCGCCTGACAGCCTTCTTTGCCCTGGCATTTGGTGGCATCAACGGATTCGTCAACAGCGGTGATCACCGCGCCAACGGCAATCGCGCCAGCATCTTTGCCTAACAGATAACCGCCGCCCGGACCACGTACGCTGGCAACCAGACCATGCTTACGCAGACGCGAGAATAACTGCTCCAGATAGGAGAGCGAAATGCCCTGACGCTCAGAAATGTCAGCCAGCGGCACCGGCCCCTCGTGCGAGTGCAGGGCAACGTCCAGCATAGCGGTAACGGCATAACGTCCTTTGGATGTCAGTCTCATAGCATACAACCTCGTAAGCGTCCGTCGGTTATCGGCGGGTATCTGATGAATGGCCGCTAGTCTGACATTCCTGAGTAAATTGGTCAACTATTTAACCGAGTAATTTGCTCAACTATTTAACCAAGCGTTTTACTCAACTATTACCCTCACTACCTTTACGCTTTTCGAACGACGCCAGCATGCCGCGCAGAATGTTCAGTTCATCGCGCTCCGGACGCGCACGGGTATAGAGACGACGCAACTTGCTCATCACCTGACCAGGATTGCCTTCGCGGATAAAACCGCTGTTCAGCATCATCTGTTCCATGTGCTGGTAGAAACGTTCCAGATCATCCACCAGCGGATAAGGGGATTCTTCAAACTGCGGCTTCGGTGTCGCCTTCTCCTGTGCTTCCAGCCAGGCCATGCGCACTTCATAGGCAATGATCTGCACCGCCATCGCCAGATTCAGCGAGCTGTATTCCGGGTTAGCCTGAATCGCCACATGATAATGACACTTTTGCAGTTCTTCATTGGTCAGCCCAACGCGCTCACGCCCAAATACCAGCGCAACCGGTGCCTGCTGGCCTTCTTCGACGCTTTTGATCCCGCATTCACGTGAATCCAGCATCGGCCACGGCAGCGAACGTGAACGTGCGCTGGTGCCGACCACCAGGCTACAACCTGCGATGGCTTCATCCAGCGTATCGACAATTTGCGCATTACCAATCACGTCGCTGGCACCCGCAGCCAGTGAGATCGCCTGAGAATCAGGCTTCACCAGCGGGTTGACCAGGTAAAGGTTACTCAGGCCCATGGTTTTCATGGCGCGGGCGACCGAGCCCATGTTGCCGGTGTGGGAGGTTTCAACCAGTACAATTCGGATATTTTGCAGCATAATAGGAGCAGGTAAGAAAATGATGGCGCGATCCTAACATAAAACAGGACATTTACCGAATGCGCTGCTATACTCCGCGCCGTTTTCCCTGTTCTTTAACATCCAGCGAGAGATACCGATGCATCCGATGCTCAACATCGCCGTGCGCGCTGCGCGCAAGGCCGGAAATTTAATTGCAAAAAATTATGAAACCCCGGACGCTGTCGAAGCCAGCCAGAAAGGCAGCAACGATTTCGTCACCAATGTTGACCGCGACGCAGAACGTCTGATTGTCGAAGTGATTCGCAAGTCATACCCGCAACACACCATCATCACCGAAGAAAGCGGTGAACTGGCGGGTGACGATCAGGACATTCAATGGGTAATCGATCCGCTGGATGGCACCACCAACTTTATCAAACGCCTCCCCCACTTCTCAGTTTCTATCGCTGTGCGCATTAAAGGCCGCACCGAAGTCGCTGTGGTTTACGATCCAATGCGTAACGAGCTGTTCACCGCCGTCCGTGGTCAGGGCGCGCAGCTGAACGGTTACCGCCTGCGCGGCAGCACCGCTCGCGATCTGGATGGCACCATTCTGGCGACCGGCTTCCCGTTCAAACTGAAGCAGCATGCCCAGACTTACATCAATGTCATCGGTAAACTGTTCACCCAATGCGCTGACTTCCGTCGTACCGGTTCTGCGGCACTGGATCTGGCTTATGTCGCTGCGGGCCGTGTTGATGGCTACTTCGAAATTGGCCTGAAGCCGTGGGATTTCGCTGCCGGTGAATTGCTGGTACGTGAAGCAGGCGGTCTGGTGACTGACTTCACCGGCGGCCATGGCTACCTGATGTCCGGTAATATCGTGGCCGGTAACCCGCGCGTAGTGAAAGCACTGCTTTCCAATATGCGTGAAGAACTGAGCGAAGCGCTGAAGCGCTAAATACTGTTGTCGCGGCGCGATGTATCGCGCCGCGACAAAGTTCATCCTAAAATGGCCGCAGGCCGCTGCTCATCATCGGCTGTGCGCTTTGCCACAGCACCACACCCGCCATCAGCAAAATCACACTGCCAAACAACGCCAGCATCGGCATCAATACCTTCGCCCGCTGCGCTGCCGGGCTGACACTGCCCAGTTTTTCCGCCAGTTTACGCGAACGCTGCACCAGTAACCCCATCGCCGAAACCGTCACTGCGGTACCCATCGCCATGGCGATCGCCGATGCCACACCCCAGGCATACACGTTAATCACTTTGGCAAACAACAGCATCATGATGGCGCCGGAACAGGGCCGTAACCCCATTGAGAACACCACCAGCGCCTGAGTTTTACCACTCACCGCCTTCTCCATCTGCGCGGGAGAAGGCAGATGCGCATGGCCGCAACCGCAATGTTCATCATGCTGATGATGTGGCCGGATAGCATGAATCTGCATGCCGCGCGCTGGTTTTAACACCGACCACAACGCCCGTAGCGCCCGCCAGCCAACCCATATGCCCAGTGCCATTACCAGCAGGTAACTGCCCTTCTCCAGCCAGTAGCTGCCGAGATGCAGCTCACGCGAGGATGTCTGGAGCACCACCAGCATGACCGTCACCAGCCCGATCGCCACGCCCCCCTGCAACAGCGCCGCCAGTAACGTCAGTTTCATGCTGGTTTTTAAACGCGCCGGATGGGTGGCGAGAAAGGTGCTGATGACCACTTTACCGTGCCCCGGACCCAGCGCGTGCAGCACACCGTAGGCCAGGCTGAATAACATCAGGGTAAAGCCGGCCTGATGTGGCTGTTCAGCCACCTGCTGCAACAGTTGCGTCATTTCGCGGTTCAGCACTTTTTGCCAGATAACACTTTGCAGCAAAATCTGCGGCCAGAATTGCCACAGCAATCCCCCTGCCAGCAGCAAAACCAGCGCCAGCAGCCACAATGGCCATAAATGACGGGAGCGGGAAGGTAGTGAAATCAATGACATGTCAGCGTCACCGTCTGTGCGAACTGCTGCCCGAGATCCATATCCTCAGGCGGTGCATCGGCTTTATCGAGCGACAGCGCATACTGTTTCAGCGAGTCGTCAGGTTTTGGCGTATGCAGATCCAGCTGGCAGCGCGATTTAAGCGCATCCGGCATGGTCAGCGCCTGCGCGTTGTCGTAGTACATATCAACAAAATAACTCGGGTCGAAGGTGAGGATGCGATACTGGCTCGCGTTCAGGGATTGCGGTTCACCCAGCGGGAGGATGAATTCCAGCACCGCTTTGTTACCGTTGCGCGATAGCTGATATTCCTTCGGCAAATTGTGGAATTTCACCCGGTTTTTCCCCTGCCATACTTCAGTGAAATAGTGCTGACCCAGCACGTTAGCCATCACCTGCGCCGCAAGTTTTTTCCATACCACGCTACCCGGTTCGGCCTTTCCGGCATCGTAAAGCAGATCGGCGGAGGTGATTTCGTCCATCGTCCAGACCATTTTTAATCCGGTCAGATGGTCGTTGTCGGTGACCAGTTCAGTTTTCATATCGATAAAACTATGTGGATGTGACCAGGCTACGCCACTAAACAGCAGCATCAGGGTAAAAAGCGCAATTTTCATAACGTTATAAAGTAACAATTAAAAGGTGCAGATTCCAGTGGTCCAGAAAAACTGTGACCCGCTTTAAAGCTCTGAATAAAAGTCACGACAAAGTGCAGGGTTACCGCAAGGAGTTGGCTATTCTTAGCTCAAAAATGACCTGCTGGAATGACCATTGATGAGTTCTGCGTCCTCCTCGGCACCACTCTTCAGCCGTTCCCAACGTCGTTGCCATCTGCTACTGCTGCTATTTCTGCCCGCTCCCGCGCTGACGCTTGAAAAGCTCTGCCAGTTAAATGGCGTGGACCCTGTTGTCGCCCGACAGGATATCGCGGATGTCAGTGACGAGATACAGCGTTATCATCAACTGGAGCTACACCAGATGGTTGATGGCAGCTTTCGCGTACATGGAACGGAACTGGACAGGCGCTTATGCCTGCTTCATTGGCTGCGACGCGCCTTGCGCCTGTCGCAGGATTTTGTTTGCGAGCACTTTGCACCGGTGCTGCGTCAGCGCCTGAAAGTGCTGAAGATTGAAAAAGCCTTGTGGGATGAGACCAATTTACAGGCGCTGATCCAGCATTGCAGCCTGCGGCTGAACCGTAACTTCAGCCAGCGCGATCGGCTGTTTCTGCAAATCTTTATGAAATATGCCCTGTGCCAGCGCCAGAACGCGTTGTTTAGCCATGCGCAGCGCAGCTGGCTGGCGGAGAAGGCAGAGCGGGAAGCCGCCGATGATGTGGTTCATCACTGGCAAAAACGTTGTCACCTGGTGCCGGATGTCAGTGAGACTGATTTCTGGACATTGTTGTTTAGCCTGATCCACGCACCGGACGGCAGCCAGTTGCAGCATCCGCAGGCGCAAATCCTGATGCAGGCGGTGGAAGATTTAATCATCCGCTTTGAGAAGCTGGCGCTGACGCGTATCAGTAATCAGGAAGAACTGAAGCAACAACTCTATACCCATCTGGCGCAGGCGCTTGATCGCAGCCATTTCGCTATTGGTATTGATAACAGCGTGGCGCTGGATGTGGCGCGGCTCTATCCACGCCTGCTGCGTACCACGCGAGCGGCGCTGGATGATTTTGCGGCACAATTTGCCACCCGCTTCAGCGCAGAAGAAGTGAGCCTGGTGGCAGTGCTGTTTGGCGCCTGGCTGATGCAGGAGAATGCATTGCAGGAGAAGCAGGTGCTGATGCTGACTGGTGAAGATGCCAGCCTGGAGCAATTACTGGAGCAACAGATACGGGAACTGACGCTGCTGCCGATCAACATTACTTATCAGGACATGCAGCAGTTTCAGCAACAAGGCGCACCGCGAGATATCGCGCTGGTGATTTCGCCGTATGCGACCTCGTTACCGTTGTTTTCACCGACATTGATCCATGCGGAGCTGCCGCTCAGCGAGTATCAGCAGCGCCGCATTCGTCAATTGCTGGAGTCTTGAACCGCGCGCGGGCGCAAAAACAAAGCCGGCAGAGCCACCAGCGCCATCACCCAGAACAGATGGCCCTGCAGGTGAGTAAACAGCACACCACAAATCATGGTCATCACCGCGATACCGCCGCCCATCGCCAGCGCCGAATACAGCGATTGCAGACGGATGACTTCCGCCCCTTTACGTGCGGCGATAAAACGCATCGCCGCCAGATGACAGACAGTAAAACTGCCGCAATGCAGAATCTGCGCCACGATCAACAGCGGCAGTGCGGTACTGGAACCGAGTAGCGTCCAGCGCACCAGCGCGCAAACGCAGGAGAGCAGCAGCAGGTCGCGCGCGGTCCAGCGGCGGAACAGGCGATTGCTGAGCGCGAACACCACAATTTCTGCCACCACCCCCAGTGACCACAGATAGCCCACGATGGCGGCGGAATAACCTGCCTCCTGCCACCAGATGGCGCTGAAGCTGTAATACGCCGCGTGCGCTCCCTGCATCAGCGTGACACATAACATAAAACGCCAGACGGCATTTTCCCGCAGTAAATCACGCCAGGCAGACCAGCCACCGCCTGCACCGTGGCGGGCATCCCCCTGCGGACGGGTCTGTGGCGGCAGCATCATGCCAGCCAGCATCGACAGCACACCGACAGACAGCAGCAGCAAAATTGCCTGTGACGAGAAAGCACTGACCAGCATGCCCGTCAGCGCGGAGCTGATGACAAACGCCAGTGACCCCCATAGGCGTACCGGGCCGTAGGCCAGGCCAATTTGTTGCGTCCAGGTGGCGGCCAGCGCATCACTTAACGGCACCAGCGGAGAAAAGAACAGGTTAAAACCGATCATCACCAGCAGCAACCACAGCCACTGGCCGCCGAGCCAGAAACCCAGCGCAAACAGGCAGGTCATCAGCGCCAGCAGGCGCAGTGCACGAATCAAATGGGACGGTGTTTTCACCTGCGAGGCAATGAGCAGGCTGCCGACAAAACGCGCCACCATGCCGCAACCGATCATCAGACCGATTTTCTCTGCATCCAGTCCGATGCCTTTGAGCCACACGCTCCAGAATGGCAGGTAGATGCCGTAACAGAAAAAATAGGTGAAGTAGCTGAGTCCCAGCCACTTTGCCGATCCGATGGTCATATTGGCTCCGCAGGGTAATCGATACCGATCTAATAATTTTGTGCGGTACTTTGTCAGAGCCAGTCAGAAAAAGGAATAGAAAGGAGGATTATCTGCCGCCATCAACGCTGAGGATTTGACCGGTGACCCAGTTCGCCCAGTCCGAGGCGAAATAAAGCACCGCGTGAGCAATATCCTCTGCCGCACCCAGCCTTTTGAGGGCGATATTGTCGATCAGCTGCTGCTGACCTTCACTGCCCAGTGCATCCCATTGCTTTTCCGTCGTCGGGTTGCTGCGAATGAAACCCGGCGCAACGTTGTTGACGGTGATGTTCCACGCGCCCAATTCGTGGGCCAGCTGTCGAGTCAGGCCAATTTGCCCCGCTTTGGCGCTGGCATAAGCCTGAATACCGGTCAGGCTGACATCCAGTCCGGCGCGGCTGGAAATATTAATGATGCGGCCAAAACGGCGGGCTTTCATAGCGGTAACCGCCGCCTGTGACATCAAAAAGGCCGCATTCAGATTGACGGCCACAATCGCCTGCCACTGGGCAAAGGTCACCGTTTCCAGCGGCTGCCCCACCTGGCCGCCGACGCCGCCTGCGTTGTTGACCAGCGTATCCACACTTATCTGCTGCGATGCGAGCGAGCTGAACAGCGCGCCAATTGCCTCGGGCGAACTCAGATCCACCACGCAGGCCAGTGCGTCGTTACCACACAACACCGCCGTCTCTTCGACCTGCTCTTTTTGGATATCACAGGCAATCACCCGTGCGCCGCGTGCGGCAAAGGCCAGACAAATGGCCCGGCCAAATCCATGCGCTGCACCGGTCACCAACACCTGGCGGTGAGAAAAATCAAAAGGGTTTTGCATCAGCAGGCTCCCGTTGCGTTGATTTCCAGCAATGCCAGCGTAGCAATACTCTGCGGCAACTCGCCACGCTCAATCCGATGGATCAGCTGCACCAGCTGCGTAGTCAGCGGCATCGCCAGACCATATTCGCGACCAATGTCGATAGCCGGGGCAATCTGCGCGTCAATTTCGGTCTGACGTTTGCGTACCGCTAAATCGCGCCAGATACCAGAGTGGGATTTGGCCGAGCGCCGGTTATGCGCCACCATATCCTCAAAGGATTGACGGGTGTGTTCAGGGCTGGCATCGGGTAAAAACGCCGAAGGATCAAAACCATCAAACCCTTCCAGTACGATATTCTGCGCGTGCGCCACGCTGCCAATTTCCCGCGCCAGCGCCGTCAGCACCGGACGAAAGCGCGACATTGCCAGCACATCGGCGATGCTGTCGTTGGACAGCGCCGTGGCAAACAGCAACGCACCGTAAATCATTTTCGCCCACAGGAATCCCCAGATATTGGGGGTCAGGATCGCTGCGGCATCAAAGTGCTGTAACAGTTGATAAAGCGTTGCGGTACGCGGTCGCGTCACGCCGTCTAACTCACCAATGACGACCGCGCCGCGTCCACCGTGATGAATAACACCGGGTTCAAGGAAGTCTGCACCAAAGTTAAGGAAAGCCCCCACGGTGCGTTCAATGCCAATCTCGTCGGCGATAACGCGTTCGTTGAGACCATTTTGCATCGAGACTACAAAGCCGTCGGGTGCTAAATGCGGCGCAATCTGCCGGATGGCAGCCGCAGTGTGATGTGATTTAACCGCCAGCAGTACACAGCGGAAGTGGCCTGCGAGCTGCTCAGGAAGAAATGCCTGCGCCTGCACAACCTTGTCGCCGAGGGGGCCGGTAATACGTAAGCCGAGCTGGTTGATGGCCGCAACATGTTCAGCGACGTTATCGACAAAAATCACCGGCTGTCCGGCGTCGATAAATGCAGCACCTATTGCGCCGCCAATCGCTCCCGCTCCCCAAATCACCAGCGGGGCTGGGGTTTGCGGCTGAGTGACCACTGACATCGGTTTTTCCTCCGGGAAAGTTGCGCCTCAGCACACTAAAGCGCGTCAATAATCTCGCGAATTTCCGCCAGCGCGGTTTGCCAGATCGCGAGCATTTCCTCATCGGCACGCTGATAATAGCCACCGTAGTTGCCATCGCCGAGATAGGCTTTGGCACGCGTCGGGTCCATTTTGCGTAGCGTCACCAGATCAACCAGCGGTTTCTGCTGTTCAGGCTGTGCCACCCCGGGCAAACGCGTCCACGGAAAATTTTCCATCCACGATGCATGCGACGCTATCGGGTCGATGGACATCACTTTTGCCCAGGTTTTCGGCGCATTCCACCAGTTGTGTAATTGCACCGTCACCCCAGGGTTGTTCACCATCCATTCGCTGAAAATGTTTTGTGCCGGTGCATTACCGCCATGACCATTGATAAACAGAATGCGCCGAAATCCCTGACGCTTCAGGTTATTCAGGATGTCATTCAGCAGGCAGATATAGGTTTGCATGCTGAGGCTGATGGTGCCGGGATAATCGCTAAACGCGGGTGTCATACCAAAAGGCATCACGGGAAAGACAGGAATGCCATAAGACTCTGCGGCCTCTGTTGCCACTTTTTCTGCCAGAATCGAATCCACTGACAGGCTCAGTAGCGCGTGCTGCTCGGTACTGCCGAGCGGCACAATCACCCTATCGTCGGTGGTCAGATAGTGTGCTAATTGCTGCCAGTTCATTTCACTGATCTTCATTACGGTCCCCGGTGTTGGACGCGTGTAAAATCTCCTGCTGCAGCAACGGGACAACAACCCGCTGGATTTCCCCTGCATCAGGTACGTGCCTGTATTCAAAAGAAGATTGTTTCTCTCCCAGCTGGGCGGTGAGTTCCTGAACGCCGGTGGCGTACACCAGGGCGTCGGTCTCTTTTAATAATTCGCCAAGTCGGGGATCATCGCTGTGAACCACCGTGACCTGAGTAACGTGTGGAGCAAAGCGCGCCACGCCATGCGTCATCAGCGCGGTAAATTCTGGAAAAATCGATACCACTAGCGTGCGGGTCAGCGGTTCGAGCGAAGCCAGCGCGCGACGCGTCGCTTCGGACGGAATAAAGCTGATGTTCACCAACGGCAGCCCCGGAAACAGCTGGCTGACTTCACGCCGACGATGGGCAAAGGTCAGCAACAGATCGGCGCTGGCAACGCGCTGGCGCAGAACCTCATCCTGTTTCAGGTCGGTAAGGGTCGTCGCTTCTACCTGCGCGATGTCGCCTACCGTTTCCGCGATGCAGTCGGCGTAATCCCGTGCCGCATCAATAAAATTGCCAATGAAAAAAACCGTTTTTTTCTTTAGCTGACGCTGCCTTTCGCCATAACGGCTGCTGACCAGCGCGCCAAGATCGGCGGCACTTAAGCCGAGCAACATACCGCAATTGATAAACGCATCAAGATGCTGATGCAGCTCACTGACGTCATGTTCCGACGATCCCAGCAACATCGATGCATCAGCGATAAAGGTTCCGGCACCTGGCTTGCTGTACACCAGCTCCGCCGCCCTTAACTCGCGATAGACCTGCGCCACTGTCATTGGCGCGACGCCGAGTAAATCGGCCATTTCTCTCACCGAAGGCAACTGCTCGCCGGGTCTTAACGCGCCAAACGTGATGGCGTATTCAATGATGCCGCGTAACTGCGCCCCCAGTGGGATCGAAGATTCTCGGTCGAGGTGGAATTCCATTACCTGCCCTGGAAGTGTACTGGTCTGTTAATACAATTATGCTGTTTTTTGCGTCAGTGCAAGTCGTTAACGCAAAAAATAATCATAAAATAACTTTTTGTTATAACCACATTGAATTTTTTTGCATTTTTTTTGCGCTAATCATTGACAGTTTGTGAGCAATGCTTCAATTATCGTACCAGTTAACTAGAACACAATCATCACCGCCATTTTTTGCAGGCTCCGCCTCCCCTGTTTTCCGGGGGGCAAACAGGATCCTGACAAGCATTTTTTTCTGACTAAACAGAGAGGCAAGGTAATGAAAGTTATGCCTAAATTAACGTTAATCGCCTTACTGGCAGCCAGTGCCTTCAACGCCCTGGCTGCACAGGCAGCAGAGGTAGTACAGCGCGGCGGAACCCTGACCTATGGCCGCTACGCCGACAGTAATTTCCTCGAACCGGTCCTGAATGAAAGCAATAACGATATCTGGATCCTCTCCAACCTGTATGACACCCTGCTGCTGCCCACCAACGATGGCAAGGGCATCAGACCGGGTCTGGCTACGGCCTGGAAGCTGGCGGCAGACGGTAAAAGCGTCACGCTCACTCTGCGTCCTGATACTAAATTCTCTGACGGCTCACCCATCACTGCCGAAGATGTCAAATGGTCACTGGAACGCGCCGCCAAACCAGGCAACGGCGTATGGCAATTTCTGGTCAGCGCAATCGATAACGTCACTATCAGCGATCCTCACACCGTGGTGATCCACCTTTCACATACCGATCCTGCCATCCTCACTGCCCTGACCGTGTTCAATACCGCGATCATGCCGGAGAAGCAGTTCGAAGCGGAACCGGGTGCCACTGATCACGACAAAGCGGCGGCATTTGCCGAGCATCCGATTGGATCCGGTCCCTTTATGCTGAAGTCATGGCAACATAACTCCACCATGACGCTGGTGCGTAACCCGTACTACTGGGAAAAAGGCGCAGATGGCAAAGCCCTGCCCTACCTCGACGGTATTAAGTTTGAAATCATTCCCGACGATGCGACCCGCATCCTGAAGTTACAGTCCGGCGAACTGGACGGTGCTGAGTTCATCCCTTACTCACGTGTTAAAGAGTTGCAGGGCAACCCGGCACTGAATATGGCGCTGTTCCCGTCAACCCGCGTCGAAGTCGCCAGCGTCAACGCGCGGCCAGAGATCGACGGCAAGCCGAACCCATTGGCAAACCCGAAGGTGCGCGCCGCACTGAACTACGCAACGGATAAAGACGGCATCATCCAGCTGGTCACTTTCGGACTGGGTAAACCGATGACCTCGTTTATGTCGACCTCGACCCCGCTGAACTCCGGCACTAAACCACTCTGGCCAGTGGATGTGGAAAAAGCCCAGACGCTGATGAAAGAAGCCGGTTATGCCAACGGCTTCAGCACCAGCATGAATATTCTGGCGGGCAATGAAGACAGCCTGAGCATCGCCACCGGTCTGCAACAGATGTGGGCGCAGATTGGCGTGAAGTTAACCATTAATCAAATGGATAACGCCACGCTGAACGCCAACTTCCGCAAGGGGAATTTCAGCACCCGCATTGGGCCGTGGACCGATGACATCGCCGATCCGAATGAAATCACCTCGTACTACGCCTATTCGAAGAACATTCAGGCGCTGCACTCAGGCTGGAAAAGCGACGAGCTGGATAAGTTGTTCGAAGCCTCACAGCAGGAAACCAATCCGGCGAAACGCGCAGACCAGTACAAACAAATCCAGGACATCTACAACAGCACCGGTCCGACTATCCCGTTATATGAAAGTTCTTATCCGGTCGCGCTGAAGAAAAATGTCGAAGGATTCGTCCAGATCCCTCTGGGTAATAACATCTTCACCGAAACCTGGCTGAAGAAGTAATTCGTCATTCATTACACAGAGTGAAATCCAGCCATCTGGCGCTGTAGTCACTACAGCGCCACTACGCTGGATTTGGGAGCACGTGTTGACCGAGCTGAGTTATATTTTAAAACGCATCCTGCTGATCATCCCGACGCTGCTGGTGATTCTGGTGGTGACGTTCACCATCGTGCGTCTACTGCCCGGCGATCCCGCCAGCGCGATGATCGGCGACCGCGCCACCGACACTGATGTCAATCGTATCAATCAACAGCTGGGGCTGGATCAGTCTTTGCCCGTGCAGTTTGCCGGGTTTGTGCGGCAGGTGGCCAGCGGCAATCTGGGCAACTCCTATGCGATGCATGCCCCGGTGACGGCGGTGATCGCCGAACGTTTGCCGGTCACCCTGCTGTTAACCGGCATGGCCGCGCTGTTTTCGCTGCTGATGGCGATCCCGCTGGCCTTTATTTCCGCGCTTAAACGCAACAGCGCGACTGACATCACCATTCGCGGCGCATCACAGGTCACGCTGTCGATGCCCTCTTTCTATATCGGCCTGGTGCTGCTGACCGTTTTCGCCGCACAGCTGCACTGGTTCCCGGTCGGCGGTTATGGCGATACCTGGGGACAGCGCATCTATCATCTGTTTCTTCCGGCGATGACGCTGGCAGTGAGCATCACCTCGGTGCTGATTGGCAGCCTGCGCAACTCGATCATCGCCGTGCTGGATGCGGAATACATTACCTTCGCGCGCGCTAAAGGGCTGAGCAATCGGGTGGTGTTGCTGCGCCATGTGCTACGCAACTCACTGATCCCGATGCTGAGCCTGTTTGCCCTCAATATCGGCACCACCATCGGCAGCGCGGTGATCACTGAAACGGTGTTCGCCGTTCCCGGCATCGCGCGCCTGATGGTCGATAGCATTTTCAGCCGTGACTATCCGATGATTCAGGGGCTGGTGATCGTGCTGTCAGTGCTGGTATCGCTGATTTTCCTTATCACCGACATCGTACAGGTGATGATTGACCCAAGGAGGGCACGATGAGTGAATTGATTGTCCAGCGTTCCCTCACCCGGAAGTGGCGCAAATACCTGCCCTGGTCGTCGCTGTTGGGCTGCGTCATTCTGGTGCTCAGCCTGCTGATGGCGTTTTTTCCGCACCTGGTTGCCACTGCCGACCCGCTGAAGTTTGACTATCGCGCCATCCTCAAGGGGCCGAGCCTGCAACACTTTTTTGGCACCGATAACTTTGGCCGCGATATCTTTTCGCGCGTGGTGTATGCCTACCAGGTCGATTTGCAAATCGCCTTCTTTACCACACTTTTCCCGATGGTGTTCGGCACGCTGGTTGGGCTGCTGGTCGGTTATTTTGGCGGCGTGGCCGAGATGCTGTTTCAAAGGATCGTTGATGCGGTAGTGACGTTTCCGCTGCTGGTGCTGGTCATCGCTATCGTCGCCATTCTCGGCCCGGGCCTGAATAGCATGTATATCGCCGTCGGCATCATTTATTGGGTGTTCTACGCCAAATTAATTGCCGGTGAAGTGAGTATTCAGAAACGACTGGAGTACGTGGCAGCCGGTAAAGTCATGGGCTACAGCACGCCGCGCATTATCTTCCGTCACGTGCTGCCGAACGTCATTACTACTACGCTGGTGTACTGGATGACCGATATGGCGCTGGCGATCCTGCTGGGTTCCAGCCTCGGTTATCTCGGCCTCGGTGCACAACCGCCCGCCGCCGAATGGGGCGTGTTGATCGCCTCCGGTAAAAATTTCATGGATACCGCATGGTGGATAACGATTTTTCCCGGCATTGCCATCGTATTAACCGGACTGGGATTCAGCCTGTTTGGCGACCTGCTGGCAGACTGGCTGCGTCCTGGCAGCCGTTAGCAACAATGAGAGCGAATTATGTCCAGCCCGATTTCCCCTTTGCTTGAGGTGCAGCAGCTCAACACCCAAATTCATACCTCGCGCGGTAGCCTGCGGGCGATTCAGGACGTGAGCTTCAGCCTCAATCCGGGAGAGATTCTTGGGCTGGTCGGTGAATCCGGTTCGGGAAAAAGTGTGACGCTGCGTTCTCTGCTGCGCCTGATGCCCGCCAGCGCCGAGGTTTCTGGCTCCGTCAAATGGCAGGGCCGCGAGATTACCCGCATGCAGCCGGCCGAACTGCGCAGCATTCGCGGTGGTGAAATTGCGATGATTTTTCAGGAGCCGATGATTGCCCTCAATCCGGTGTTGACCGTCTGGCGGCAGATTGAGGAAAGCCTGGCTGCCCACACCGATTTAAAGCGCAAACAACGCCGCCAGCGGGCGATTGAGTTGCTGAATCAAGTGGGGATCCCCGCGCCAGAACTGCGTCTCGACGATTATCCGCACCAGTTTTCCGGTGGGATGCGCCAGCGCGTGATGATTGCCATCGCGCTGGCGGGTAATCCCCGTCTGCTGCTGGCCGACGAACCCACTACCGCGCTGGATGTCACCATTCAGGAACAGATCCTCAAGCTGCTGTTCAACCTGCGTGACCAGCTGGCGATGGGGATTATTTTTGTCACCCACGATCTCGGCGTGGTTGCCCAGCTGTGCGATCGCGTGGCGGTGATGTATGCCGGCCGCATCGTGGAAACTGCACCGGTGCGGGAAATTTTCAGCCAGCCCCGTCACCCCTACACCCAGGGGTTGATCGCTTCAGTCCCGCAAAGCGGTGGCGAGCGAAAACCGCTGCTGTCGATTGAGGGCACACCGCCGTCGCTGCTCAACCTGCCGCAGGGGTGCAGTTTTAGCCCGCGCTGTCGTTATAAAACTGACATCTGTCTCAGGGAGGTTCCGCCCCCTGAAGCGCTGAATCCCGAACATCAGGTTGCCTGTCATCATCACGCTAACCTTAACGTCATGGAGGGCATCTGAGATGGTTGAAACCCTGTCACACAGCAGCCTGCCGATCGTCAGCGTCGAAGAGGCCATCGTCCACTTCCCGGTGGCGCAGACCATTCTCGAAAAAATTCAGGGTAAACCCCGTAAGTTTGTGCAGGCGCTGAACGGCGTCAGGCTGGAGCTGATGCAGGGTGAGACGCTTGGCGTGGTTGGCGAGTCCGGCTGCGGTAAATCCACCCTGGCACGCACCATGGTCGGCCTGTTGCAAACCAATGAAGGAAAAATCTACTTCAATGGTAAAGACATCGCGACGTTGCGCGGCAAAGCCCGACGCAGCTTTAATCGCCAGGTACAGATGATTTTTCAGGATCCCTACAGTTCACTGAACCCGCGTATGACCGTCGGCCAGGTGCTGACCGAAGCCCTGTCGGTGCACGGGATGTGTGCGAAAAAAGATATTCCCGCCCGCATCCGTGAGCTGATGGAACTGGTGCGCCTGCCTGCCGACGCCATCGATAAACTGCCGCACGAGTTTTCCGGCGGACAGCGCCAGCGTATTGGCATCAGCCGGGCGCTGGCCGTGGAGCCGCAGGTGTTAATCGCCGATGAACTGGTTTCGGCGCTGGATGTGTCGGTGCAAGCGCAGGTGGTGAACCTGCTGCTGGATTTGCAGCAAAAACTCAATCTGACGGTGCTGTTCGTTGCCCATGATCTGCGGCTGGTCAGGCACATTTCACATCGTGTGGCGGTGATGTATCTCGGCGAAGTGGTGGAAGTGGCGGATACCGAAACGCTGTTTATCAAGCCATTGCATCCCTATACCCAGGCCTTATTACGCGCGGCACCGAGTATGGATCCCAACGATCGCGGTAAAAACGTCAGTCTGACCGGCGAACTCCCCAGCCCGCTTTCGCCCCCTGCCGGCTGTCGCTTTCATACCCGCTGCCCTTTTGTTACTGATCGCTGCCGTACTGAGCGGCCGGTATTGGCCGTGAAATCCGGTGGCCAGCGCGTAGCGTGCCACCTGGTGCCTTTTGAATCTGGTGTGGTGGGGGCTGATCCAGTCTGATGCCTTTTCATGGCGGGTATGATAGAAAACAGGTGACTGGCTGATATTCTGCAACTTTGTGCCGGGCAGAGAGGGTTTCTAATTTGCGTAACATGAATCCTCTTTTCTCTATAGGATGAACGGAAAAGCGAAACATCCCAAATTATGTTTATTGTGACTCACGTCTTATATTACAAGAATTCAGGAACAGTCTTGGCCGTACGCATTTTACAAAATGAGATATACTAAATTCTGAAGCAGAATTCGAAATGAAAAATTCAATTTACCGCTTTGATTAAATGAGAATTATCTTATCAAAGATCAGAAAAGTCCACGCTATGCACACACATTTTCAATTAATTCTGCTGTTATAATCTCCCCAGTTTTTTCTATAGATAATCATGTAAGGTTAGGCGATGATTAAAAAAGGTTTTTTTTCTGATGAAGAAAAGAACGCTTCTATCAAAGAGGTTCTTGAAAAACTCTTGGTTGCTTTTGGCCCACTGGAATATGCTTATGTTGTGATGGACAAAAAAAATCCCGAGAACATGATTGCCATTAGTAATGTTTCAGATTTCTTTAAAGTATATTTCGAGAAAAAATATCAGAATATCGATCCCATTGTTATAAAATCACTGAACAATTTCTCATCATTTAAATGGGATGAAAACATCAGAATTGCCTTTGAACCTACACCCAGTAGAGTCTTTGAATTAGCGAAAGAATATAACATTCTCTATGGCTACTCTTTTGTTTTACATGATCCTTATGGCTGCATGGCTGTTTTATCATTCGCCTCCGATAGGCTCTACAGACCGGAACTCGATGAATTATTCGAAAATTCAAAAGAAAAATTGCATTGGATTCTGGTTCAGATTCATGAAATGTTGCTTCAAATATATAAAAACGAACAGAATAGCAATGAAAAAAGCATCAAAGAACTTACATCTCGTGAAATGGAAATACTTTACTGGAGTAGTATCGGAAATACCTATCCCGAAGTTGCCAGAATATTAGGCCTCTCTGTTAGCACAGTAAAATTTCATATGGCAAATGTTGTGAAGAAAATGGGGGTAAAAAACGCCAAACATGCCATTCGATTGTGTGCGGAATTAGATCTTATTTCACCCTCATACGATAATTGAAACATCAATAATTAGAAACTCAAAAAATCATTCTGAGATGAGCAGACTTTATAAAAGTTCTTATATGCACTTTCGATTTACTTAAAATGCTGGCGCAAAAACGCCAGCATCAGATGTTAAAACCAAATCAGGCATAAACCGGCAGACGTGCACAGATATCCAGCACTTTCTGCTTGGTACGTTCGATGGTCGCTTCGTCGTTGACGTTGTCCAGCACATCAGCAATCCAGCCTGCCAGTTCACGCACTTCTGCTTCTTTGAAGCCACGACGGGTCACTGCTGGCGTACCGATACGTACACCGGAAGTCACGAACGGGCTTTTCGGATCGTTCGGTACGCTGTTTTTGTTGACGGTGATGTTAGCACGGCCCAGCGCGGCATCCGCTTCTTTACCGGTCAGGTTTTTGCTCACCAGATCAATCAGGAACAGGTGGTTATAGGTGCCGCCGGATACGATGTTGTAACCGCGCTCAATCAGCACTTCCACCATCGCTTTCGCGTTTTTAGCCACCTGCTGCTGGTAAGTTTTGAACTCAGGTTCCATCGCTTCTTTGAACGCGACAGCTTTACCGGCGATCACGTGCATCAGCGGGCCGCCCTGGCCGCCAGGGAATACTGCGGAGTTCAGTTTTTTGTACAGCTCTTCATCACCGTTTTTCGCCAGGATCAGGCCGCCGCGCGGACCCGCCAGGGTTTTGTGGGTGGTTGAAGTCACGATATGCGCATGCGGAACCGGGTTTGGATAGACGTCAGCGGCGATCAGGCCAGCCACATGTGCCATGTCAACGAACAGGTAAGCGCCAACGCTGTCCGCGATTTCACGCATTTTTGCCCAGTCAACCACGCCAGAGTAGGCAGAGAAACCACCGACGATCATTTTCGGCTTATGGGTTTTCGCCAGTTCTGCCAGCTCGTTGTAATCAATTTTGCCAGTTTCATCGATGCCATAAGGCACCACGTTATACAGTTTACCGGACAGGTTAACCGGTGAACCGTGAGTCAGGTGACCACCGTGTGCCAGGTTCATACCCAGAATGGTATCGCCCGGTTGCAGCAGTGCGGTGTAGACAGCGAAGTTTGCCTGAGAACCAGAGTGCGGCTGCACGTTAGCATAATCAGCGCCGAACAGCGCTTTCGCGCGGTCAATCGCCAGCTGCTCAACGATATCAACGTATTCACATCCGCCGTAGTAGCGTTTGCCCGGATACCCTTCCGCGTATTTATTGGTGAGCTGTGAACCTTGCGCCTGCATAACGCGCGGGCTGGTGTAGTTTTCAGAAGCAATCAGTTCAATGTGCTCTTCCTGACGCACTTTCTCTTGCTCCATCGCCTGCCACAACTCGGCATCATAATCGGCAATGTTCATATCACGCTTTAACATCCGCATCTCCTGACTCAGCTAACTTTTTAACGGCAATTTAAGCCCCGCGAAGGGGCGAAGGCCCACAGTGTAAACCGTTTTGTCAGGTGACGGTAGCAGCAATCCCCTCTTTTTACGCAAACGATTGGCAAGGCGCTGGAACGGGTTTTTTACGCATTTTTGCAAGCCAGAGAGTCACGATATTTTCTCAGAATGAAGCGGAAAAAATTTCAGGTTTGTGTGAGAGATTCCAGTAAACCTGAATTATCCCTGAGCATTCAGGGGGATTTACAACCACTGCTTGCGCGCATAAGATGTATTTAAAATACAACTTTTAAAATGCTATGAGGATTCACCCATGCTTGACGCGCAAGACATCGCTATCATCAAATCCACCCTGCCCGCCATTGCCGAATTAGGCCCCCAACTCACCGGTCACTTTTATCAGCGTATGCTGACGCAGCACCCGGAACTGAAAGATGTGTTCAACATGAACAATCAGCGCAGCGGCAACCAGCGTGAAGCGCTGTTCAACGCCATCTGCGCCTACGGCAGCAATCTGGAAAACCTCGAAGTGCTGCTACCCGCGGTGGAAAAAATCGCCCAGAAACATACCAGCCTGAATATTCAGCCCGAGCAGTACGCCATCGTCGGTGAAAATCTGCTGGCGACCATTCAGGAGCTGCTGAATCCGGGCGACGATGTGTTACAGGCATGGGGCAAGGCGTATGGCGTGCTGGCTGAGGTGTTTATCCAGCGCGAAGAGGCGATTTATCGCGCATCCGCAGCGAAAACCGGCGGCTGGCGTGGTGCGCGTGATTTCCGCATTCGTGCCATTCAGCCGCAGAGCAGCGTGATTAAAAGCTTTGAACTGGAACCAGTGGATGGTGGAGCGGTGGCGGATTTCCTGCCCGGCCAGTATCTGGCCATCACCCTGCGTCCGGATAGCCAGGGCAATCTGCAACATCGTCAATATTCACTCACCCACCAGCCAAATGGTCAGTTCTATCGTATTGCGGTGAAACGTGAAGATCAGGGCGCGGTATCTAACTGGCTGCATGATCAGGCGCAGGTCGGGGATGTGGTGCAGTGCGCGGCACCGGCGGGTGATTTCTTCCTCCAGGCTGAGCCTGCTACCCCTGTCACCCTGATCTCAGCGGGTGTCGGCCAGACGCCGATGCTGGCGATGCTCGCCAGCCTGGCAGAACAACAGCATCCGGCAGCGGTAACCTGGCTGCATGCGACAGAAGACGGTAAGCAGCATGCCTTCGCCGGGGAAGTTAAGGCGCTGGGTAGCCGTCTGCCCAACTTTAGCAGCCACGTCTGGTATCGCCAGCCTGCCGCCGCAGACGCTGGTCATTATGATGCGCAGGGATTGATGGATTTAGCAGGCGTCTCGGCTGAACTCAGCCAGCCCGATCGTCAGTTCTGGCTCTGCGGCCCGCTGACGTTTATGCAGTTTGTCGCGCGCCAGTTGCTGGATGCGGGTGTTGCAGCTGACCGTATTCATTACGAAGTGTTTGGCCCGCATAAGGTGCTGTAAGTTCAGGCCCCCTACCCGGCATGAGAAAATAAATGCGCCGCAACCCAATATCGTACCAGGTTGTAGCGGCGCAATTTATTGCGCGCTTTTGGATGGTGGCATTGCTGAAAAAAATAGCGCGATAAATCGCGCCGCTACATCAGTTTGCCGTGGCGATTAGATCGCCTCTTCGTCTTCTTCACCGGTACGGATACGCACCACACGTGCCACGTCAAAGACAAAGATTTTACCGTCGCCGATTTTGCCGGTTTGTGCAGTTTTCATGATGGTCTCAACGCAGGTATCAACGATATCGTCGCCCACCACCATTTCGATTTTTACTTTCGGCAGAAAATCGACCATATACTCGGCACCACGATACAGTTCAGTGTGCCCCTTCTGGCGACCAAATCCTTTCACTTCGCTGACCGTCATCCCGGTGATGCCGACTTCCGCTAACGCTTCGCGTACATCATCGAGTTTAAATGGTTTGATAATTGCATCGATCTTTTTCATCACAGATCCTTTTTTCACTCCCTCCGTGGCCGGACGGGTAACAGATAGTATAAATGTTCCTGCCGCAGCCGCTGGCTCAGAGCCGTCTGTGGCGTCAAAACAGGACTTTCTCCTGCTTTCTGTCCGAATGCTGGGGCAACAGGCCGAATCGCAGCGGCAGAAAGCTACTCTTTAAAATCACTGGCGTCCAGTTCATGGCGCGACAGCAGCTTATAAAACTCGGTGCGGTTACGTCCAGCCAGACGCGCAGCATTGGTCACATTTCCTTTGGTCATTTGCAGCAGCTTACGCAGATAGTTCAGCTCAAACTGATTGCGGGCTTCGACAAAGGTCGGCAGCGCGGTGTTCTCACCCGCCAGTGCCTGTTCAACCAGCGCATCACCAATCACCGGTGAAGTACTCAGCGCCACGCACTGCTCAATGACGTTCACCAGTTGACGCACATTACCCGGCCAGCTGGCTCCCACCAACCTTTTCATGGCATCTACCGAAAAACTGCGCACAAAGGGTTTATGACGATCGGCAGACTGACGCAGCAAATGGTTCGCCAGCAGGGGAATATCTTCGGCACGTTCATGCAGCGCCGGGATCTTCAGGTTCACCACGTTGAGGCGATAGTAAAGATCTTCGCGAAAGCTTTTCTTTTCCATCGCTTTGGGCAAATCGCGGTGGGTGGCAGAAATGATGCGCACATTGATGCTGACATCATGATTACTGCCGAGCGGGCGAACCTTGCGTTCCTGTAGCACGCGCAGCAGCTTCACCTGCAGCGCCTGTGGCATATCGCCAATCTCATCGAGGAATAGCGTGCCGCCCTCCGCCGCCTGAAACAACCCCTCGCGAGCACTCACCGCACCGGTAAACGCCCCTTTGGCGTGACCGAAAAGCTCAGACTCCAGCAACTGCTCCGGTAACGCGCCACAGTTGATGGCGATAAAAGGTTTACTGGCGCGTGGGCTGGCGGCATGAATCGCCTGCGCCAGCACCTCTTTACCGGTGCCACTCTGGCCGTTAATCAACACACTGACGTCGGATTGCGCCACCATATGCGCCTGTTCCAGCAGCCGTAACATCAGCGGGTTGCGCGTAACGATAGATTCGCGCCAGCCATCATCGGTTTCGGGCGCACGTAGCGCCAGAGCCTCATCAATCGCTTTGTATAACGCATCGCGATCTACCGGTTTGGTAAGAAAGCTGAATACGCCCTGCTGGGTGGCAGAGACGGCTTCCGGGATCGAACCATGCGCAGTCAGAATGATCACCGGCAGGCCCGCGTGGCGTTTCTGAATTTCGCCAAACAACGCCAGACCGTCCATCTCATCCATCCGCAGGTCGCTGACCACCAGATCAACCTTCTCTTTTTGCAGATGACGTAAGGCTTCCGGCCCGCTGGCCGCTGTCGCGACCTGATAGCCTTCACTGCTGAGACGCATGCCCAGCAGCTTCAGCAAGCTCGGATCATCATCCACCAGCAATAATCGTGCGGCCTGTTTCATTATGGCTGCTCCTCATTCGCCGTACCGCTGGCACTGCGCGACGTATCGCTGCTGTCGGGCGCTTTGCGCGAGGACAGCTGACGCTCGATATCCGTCAGGCGCTCCAGCTTATGCTGCATATCCGCCAGCGAGGTACGTAGCGTGCGTTGCTGCTGGCGCAGGCTATCCAGCTCGGAATCGGTACTTTGCTGTAGCCGCGCGTAACGGCCACGTGCTTCGCTCAGTTCAAGCTGAGCGGCCTGATTACTCCGCCACAACTGAATCAGCGGGCGGACTGCCGCCGGAAACGTCGTGCTGTAGCCATCCAGCGCCTCAACATAGTCGCGGCGCTCCTGCGGCGTCACGTTACCGTTAGCCAGCAATATGCCCTGCTTAAAGGCACGTGACCAGCCCTGCACCGGCCAGCGGCGTGCTTCCGCCCGGGCTTCAGCCGGTGACAGACGCTCGGCACAATCAATCGCTCGCTGCCAATACAATGGGTTGCTCATGGCAGCCGGGTACTCAATTTGCCAGACATTGCCGCAATCCGTCGCCAGATAGTCCGGCAGACGTACCTGTGGCTCCGGCTGAATGTTGTCGTCTCTGAGGGCGCTGTCTGTAGAAGGTGCATGGCAGCCCGCAAGGCTGAATACCAGCAGGCTACCGGCAAATATTTTTTTGAGGGATAAATTCATTGATCAGGCATTCCCGGCGGTGGTAGTCAAAATGATACGAAAACAGACATCCGCGTCCTTGTGTGTCACCAACTGCAAATCGCCTTGCATCCTGCGCAGGCAATCTTTGGCGATGCTTAAACCCAGTCCACTGCCTTTCACCGGCCCCTTGCGTTGTTGGCTGCCCTGATAAAAAGGCTCAAAGATCATCGCCTGCTCTTCAGCCGGAATCGGTGTGCCGGTGTTTGCCACCTCAATCCACACCTCATTGCCCTTCTGCTGACTGTGCAGCCAGATGTTACCGGATTCGCTACCGTAGTTCACGGCGTTCGAATAAAGGTTATCGATCACCCGTTGCAGCAAGGTGGCTTCAGCCAGACAGTGGTTGACCTGTAAATCCACATGGGTGCTCATCTGGCGCGCATGGGCTGGCAGCGAATGCGATTTCACCACCGTATCGACGATAGTATCCAGCGTCACAACATCCAGCGCCATCGGGCCATCAGCCAGTTTGCGGTTGTAATCCAGCAACTGCTCGATCAAACGCTGCAAATGACGGCTGCTGGTATCCAGAATCGCCACCACTTCCTGCTGCTCGCTATTCAGTGGACCCGCCACCTGATCGGCTAACAATTCGGTGCCTTCGCGCAGGCTGGCAAGTGGCGTTTTCAGCTCATGGGAAAGATGGCGTAAAAACTCGTGGCGTTGCGCTTCCAGCCAGCTCAGGCGTTCACTCAGCCAGACAATACGTTTGCCGAGCGAGCGAATCTCACGCGGACCACGGAAGCTGATACTGTCCCCCAGCGCCTTGCCTTCACCCAGCCGGTTGATCATCCGCTCCACCCGCTTCACCGGCCCGATAATCATGCCGGTAAACAACAGCACCAGCGCCAGACTGATCAGGAACAATATCAGCGCCTGCCAGCCAAAAAACTGGCCACGATCGGCAATTTCACGCTGCAATTGCAACCCCCGCGAAAACACCACTTCGCGGGTTTCCTGCACCATTTGCGCATTGGTATCGGAAAAGTGCTCAAGGGCAGTCGATGCCGGTGCGGAGGGATTGCCGCTGGCACATTGCAGCGTTTCCAGCTGCGGCAGCGTTGCGGCTAACAGTTTGAACGAGGGCAAATCCGGCAGGCTGGCAGCGTGGGTGCTGAGCATCTGACCGTAGTGCGCGCGTTGCGTCTGATAGAGCCGTGCCAGGCTGTCATCACCTAACACGCAATATTGACGATAGCTACGTTCCAGCTCGATGGCGGTACGCGCCATCGCTTCGCTGCGACGGACATCGGTAAAGGTGTTGCGATTGGTGTCCGCCGCCTGATTACTCAGCGCCGACAGGCTTTCCCATGCCTGCCACGCCAGCACCAGCAGTGGCAGCAGGACCAGCAGGAACGCCATCAGCACCAGCTGACGCAGCGAACGGGGAAATAAACGCCATCTCTTCACAACCGGATTTCCTTAAATTTCTACTGCAGGAATGCTAGCGGAGTCTGAAAGCGGAAGAAAGCACAGATAAGAAAACGGCAGGCGCGATGGCCTGCCGTTGAGCGTGACGCCGAATGCCTCACGCGGGAATAAGGTGGTGCCTAACTCAACGTTACGTCCGATGCTTGATAACGTTGCAAAGCAAGCGATTATCGGTTGGGTGGACGGCAGGCACCGTTTGGTGCGTCATTCAGTTTTTATGAGCTCAACCGCAATGCGGGGCAATCATAAGCAGGAGAATGAGCAACGTAATGAGTATAGCAAACATCGTGCCAAAAATAAAATAGCGTTAATAATCAGACAAATGCTTTCTCAGAATGATAACCAGCGCAAAAAATTTACCGTCCGGTCCGAAAAAACTGTCGCTGATTAGCAACGCGTTTTTGAAGGAAAAATTACACCTAATAATATCAATGCGTTAAATGTCACCTTTTGGCGACAGGCTAACCGTAGCGGTGTCGCTGTTTTCCGACACCATAAAAAAGGGGTGTCCTGATGGACACCCCTGATGCGCGATAAATCGCTCCGGGTACGTTTAACCCAACTGCTTACGCGCGTTGCGGAAAATACGCATCCATGGGCTGTCTTCGCCCCACTCTGCCGGGTGCCAGGAGTTGCTCACGGTACGGAACACGCGCTCCGGGTGCGGCATCATAATGGTCACGCGACCGCTTTCGTTGGTGACAGCGGTGATACCGTTCGGGGAACCGTTCGGGTTGGCCGGGTAAGTCTCGGTCACCTTACCGAAGTTGTCCACGAAGCGCAGTGCCACCAGACCTTTGCTTTCCAGCGCCGCCAGATGCGCACCATCACGCACTTCAACAAAGCCTTCGCCGTGTGACACAGCGATCGGCATATGCGAACCGGCCATGCCGTCCAGCAGCAGCGACGGGCTGGCGGCCACTTCCACCAGGCTGAAGCGCGCTTCAAAACGTTCTGACTGGTTACGCACAAAGCGCGGCCACAGTTCGCTGCCCGGTACCAGCTCACGCAGGTTGGACATCATCTGGCAGCCGTTACATACGCCCAACGCCAGCGTCTGCGGACGGTGGAAGAAGTTTTCGAACTCATCACGCACGCGGCTGTTGAACAGGATGGATTTTGCCCAGCCTTCACCCGCGCCCAATACGTCTCCGTAGGAGAAGCCACCACAGGCAACCAGCGCATGGAACTCTTCCAGACCGCGACGGCCCGCCAGCAGGTCGCTCATATGCACATCGACCGCGGTGAAACCTGCACGATGGAAGGCTGCCGCCATTTCAACGTGGGAGTTGACGCCCTGCTCACGCAGCACCGCCACGCGCGGACGCGCACCGGTCGCGATCATCGGCGCAGCCACGTCTTCCTCCGGTTTGAAGGTCAGGTGGACATTCAGGCCAGGATCGTTGTCATTTTTCTTCGCTTCATGTTCCTGATCGGCACAGGCCGGGTTATCACGCAGACGCTGCATCTGCCAGGTGGTTTCTGCCCACCAGGTACGCAGCGTGGTACGGCTTTCGCTGTACACCGCATGCTCGCCAGAACGAATCACAAAGCGATCGCCTGGCTGCGCCTGACCAATCACATGGACATTGGTCATCAGGCCATGATCAGCGAAAGTCTTCAGCACCGCATCACGGTCAGCAGCGTTGATTTGCATCACTGCGCCCAGCTCTTCGGTAAACAGCGCCGCCAGTGCATCACTACCCAGCGCCGCGATGTCGGCTTCGATACCGCAATGTCCGGTAAACGCCATCTCAGCCAGCGTGACCAGCAGGCCGCCATCGGAACGGTCATGGTAGGCCAGCAGTTTCTGCTCAGCCACCAGCGCCTGGATAGCGTTAAAGAAACCAGCCAGCTGACCCGCGTCACGCACGTCCGCCGGTTTGTCACCCAGTTGGCGATAGACCTGGGACAGCGCCGTTGCACCAAGCGTATTTGCGCCATTGCCCAGATCCACCAGCAGCAGCAGGTTGTCTTTGTCAGCCTGCAATTCTGGCGTCACGGTACGGCGCACGTCTTCCACGCGGGCAAAGGCGGTGATGACCAGCGATAACGGTGATGTCATTTCGCGCTGCTCATTCCCCTGCTGCCAGCGGGTTTTCATCGACATGGAGTCTTTACCCACCGGGATGGTAATACCCAGTGCCGGGCAAAGTTCTTCGCCAACCGCTTTCACGGCTTCATACAGACCGGCATCTTCACCCGGGTGACCGGCTGCCGCCATCCAGTTCGCGGACAGCTTCACGCGTGTCAGTGGGCCAATGGCCGTTGCTGCCAGGTTGGTCAGGGCTTCACCCACCGCCAGGCGGCCTGACGCGGCGAAGTCGAGCAATGCTACTGGCGCGCGTTCGCCCAGTGAGAAGGCTTCGCCGTAGTAGCTATCGAGGCTGGCGGTCGTCACTGCACAGTTGGCAACCGGAATCTGCCACGGTCCGACCATCTGGTCACGTGCCACCATGCCGGTTACGGTACGGTCACCGATGGTGACGAGGAAGGTTTTCTCTGCCACCGTCGGCAGATGCAGTACACGGTTTACCGCGTCAGCAAGGGTGATGCCGTCGCGCTGCAACATCTCACCTTTCGCCTGCTGACTGACCACATCACGCGTCATCTTCGGCGTTTTGCCCAGCAGCACATCCAGCGGCATGTCGATCGGTTTGTTGTCGAAATGGCTATCCGCCAGGCTCAGATGCTGTTCTTCGGTGGCTTCACCAATCACCGCATAAGGTGCGCGCTCACGCTGACACAGTTCATCGAACAGCGCCAGTTTGTCCGGCGCAACCGCCAGCACATAACGTTCCTGCGATTCGTTACACCACACTTCCAGCGGGCTCATGCCTGGCTCATCGCTCAGCACGTCACGCAGATTGAAGCGACCACCACGGCCACCGTCGCTGACCAGCTCCGGCATCGCGTTAGACAGGCCGCCCGCGCCCACGTCATGAATAAACAGAATCGGGTTAGCTTCGCCCAGCTGCCAGCAGCGATCGATCACTTCCTGGCAACGACGTTCCATTTCCGGGTTGTCACGCTGTACTGAGGCAAAATCGAGGTCAGCATCAGACTGGCCCGAAGCCATGGATGAGGCTGCACCGCCACCGAGGCCGATGTTCATTGCCGGGCCACCCAGCACGATCAGCTTGGCACCCACCACAATTTCGCCTTTCTGCACGTGATCGGCACGGATGTTACCGATGCCGCCCGCCAGCATGATCGGTTTGTGATAGCCACGCAGTTCTTCACCGTTGTGACTGTTTACGCGTTCTTCATAAGTACGGAAGTAGCCGTTCAGTGCCGGACGACCAAATTCGTTATTGAACGCCGCGCCACCCAGCGGGCCTTCGGTCATGATGTCCAGCGCCGTTACGATACGGTCCGGCTTACCGAAGTCTTCTTCCCATGGCTGTTCAAAGCCTGGAATACGCAGGTTGGAAACCGAGAAGCCCACCAGACCCGCTTTAGGTTTGGCACCCCGTCCGGTTGCGCCTTCGTCACGGATTTCACCACCGGAACCGGTCGCAGCACCTGGCCACGGAGAAATTGCCGTTGGGTGGTTATGGGTTTCGACTTTCATCAGGATATGCGCAGCTTCCTGATGGAAATCATATTCGCCTTTTTCGGCATCGGCGTAGTAACGGCCAACTTCAGAACCTTCCATCACCGCCGCGTTGTCTTTATAGGCAGACAGCACATGGTCGGGCGTTTGTTCGAAGGTGTTTTTGATCATTTTAAACAGCGACTTCGGCTGTTTTTCACCGTCGATAATCCAGTCGGCGTTGAAAATTTTGTGACGGCAATGCTCAGAGTTCGCCTGGGCGAACATATAGAGTTCAATGTCGTTCGGGTTGCGACCAAGCCCAGTGAAGGCGTTCAGCAGGTAGTCGATTTCGTCATCGGCCAATGCCAGACCCAGCGTGGTGTTAGCCTGTTCCAGCGCCTGACGGCCCCCGCCCAGCACATCAACGCTTTTCAGCGGCTGCGGCTCATGATGAGAAAAAAGTTGCTGCGCATCATTAAGATCGGCGAATACCGTTTCCATCATGCGGTCATGCAGCAGGCTGGCAAGGGTTTGCCACTGCGCTTCGGTCAGTTGCGGTGCCTGGACATAGAACGCCATACCACGTTCCAGACGACGCACCTGCGGCAGGTCGCAGTTGTGGGCGATGTCGGTCGCTTTGGAAGACCAGGGTGAAATGGTACCTGGACGCGGCGTCACCAGCAACAGACGCCCTTGTGGCGCATGTTCGGCGAGAGACGGACCGTATTTCAGCAAGCGTTGCAGGCGGGCTTTTTCGTCCGCACTCAATGGCGCGCTGACATCGGCAAAATGGACGTACTCGGCGTAAATATCACTCACCGGCAGATGAGCGTCCTGAAAGCGGGTCAGCAGTTTGTTTACACGAAATGCCGACAGGGCGGGCGAACCACGCAGAATTTCCATCATTAAAGATCTCTCGTCTTCGAAGCGCCGGGCGACGCTTCATTGGGCGCAACAGGGAAAACGGGGCGTATTATAGAGAAACAGCACCGGTTACGAAACCGTTTGCGCAGAATTTATAGGCATCAGGATTTGCCTGAATTTTGCGCAAATCTTGCTATATAAGTTGCTCCGGCTCGCTTTGTTGCGCAAAATGCCCTTCGCTCTGGGAGTTCATACAAGATCAATACTGCCTTTTAAAGACAGAGGCCTTAGAGCCAGCGAGAGACAACTATTTGAAACGCCTGAAATTAAACTATCTGCTTATCGGTCTGATCACCGTGCTACTTGCGCTGGCACTGTGGCCGTCGATCCCCTGGTATGGGGGTGGCAAAGACGCGATATCGCAGATCAAATCACGGGGAGTACTGCGCATCAGTACCGTAAACTCCCCGCTGACGTACTACACCATCAACAATGCACCAGCCGGTATGGATTACGAGCTGGCAAAGCGCTTCGCCGATTATCTTGGCGTCAAACTCCAGGTAACGGTGCGTCCGAACCTCGGTGACCTGTTTGACGATCTTGATGATGGTAAGGCAGATTTGCTGGCGGCGGGCCTGATCTACAACAACGATCGCATTGCCCGTTATCAGACCGGGCCGAGTTATTACTCGGTATCGCAACAGCTGGTGTATCGCATTGATAAGCCGCGGCCCAAAAACCTCGGTGATCTGAAAGGCCGCCTGATTGTGCAGTCCGGTTCTGCGTACCTGTCAACTTTACGTTCCGCAAAAACCGGAAACTATCCTGATCTCGACTGGTCTATCGCGACCGACCAGGGGCAAAAAGCACTGCTGGAAGCGGTGGCGGACGGCAAGCTGGACTACACCGTGGGGGATTCTGTCACCATTGGCCTGCTGCAACGCATCCACCCGCAGCTGGCGGTGGCCTTTGATATCACCGATGAAGAACCCGTCACCTGGTATCTGCCGCGCAATGAAGAAGATGACAGCCTGAATGCGGCGATGCTCGACTTCTATAGCCAGATGAGTGAAGAAGGCACCATGGCGCGGCTGGAGGAGAAGTATCTCGGCCATGTCGGCACATTTGATTACGTCGATACCCGTACCTTCCTGCGCGCCATCGACAATACCCTGCCGGATATCAAGCCGTTATTCGAGAAGTATGCCGCCAGCATCGACTGGCGTCTGCTGGCGGCGATCTCTTATCAGGAGTCGCACTGGAATCCGCAGGCAACTTCACCCACTGGCGTGCGCGGTATGATGATGCTGACGCGTAACACTGCCGATAGCCTTGACGTTGCCGATCGTCTCGATCCTGAACAAAGTATTCGCGGTGGCAGCGAATACCTGCAACGCATGGTGGAAAAAGTGCCAGAGACCATCCCGGAAGATGAACGTATCTGGTTTGCACTGGCCGCCTATAACATGGGCTATGCCCACATGCTGGACGCACGTAAGCTGACAGCCAAACAAGGTGGCAATCCCGATAGCTGGGCCGATGTGAAGCTGCGTTTACCGATGCTCAGTCAAAAACGCTACTACGCGCAAACCACTTATGGCTTTGCGCGTGGCCATGAGGCGTATAACTACGTGGAAAATATCCGTAAGTATCAGATTAGTTTGGTGGGATATTTACAGGAGCAGGACAAACGGCTGGCGCAGCAGTCAGCCATGGAAGCGGAACTGGGAGCCGGTTACCCCGCTGTCGAACCGAAAATTGCGATGAATTAACCCGCGTCGCGCTGTGCCTGACGCAGCGCTTTTTTCTGCTCACGTCGCATACGGAAAAAATCACTCAGCATCGCGGCGCATTCTTCCGCCAGCACACCGGATGTCAGCTGGATTTGGTGGTTCATGCCGGGATGACCAATCACATCCAGCAGCGAACCAACGGCACCGGTCTTTTCATCTTTCGCGCCATACACCAGTCGGGTAATCCGGCTATGCACCATCGCTCCGGCACACATCACACAGGGTTCGAGCGTGACGTATAACGTGGTGTCCAGCAGGCGATAATTTTCCAGCACTTTCCCCCCCTGACGCAGCGCCATGATTTCAGCATGAGCGGTGGGATCATGCTGACCAATTGGCCGGTTCCAGCCTTCGCCAATCACCCTGTCCCCCTGCACCAGTACCGCACCGACCGGCACTTCCCCCTGATCCCACGCCAAACGTGCGAGGCGTAAAGCGTGACGCATCCAGTATTCATCAGTCTGTGGGTTCACCGGGTAACTCCTGCGGGCAATTAAGGGCGGCGCATTATAGCGAAATAGCGAGGTTATTCCAGCTGCTGCAGCTCACCACGTGGGGTGACGCGCCAGCGATGCTGGCAGAAGAAGAGCAGCGGGTTATCCTGCTTGCTGTCACTGTAGCCACTGTACAATTGCAGCGGCGTGCCGATTTTCTCCTCCAGCTGCGCCACTTTTTCATGCCCCAGACACCGCATGGCCAGAAGACGCCCACCCCGTCCAGGCTTCATCTGGCTGGCAATGAGTTGTACGCGCGGCAGAAAGGCCGAATCGAAATACACCTGCTCCACCAGCGATTGCGGCGAGCCGGTGATTAACCAGACATCGGCATCATCGCTACTGAGATAATCCGTCAGTCGCTGCTGTACCACCGGGAAAGCGGTGACGCGCTGGCGGAACCAGCGAGCAAATTCGGCTTCGCGCTGCAACAGGCGTTTTTCACTGTGACCGAAGGTGATGGCCCACAGCAACAAACTCATCGGCCAGCGCGCGGCGCGCCCTTTAAACAGTAATCCCGCGCCAATCACCGGCAACAATGGCACCACCAGCAGTAAATTCAGCGGCTGGTGTTTCAGCAGATAACGCATAAAGGTGCCGAACATGTCCTGCTGGTGTAGCGTGCCGTCGAGATCAAAAAACACCACGCGTCGTTGCGTACCCTTTGTCAAACCTCTCTCCTTCCATTCTGCTTTATCATGCATGCTCTTGAGTGTAGCCAGGTGAACGCGGTCATTTTTAATTCCAATGACTACAATGCCCGCTGAATAGTTTATTCTTATTGTCGGCAGGCTGCTATGTGACATTCCTTGCCACATTTATCAGGCTAAACAGGCATTACGTTCTGAATTAAGGATCGGAAATGAGTTCATTGCTGCGGATTCGTCAGCTTTATCCGCGTCTGGCGCTCAACGAGCGACGTCTGGCGGATTTTTTGTTGTCACAACCGGACCGGGCACGGCATTTGAGCTCGCAAAAACTGGCGGAAGAATCAGGTGTCAGTCAGTCCAGCGTGGTCAAGTTCGCCCAGAAACTGGGCTATAGAGGGTTCCCGGCCTTGAAGTTAGCACTGAGCGAATCATTGGCCGACCGTGATGCCATTACCGTTCATAACCATATTCTTAGCGATGACCCGCTAAAAGTCGTGGGTGAAAAACTGCTGGCTGAGAAGATTTCGGCCATCCGCGCCACGCTGGATATCAATAGCGAAGAGATGCTGCTGGAAACGTTACAGTTGCTGAAAAATGCCAACCGTATCCTGCTGGTCGGCATTGGCGCATCGGGCCTGGTGGCAAAAGATTTTTCGTGGAAACTGATGAAGATCGGCATCAACGCCGTCGCCGAGCAGGATATGCACGCGTTGCTTGCCAGCGTACAGGCCATGACAGCGGGCGATGTGCTGCTGGCCATTTCCTATACCGGTGAACGACGCGAAATCAATCTTGCCGCCCAGGAGGCTGCGCAGACCGGAGCCGACGTGCTGGCGTTTACCGGGTTCACCCCCAATACGTTGCAGCAGTGCGCCACGCATTGTCTCTACACTGTCGCCGAGGAACAAAGCACCCGCAGTGCCGCGATCTCCTCTACCAGTGCTCAGTTGGCCCTGACGGACCTGCTGTTTATGGCGCTGGTGCAGAATGACCCTGAGCGCGCCTCCAGCCACATTCGCCACAGTGAAGCGCTGGTGAGAAAGCTGGTGTAACGGGAAAGGTCGCAGGATGCTATCTTGCGCTAGCGCAAATGATGCGGAGAAAAACCAACCGCTCAGATTGGGGTGCAGGCCGGAGTATGCTAAGGTGCGCGCCTTGACTGAATCCTTTTCACCAGATAGCTTGCGACCATGGCTTTACTGATTACCCAGCGCTGTATCAACTGCGACATGTGCGAACCGGAGTGCCCGAACCAGGCGATCAGCCTCGGTGACGCCATCTACCAGATTGACAGCGCTCGTTGCACCGAATGTGTCGGCCATTATGATGTGCCAACCTGCCTGAGTGTATGCCCCATCGATAACACCATCATTCCTGACCCACAGCACCCCGAAAGTCGCGAGGCGCTGTGGGAGAAATTTGTGGTGCTGCATCACTAGCTTTCAATGATCACCGTGGCACAGGCGTAGTGACGTTCATCGGCCAGTGTGACATGAACATGCTGTACGCCAAGCTGCCGGGCAATGTCCGCCGCATGCTGGAAGAAACGTAAGCCTGGTTTACCCAGCGCGTCGTTGTAAACTTCAAACTGATTAAATGCCAGACCGCCGCGAATACCGGTGCCAAAGGCTTTTGCCGCCGCTTCTTTCACCGCAAAACGCTTAGCCAGAAAACGCACCGGCTGCTGGTGCGTCTGGTATTGCTGCCACTCGGCTTCGCTCAGCACCCGCTGCGCCAAACGATCCCCGGAGCGCTCAATAACACCCGCGATGCGCTCAATCTCAACGATATCGGTGCCCAGCCCGAGTATGGCCATTAACGGCGCGCTTCCCGCATCAGCTGTTTCATCTCTTTCACCGCGTCAGCCAGACCACTCATCACTGCGCGACCAATAATTGCATGGCCGATATTCAGTTCATGCATTTCCGGTAAAGCCGCAATCGGCAGTACGTTGTGGTAGGTCAGTCCGTGGCCCGCATTCACCTTCAGGCCGAGGCTGGCGGCAAAGGTGGCGGCGATACGAATGCGTTCCAGCTCGGCATCACGTGCCAGCCCTTCAGGCGCTTCCGCATAGGAACCGGTGTGGATTTCAATGTAAGGCGCACCGCTGGCGACTGCCGCCTCAATCTGACGGTGGTCGGCATCAATAAATAACGAGACCAGAATGCCCGCCTCGCTCAGTTGCCTTACCGCAGCATTGATTTTGTCCTGCTGGCCCGCCACGTCGAGACCGCCTTCGGTGGTCACTTCCTGACGCTTTTCCGGCACCAGGCAGCAGAAATGCGGTTTGATATCGCAGGCAATGCCAACCATCTCATCAGTCACCGCCATTTCCAGGTTCATACGTGTCTGAATGGTGTCTCGCAGAATACGCACATCACGGTCAGTAATATGACGACGGTCTTCACGCAGGTGCACGGTGATACCATCCGCCCCTGCCTGTTCGGAGATAAATGCCGCCTGCACCGGATCGGGATAATTGGTGCCACGCGCGTTACGTACGGTGGCGATGTGGTCAATGTTGACCCCTAACAGCAACTCAGCCATGACAATCCTTAAATGTGTTTAGTGTGTTGAGAGTGTACCGCGCGACACCTGGACTGGCATCATTCGCTCGCCGCATCCGGCTTCTTTTTCGGCACAAACTGACGAAAGAGTTCCTGACTTTTGAGCGGTTTGCCGCCCAGGTAAGGCTTCAGCGCCATGCGGGTAAAACGCTTGGCAGCACGCAGGCTATCTGCATCAGGAAAGTCCCGCGCCCATAGCGCCCGCAACTGGCGACCGGTAAAGCTGCGCTGGTTCACTACCAGGCTGGCAATGAAACCTTTCTCTTCGCGATAGCTGTAGGTCATGCCGTCATCCACTTCTTCGCCACTGCCTGCGCAGTGCAGGAAATCGACCCCGTATCCCAGGTGACCCAGCAGCGCCAGCTCAAAGCGACGCAACGACGGTTCCGGCGTGCCGCTGGCAGCCGCCAGTGACTGGATACAATTCAGGTAATCGAAGAATAACTCAGAGAAAGGAATTTCCTGCTCCAGCACGCGCGACAAGAGTTCATTCACGTACAGGCCACAGTAGAGCGTGATACCGCTGAGCGGCAGCGCCAGCGATACCGCTTCGGCACTGCGCAGCGTTTTGACTTCGCCACGCCCGCCCCAGCGCACCAGCAGCGGTGTGAAAGGTTGCAAAGCACCTTTGAGTTGCGAACGGCGCGACCGCGCGCCTTTGGCAAGGACGCGCACGCGCCCTTCGCTTTCGCTAAAGAGATCGAGCAGCAGGCTGGTTTCGCTATAGGGGCGACTATGCAGCACAAAGGCGCGTTGCCAGCCTTCCATCGATTAGAGGTCGTCTACATAACCCAGACTGCGCAGCGCACGTTCGTCGTCTGCCCAGCCAGATTTGACCTTCACCCAGAGTTCGAGGTGCACTTTGGCCTCAAACATCTCTTCCATATCTTTACGCGCTTCAATACCAATGGTTTTGATTTTGGCCCCTTTGTTGCCAATCACCATTTTCTTCTGACCATCGCGCTCAACCAGAATCAGGCCGCTGATATCATAGCCGCCACGTTCGTTAGTCTCGAACTTCTCAATCTCAACGGTAACGGAATAAGGCAGTTCGGCACCGAGGAAACGCATCAGTTTTTCACGGATGATTTCGGAAGCCATAAAGCGCTGGGAGCGGTCAGTGATGTACTCTTCGGGGAAGTGATGTTCCGCCTGCGGCAGACGCTTACGCACGATCGCCGCAATGGTATCCACGTTCTTGCCAAATTCAGCTGAGATCGGCACGATTTCAGCGAAGTTCATCTGCTGGCTGAGGAATTGCAGGTGTGGCAGCAGGATGCTTTTATCCTGGATGTTATCGACTTTGTTAACCGCCAGCACCACCGGCACTTTGCCATCACGCAGCTTGTTCAGCACCATTTCGTCATCCGGCGTCCAGCGCGTGCCATCAACCACGAAAATGACCAATTCAACATCACCGATAGAACTGCTGGCAGCACGGTTCATCAGGCGGTTAATCGCCCGCTTTTCTTCCATATGCAGCCCGGGGGTATCCACATAGATGGCCTGATATGGCCCTTCAGTATGAATGCCCATGATACGGTGACGCGTGGTTTGCGGCTTGCGCGAGGTGATCGACACCTTCTGCCCCAGCAACTGGTTCAGCAAGGTGGATTTGCCGACGTTCGGTCGGCCAACAATCGCGACAAAGCCGCAATAAGTTTCGTGTTCGCTCATTCGAGTCCTGACTTAATCAGCACCGGTCAGGGTGCTGCGATGTGACTATTCGAGGCCGAGTTTAATCAGCGCTTGTTCGGCAGCGGCCTGTTCCGCTTTACGGCGGCTGGAGCCTACGCCCACCACCGGCTCTGCCATGCCACTCACCTGACAGTGAATGGTAAATTCCTGATCGTGGGCTTCACCACGCACCTGCACCACCAGGTAAGACGGTAAGGGCAGATGGCGTCCCTGCAGATATTCCTGCAGGCGTGTTTTCGGATCTTTTTGCTTATCGCCCGGACTGATTTGCTCCAGTCGCGTTTGATACCAGTCGAGAATCAATTTTTCGACGGTTTGAATCGTGCTGTCGAGGAAAATGCCACCAATCAGTGCTTCCACGGTATCAGCCAGAATCGATTCGCGACGAAAACCGCCGCTTTTCAATTCACCCGGACCGAGACGTAAACACTCGCCGAGATCAAACTCCCGTGCCATTTCAGCCAGCGTGTTACCACGTACCAGCGTAGCGCGCATGCGGCTCATATCGCCCTCATCAACACGCGGAAAGCGTTGATAAAGTGCGTTAGCAATCACATAGCTGAGAATTGAATCGCCAAGAAATTCAAGACGCTCGTTATGTTTACTGCTGGCACTGCGGTGAGTCAGCGCCTGTTGCAGTAGTTCCGGATGAGTAAAAGTGTAGCCCAGTTTGCGCTGTAGCTTGTTAATGAGGATGGGGTTCATGCGATTCCAGTTCTTCTGTGCGTCTGTCACTCTGCATACGAAACGGGGCTGAGGTTCCAGCACGTTCCGTTTCGTGTGCACTGGCTCCCCGCAGGGAGCCAACCGTTTTGCCCGCTATGCGGGCCTGTTATCAGTGAATACCGCCGATACGACTCAGTCGCACGCCGGTTGGCCACTGTCCTTCCTGTTTCTCAAAGCTCATCCAGATAGCGACCGCTTTACCGACCAGATTACGCTCGGGTACAAAGCCCCAGTAGCGGCTGTCGGCGCTGTTATCACGGTTATCGCCCATCATGAAGTATTGCCCCTGCGGCACAATCCAGGTGGACTGTGGCTCGCCAGGCTGCTGATAGTACATGCTCGCCTGACTCTGCGCTTCGTTAACCAGCAGGATGTCATGCGTCACGTTGCCCAGCGTCTCTTTACGTGTACCGAGACGCAGGCCACCACGCATGGTTTCGCCCGGCGGTACCTGGAAGAAGCCGTTACCGGTTTCATTACCATCGAAGCCGCTGAAAGTCTGAATAAAGCTACTCGGTTCGATATTGGTGTAGGTAATCGGCAACGCGGTGTCGCATTTGCTCCCCGCACAGCCCGGATTAACCGTCAACGTTTTGCTATAAGGATCGTAGACCACTTTGTCGCCCGGTAAACCGATAACGCGTTTGATGTAATCCATGCTCGGATCTTTCGGGTATTTAAATACCGCGACATCACCACGTTGCGGATGACCGGTTGGGATCAGCGTGGTTTGCGTGATCGGATCTTTCAGCCCATAGGCAAACTTCTCAACGAGAATGAAGTCACCAATCAGCAGGGTTGGCATCATCGAACCAGATGGGATCTGGAACGGCTCATACACGAAAGAGCGCACAATAAACACCACCGCCAGCACCGGAAAAACCGATGCTGCCGTTTCCACCCAGCCAGGCTGCGCGGAGACTTTCGCCAGCGTTTTTCCATCCAGCGTGTTGCCGGCTTGCGCCTGTGCAGCAGCCTGCTTAACACGACGCGCCGGTGCCCATTTAAAACGATCAATACACCAGATAACACCGGTTACCAGGGTGGCGATCGCCAGAATCAGGGCGAACATATTAGCCATTGAGGTTCCTTATTTGCTGTCTTTACCGACATGCAGAATGGCAAGGAATGCTTCCTGCGGCAGCTCAACGTTACCGACCTGCTTCATTCGCTTCTTACCGTCCTTCTGCTTCTGCAACAGTTTTTTCTTACGGCTGACGTCACCGCCATAGCATTTCGCCAGAACGTTTTTACGCAGCTGCTTGACTGTTGAGCGAGCGATAATGTGGTTGCCAATTGCTGCCTGAATCGCGATATCGAACTGCTGTCGTGGGATCAGTTCTTTCATCTTCTCCACCAGATCACGGCCACGATATTGCGAGTTATCACGGTGAGTAATCAGCGCCAGCGCATCGACACGTTCTGAGTTGATCAGCACGTCGACACGCACCATGTCAGAGGCCTGGAAACGTTTGAAGTTATAATCCAGTGAAGCATAGCCGCGTGACGTTGATTTCAGACGGTCAAAGAAGTCGAGGACCACTTCTGCCATCGGGATTTCGTAAGTCAGCGCAACCTGGTTGCCGTGGTAAACCATATTTGTCTGAACACCACGCTTCTCGATGCACAGCGTAATGACGTTGCCCAGATATTCCTGTGGCAGCAGCATATGACACTCGGCGATCGGTTCGCGCAGTTCTTCAATATTATTCAGCGGCGGTAGCTTCGACGGGCTGTCGACATACACCACTTCGCCATCTGTGGTTTCCACTTCGTACACCACGGTCGGTGCGGTGGTGATCAGATCGAGATCGTATTCACGCTCCAGACGTTCCTGGATGATCTCCATATGCAGCAGGCCAAGGAAGCCACAGCGGAAGCCGAAGCCCAGCGCGGTGGAGCTTTCCGGCTCGTAAAACAGCGATGCATCGTTCAGGCTGAGTTTGCCCAGCGCATCGCGGAAGGCTTCGTAATCGTCAGAGCTGACCGGGAACAGACCGGCGTATACCTGCGGCTTCACTTTTTTGAAGCCCGGCAGCGCTTTATCCGCAGGGTTGCGTTGCAGCGTCAGGGTATCACCCACTGGCGCACCGAGAATGTCTTTAATGGCGCAGACCAGCCAGCCTACCTCACCGCATTTCAGTTCGGTGCGATCGACTTGCTTCGGCGTGAAAATCCCCAGGCGCTCAGCGTTATACACCTGGCCGGTGCTGATCACTTTTACTTTGTCGCCTTTACGCAGCGTACCGTTCTTGATACGAATCAGCGACACCACGCCAAGGTAGTTATCGAACCATGAGTCGATGATCAACGCCTGCAGCGGAGCATCCGGATCGCCCTGCGGCGGCGGAATGTCACGCACCAGACGTTCCAGCACTTCCGGCACACCAACGCCGGTTTTCGCTGAACAGCGCACGGCATCCGTCGCATCGATACCGACGATATCTTCAATCTCTTCCGCCACACGCTCCGGGTCGGCCGCAGGCAGGTCGATCTTGTTCAGTACCGGTACCACTTCCAGATCCATTTCCATTGCGGTGTAGCAGTTCGCCAGCGTTTGTGCTTCAACGCCCTGACCTGCATCGACCACCAGCAACGCCCCTTCACAGGCCGCCAGAGAACGTGATACTTCATAGGAGAAGTCAACGTGTCCGGGGGTATCGATAAAATTGAGCTGGTAAGTTTCACCGTTCAGCGCTTTGTAATCGAGCGTAACACTCTGCGCTTTGATGGTAATGCCGCGCTCACGTTCCAAATCCATTGAATCCAGAACCTGCGCTGCCATCTCACGATCGCTCAGGCCACCACAAATTTGGATCAAACGGTCGGAGAGCGTCGATTTGCCGTGGTCGATATGAGCGATGATGGAGAAATTTCTTATGTGCTTCATTTATATGAATATCTTCACGTAGAACAGCAGTTGAATACTTGAGCACAGACACATTCAGGAAACGGTATTTTACCTGGAACCCTGTCAGCCTCATTAATGACGACGCATATTACACTGTTAACGCCTTGCGTTAAAGAATGGAACAGCGGGGAATCGCAACAGAATTAAGCGGCTAAGCGCGCATAAAAAGGCCGCGATTGACGCGGCCCGGCAAGAATCAGATTTCAGTTTCAACCCGCATGGCATCTGGCGGCAACGCAACATTCAGGATCACCGGCTGAAAAGCCTCACGTTCGCCGACTAACGTCGAGACCCCTTTCGCCACAATAAAGCCCCCTATGCCGCCCAGCAAGGCACCACAGGCGGATGCCAGATCGCTATGAAACAGCATTTGAAACAAGCCAGCGACCAGAAACAGGCCAAACAGTGGTGTCATGTAAACCAGTAACGCAGACCCCAGCAAACTGCTCTCACGGATACCCAGCTCAATACGCTGGCCAGGTTGTAGCGGTTCTTTGCTTTCGATTTGCATTACATGGGCATTTTTCGGCCCCAGCTTATTCAGCATGTGGCTGCCGCAGCCTTTACGTGCCGAGCAACTGTTACAGGAGGTCTTCGCTTCGGTATGTAACGTCGCGACGCCTTCTTTCCATGCCACCACGGTGGCCCATTCTCTCATCATTTTGCTGGTCCCGAATCAATGCTGTCCGCAATACGTTTTGCTGTGGTTGGCGGAATCTCACCCACCACGGTAATCTCGCTATTATTGCGCACTTCGGTCTGCACTGTACGACGCCCAGTGCGCAATGTCTGCGCAACGCTATCTTTATCGGCAGGCGTTACGTTAATCGCGAAACTGAACAAACCATCGCTGTAAAGACGGGATTCAACCGTTTTGTTCAGCGCCGGGATATCCCGACGGCTTTGAGAAATCAGTGTCATCCCCGCAGGTAACCATGTCGGTTGCCAGCTGAGCTGAACTTTATCGCCAACGGGTAAGGATAACGTTGGCGGAAGATTGGCTTTCTCCAGCCCCTGCATCAGATTACGCACGCCTTCATCGACGGCAAAACTGATGACGCGGAACTGCTCCAGCGTTTCACCATCACGATCCAGCAGATCGATACGTAACGGCAGTTTGGTATCGACATCCAGCCACACTACATAGCTATAGCGTGAGCCATCACGAGAGACAATGCGCACCACCTCACACAACTGGTCGGCAATACGTGAACGACCAACTGGAATGAAGTCATAGGCGCTGCTCAGGCGTGAAAAGTCGGCAAACATCAACGGAGGCAGCGCATCGACGATATGGTTGCCGGGCAGCGTGAACGGATCGAGGCCGGGCTCGAAATAGCTGATGTCGTTACCACGCTGAATCACTTCACGTCGCGGACCGTCCATCTGCAAAAGCTGGGCAAAAATCCGGTTACTGATAACCGCATGGCGATAGCGCAGGGATTCGATGCCAAGACGAGAGACATTGATGTAAGCGAATTCGTAATTGAGGGACTGACTTGCCTGCTCCATCTGCTGTAACAACGCCCCGGACGCAGAGGTCTGCGCCGGGGCGGTAGATGTATAAAGCAGGCTGCCTGCCAGCAGGCTAACGGCACACCAAAGCTGCTTCATTACTGCTGCTGAATTCCTAACGACTGATTACCGGGAACATTAGCCTGTGCCTGTTGCGGATCGTTCTTTTCAAACTGAACCTGGTCGGCATGCAGACGACGTTGCAGCTCATAATCCTGCAGCATAGCGTTGATACGGCGACGCTGTTCCTGCACCTGCTGATTCGAACTATTGGTATCGAATGCATCAGAAGGAACCCCCAGGCTTACCGGGGAAGCTTTGCCCATCATCGGCAGAGTATTGAACACCGGAGAATCGGACGATTCAGTTGCGCTGCTACCCGCAGGCTGATTGTAGTGCTGAACGCCCACAATCACCGCCAGCGATACACAGGCAGCTAAGCCGACCTGCGCCAGTTGCGCTGTCCAGGAGCCTGACTTACGCCAGAACGGCATTTTCTTCCAGCGCGCCGGTTCAGGCTGTGCTTCCGGAATCAGCGACGTCACTTTGCGCACCGGTTCATTTTCGATGGCTGCCGCTACACGCGCGGAGATATCAAAATGCAGCACTTCACCCACATCGCCCCGCAGGGTGTCGCGGATAAGATGGTAGCTTTCCCAGCTTTTTTGCAGATTTGCATCCCTGGATAACGACGCCAGCAGCTCGTTATCTAAAGTCTCACCATCCATTAAAGCGGAAAGTTTTTCTTTCTGCATGCTTTGGTACCCTTCCAGTAGCCGTTATCACTGACGTTGGATAAGCGGTTGAACTTTATTATCAATAGCCTCTCGCGCACGGAAGATACGAGAACGTACCGTACCGACCGGGCAATCCATGATGGCGGCAATTTCTTCGTAGCTTAATCCGTCCAGCTCTCTGAGGGTAATGGCCATACGTAAATCCTCAGGAAGCGCCTCAATGGTACGAAAGACGATCTGTTTCAGTTCGTCAGACAACATTAAGTTCTCAGGGTTCGAAATTTCTTTTAACGCACCCGCACTTTCGAAGTTTTCCGCGTCGATCGCGTCAACATCACTGGATGGCGGGCGGCGTCCCTGAGCCACCAGATAGTTTTTTGCTGTGTTCACCGCAATGCGGTACAGCCATGTGTAAAACGCGCTGTCGCCACGGAATGATTCCAGTGCGCGATACGCTTTAATGAAAGACTCCTGTACCACATCCGGCACATCGCCCGATGGGACATAACGTGAAACCAGGCTCGCCACTTTATGCTGGTATCGTATCACCAGTAAATTAAAGGACTTTTGATCTCCCTTCTGAACCCGTTCAACAAGAACCTGATCCGTTAACTGCTCGCTCATCCGAGGTAATGTCTCCCCAAACTCTTTAAATACGCGTAAATGAACTGCCAGCACATCTCATTAGTTCTGAGCAAGCATGCGCTTAGAGTCATATTCTGGCCTGAAGTTCATTACGACCTGATAATTTTCCGTATCGGAACCAAGACGCCTTTGTTGTTGATTGTCTTACAGTGTAGCGACTTGCCGCGTGGGCGACCTTTGGTCGGCATCGATAATCGCTGGCAGAGTAACCCATGACGCTACGATTTTCACCTTTATTACCTGAATTTTCAGTATGTTTGGTATAAAAAACACGTAAAGACTATTTTCAGACATAACCTACTGAAATCGCGTCGTTATCACGCAACAGCGGCTGATTTCTCTGCGATACTTGTTCAAAATACTTCACACCGCAGGCATCCGGGCTTATGCTCAGGGGACCTTTTGTTTAGTAAATTAAACATTATGACCTCATTATCCGATTATCAGTGTGATGTACTTATCGTCGGCAGTGGCGCTGCTGGCTTGTCACTGGCGCTGCGTCTGGCACCGCATTATCAGGTCACGGTGCTGAGTAAAGCTCAGGTGAATGAAGGCTCTACGTTCTACGCCCAGGGCGGCATAGCCGCTGTATTTGATGAAACCGACAGCATTGAATCACACGTAGAAGACACCCTGATTGCGGGTGCCGGTTTATGCGACCGCACTACAGTCAGCTTTATCGCCAGCAACGCGCGCAACTGCGTACAATGGCTGATTGATAATGGTGTCGCCTTCGATAAAGAGCCGCAGGGTGATGGTGAAGCACGCTACCATCTGACGCGTGAAGGCGGCCACAGTCACCGCCGCATTCTGCATAGTGCCGATGCCACCGGACGTGCTGTGGAAACCACGCTGGTCAGCCAGGCTCTCAGCCATCCCAATATCCGTATTCTTGAACGCACCAATGCGGTAGACCTGATCTTATCCGATAAAATTGGCCAACCTGGCCCACGTCGTGTGGTCGGAGCCTGGATCTGGAACCGTAATCGCGAGCAGGTAGAAACCTGTCGTGCGCGAGCAGTGATTCTGGCGACCGGCGGAGCCGCGAAAGTCTATCAATACACCACCAACCCGGACGTTGCTTCCGGTGACGGCATCGCAATGGCATGGCGCGCGGGTTGCCGGGTCGCGAATCTGGAGTTCAATCAGTTCCACCCCACCTGTCTGTTCCATCCTCAGGCACAAAACTTCCTGCTGACTGAAGCGCTGCGTGGTGAAGGCGCATGGCTACTGCGCCCGGATGGTACCCGCTTTATGCCTGATTTTGATGAACGCGCCGAACTGGCACCGCGTGATATTGTGGCACGCGCTATCGACCATGAAATGAAGCGTCTTGGTGTGGATTGCATGTATCTCGACATCAGCCATCAGCCGGCCAGCTTTGTTCGCGCCCACTTCCCGATGATTTATGAAAAACTGCTGACCTTCGGCCTGGATCTGACCAAAGAGCCGATTCCGATCGTCCCTGCGGCCCATTACACCTGCGGTGGCGTGATGGTTGACCAACAGGGACGTACCGATGTCGATGGCCTGTATGCCATTGGCGAAGTCAGCTATACAGGCCTGCATGGCGCGAATCGTATGGCGTCAAACTCCCTGCTGGAGTGCCTGGTTTATGGCTGGTCAGCGGCGGAGGATTTAATCCGTCGCCTGCCAGCCATTGAGCAGGTCGAGCATCTGCCTGCCTGGGATGAAAGCCGCGTCGATGATGCCGATGAGCGCGTGGTGATTCAGCATAACTGGCACGAACTGCGGTTGTTTATGTGGGATTACATGGGGATCGTGCGCACCACCAAGCGGCTGGAGCGGGCACTGCGCCGTATCAACCTGCTACAGCAGGAAATTGATGAGTATTACGCGCATTTCCGCCTGTCTAACAATTTGCTGGAACTGCGCAATCTGGTACAGGTTGCGGAGCTGATGGTGCGCTGTGCGCTGGAACGTAAAGAAAGCCGCGGCCTGCATTACACGCCGGACTATCCCGATCTGTTGCCCGAAGCGCTGCCCACGGTGCTGGCACCCGTCCATTACATGAATAGATAGAAATCACGCGTCAGGCTGCACCAGTCTTCCGAGTATTGCGTGTTCTCATCACGTATCGCCAGCCGCTCCATCAATTGTTCCCCTGCACTGGGTGAGAAGCCAAGCAGCACACGATGGGGCGGCCGCTGCGCATACTCGGCAACGTCATAGCGAAAACGCAGATGCCAGCCATCCTGCTGTGCCTGATCAATCATGCCCTGCCCCAGTGATTCGGGCAGCACCACGCAAAAGAAGCCTTCTTCTTCTATTAACTGCGCCGCACAACGCAGTAAAGTCTGGTGATCCAGGCTATCGGTGGCGCGTGCGGCGGCACGTTGTGGCGTCGCACAGGCCACGCCTGGTGCAAAATAAGGGGGGTTACTGACGATAAGGGAGTAGCGTTGTTCACAGGCTTCTGCCCAGTCAGTGATATCCGCATGATGGACCGTCACTCTCGATGACCAGGGCGACGCCTGCACATTCTCCTGAGCCTGCCCGGCCGCATCAGCGTCCAGTTCGACCGCATCAATATGCACTTCGTCTGGCGTACGCTGGGCAACCATCAGGGCAATCAGTCCGCTACCGCTACCGATATCCAGCACGCGCCGCACGCCAGCAACCGGTGCCCACGCACCCAGCAAAATCCCGTCGGTGCCCACTTTCATCGCACAGCGATCGTGGGCAATAAAAAACTGCTTAAAGGTGAAACCATTCTTTTGTAACTGAGGCCGCGGATGCGGCGTCGTATCTGTCATTCTTTGCAACCACTCAACAAATCCTGCCCAATGGCAGAGCTTCAGTGTAACGTGGCTCAGCAGGGAAAACATCTCCTCGCCGAACAACATCGGCACACAAACAGATGAAGATTATGTTTGTTCTGTCTATAATCAGCGCCCCAAACTGAGGTAGACCATGACCGTAACCACATTCTCCGAACTCGAACTCGACGAAAGCCTGCTGGATGCCCTGCAGGAAAAAGGCTTCACGCGCCCGACAGCCATCCAGGCTGAGGCCATCCCTGCCGCACTGGAGGGCCGTGACGTACTGGGTTCAGCACCGACCGGAACGGGGAAAACCGCAGCCTATCTGCTGCCGGCTTTGCAGCACCTGATCGATTTCCCACGAAAAAAATCAGGCCCGCCGCGCATTTTAATTTTAACGCCGACGCGCGAACTGGCGATGCAGGTGGCCGATCACGCGCGTGAACTGGCAAAACATACGCATCTGGATATCGCCACCATCACCGGCGGCGTTGCCTATATGAACCACGCAGAAGTCTTCAGCGAAAACCAGGATATCGTGGTGGCGACCACCGGCCGCCTGTTGCAATACATCAAAGAAGAAAACTTTGACTGCCGCGCCGTTGAAACGCTGATTCTCGATGAAGCCGACCGCATGCTGGACATGGGTTTTGCCCAGGATATCGAAACCATCGCGGGCGAAACGCGCTGGCGTAAACAAACGCTGCTGTTCTCCGCCACACTGGAAGGCGACAGCATCAAAGACTTTGCCGAGCGCCTGCTGAATGACCCGGTGTCGGTTGATTCTGACCCCAGCCAGCGCGAGCGTAAGAAAATCCAGCAATGGTATTACCGTGCTGACGACCTTGAGCACAAGACCAAACTGCTGGTGCATCTGCTGAAGCAACCTGAAGTCACCCGCTCGATTGTGTTTGTGCGAAAGCGCGAGCGTCTGCATGAGCTGGTAACCTGGCTGCATGAAGCCGGAATTCGCTGTAGCTATCTCGAAGGCGAAATGGTGCAGGCCAAGCGTAACGAGGCGCTGAAACGTCTGAACGATGGCCGCGTCAATGTTCTGGTGGCGACTGACGTCGCCGCCCGTGGTATCGACATCGAAGATGTCAGCCATGTCTTCAACTTTGATATGCCACGCACCGCAGATACTTATCTGCACCGCATTGGCCGCACCGCACGTGCTGGCCGCAAAGGGACGGCGTTGTCACTGGTTGAAGCGCATGACCACGTACTGCTGGGCAAAATCAGCCGTTACATTAATGAACCGCTGAAGCCACGTACCATCGATGAGTTGCGTCCGGAAAGCCGCGCACCCAGCGCGAAAGTGACCGGAAAGCCGTCGAAAAAGGTGCTTGCGAAGCGTAAAGAACAGAAAGAGAAAGAAGCCGAAAAGCCGCGTGTGAAAAAACGTCACCGCGATGCTAAAAATATCGGCAAACGCCGCAAGCCAAGCGGTTCCGGCACACCGGATCAAAGTGTGGAATAAATCAACACACTTACCAAAAAATCGCCTCCTGTGAGGCGATTTTTTTATGTTTAACTGCCGAAAATCCTCGTTTAACACCCCTTTTCACTCGGGTGTCTCGAAGCTAAAAGATTAAATACAAAAAGGCCGCGCCGGTGAGCACCGGCACAGCCTGGATTGCTGTGCGTCTTTTCGTCAGTGATGCAAAAAGCCGACGTTACAGGCTTTCAGTGAAAGTACGGGTGATGACATCACGCTGCTGTTCCGGCGTCAGCGCATTAAAACGCACTGCATAACCTGATACGCGGATGGTCAGCTGCGGATATTTTTCCGGGTGTTTCACCGCATCTTCCAGCGTTTCACGACGCAGAACGTTAACGTTCAGATGCTGTCCACCCTCGATACGTACTTGCGGTTTCTGCTCCACCGGGATTTCACGGTAAGCAATTTCACCCAGATCGCTGATGGCAACCACCTGATCTTCAGCAAAATTACCTTTTGCACACAGGCAACGTGCTTCAGATTTCTCATCGTCCAGCAGCCAGAAAGAATTGAGCAGCTGCGGATTGTTGGTTTTAGTAATTTGAATACCGGTAATCATACATGGCCTCCAGGTCCAGGCGCTGCCACGGTTGAACAGCGCGGTTTTCGAAAATCTTTGATGCTCAGGTATATCACCGCCTGAAAACAGCCGTTTTGACCTGCATCAATTTTGACCGGTCACCCCGGAGCCAGCAAAAACTAAAAACTTGTTTTATAACAGTTTTACCATTTAAATTTTTTTGTAAATTATCAAATTATTTTGACCTTCTGCTCCCCGCCTGGACGCGTTAAGCTAGGCGCAATTTTTTGGCAGGGAGTCAATGATGACCGAGAAGCTGACCTGGCACGATGTGCTGGCTGAAGAGAAAGAGAAACCTTACTTTGTTGAGACCCTGAAGGCGGTCGCCAGTGAGCGAGCTGCGGGCAAAACGGTCTATCCACCGCAAAAAGATGTGTTCAATGCTTTTCGTCTGACCGAGTTAGGGGATATCAAGGTCGTGATATTGGGCCAGGACCCGTATCACGGCCCCAATCAGGCTCACGGACTGGCTTTTTCCGTACTGCCGGGCGTGGGTATTCCCCCCTCGCTGCTGAATATGTACAAAGAACTGGAGCAGGATATTCCCGGATTTGTGCGCCCGCAGCATGGCTTTCTGGAGAGCTGGGCAAAACAAGGCGTGATGTTGCTGAACACCGTTCTGACAGTAGAAGCAGGCCAGGCACATTCACATGCCCGGTTTGGCTGGGAAACCTTCACTGACAATGTGATCAGCGCCATTAACCAGCATCGCGAAGGGGTGATTTTTCTACTGTGGGGTTCTCATGCGCAGAAGAAAGGCAACATCATCGATCGCCAGCGCCACCATGTTCTGAAAGCTCCGCACCCTTCACCGCTTTCCGCCCATCGTGGTTTTTTTGGCAGTCATCACTTTTCGCAGGCAAACGCCTTACTGAGCCAGGCAGGCAAGCCCGTTATCGACTGGATGCCTGTGCTGCCCTGAAACGCAAACGGCCGCATCCGCGGCCGTTTGTGATTGAGCAGCAAATTAGCTTTTTGCTTTTGCCACTGCAACCATCGCCGGACGCAACAAGCGACCATTGAGCGTATAACCACGCTGCATCACCATCATGACGTGGTTAGGTGCCACTTCTTCGGATTCCATCATCGACATCGCCTGATGCACATCCGGGTTGAAAGGCACATTGGTCTCACCAACCACTTCCACGCCGAATTTACGCACCGCACCCAGCAGTGACTTCAACGTCAGCTCGATGCCTTCAATCATCGATGCCAGTTCAGAATTTTCTTTGTCCGCCACTTCCAGCGCGCGTTCCAGACTATCAATGACTGGCAGCAGCTCGTTGGCAAATTTTTCCAGCGCAAATTTGTGCGCTTTTTCCACATCCATTTCAGTACGACGACGGATGTTTTCGATTTCCGCCTGCGCACGCAGTTGTGCTTCACGCACACCGGACTGCGACTGAGCTAATTCAGCTTCCAGTTGCGCGATGCGTTCATCACGCGGATCCACCTCAGTTGCCGTCTCTGCGTCCACGTGCTGTTGATCCTGTTGAATTTCGTCTGAGACTTGCTCGTTTGGGGTGTTCTGTTCTTTACTACTCATGAATTTCTCCGCGTTTTGCACATTCATCTCGCTGGTTCGCTTATTATGGGGATCAGTTTGACGGTTTCAAGGGAACCCATCACATTGCCTGGCCGTTTTGGCTTATGAGGAACACGAGCGCAAATGAACAAACACTTTAACTGCATTGGGATCGTTGGTCATCCACGTCATCCTACTGCGTTAACCACCCATGAAATGCTGTGGCGCTGGCTGACAGCAAAAGGCTATGAGGTGATTGTTGAGCAGCAAATTGCGCGCGAACTGGCACTGAAAAATGTGCAAACCGGCACACTGGCGGAAATCGGCCAGCAGGCCGATTTGGCTGTCGTGGTCGGTGGCGACGGCAATATGCTCGGGGCCGCGCGCGTGCTGGCCCGTTACGATATCAAAGTGATTGGCATCAACCGCGGAAATCTGGGATTTCTGACCGATCTCGATCCGGACAACGCCCAGCAACAACTGGATGATGTGCTGCAGGGCGACTATTTCGTCGAAAGCCGCTTTTTACTGGAAGCGCAGGTGTGCAAAGAAGATTGCTCACCGCGCATTGGCAGCGCCATTAATGAAGTGGTACTGCATCCAGGCAAAGTAGCGCATATGATTGAATTTGAAGTCTATATCGACGAAGTATTTGCCTTCTCGCAACGCTCCGATGGCCTGATTATCTCCACCCCGACGGGTTCAACCGCTTATTCACTCTCCGCCGGAGGCCCGATTCTGACACCTTCGCTGGAAGCCATCGCCCTGGTACCGATGTTCCCGCATACCCTGTCGGCACGTCCGCTGGTGATCAACAGCAGCAGTACCATTCGCCTGCGTTTCTCCTCGCGGCGTAGCGATCTGGAGATCAGCTGCGATAGCCAGATTGCGTTACCGATCCAGGAGGGTGAAGATGTGTTGATTCGCCGCAGCGCCAATCACCTCAATCTGATCCATCCTAAAAATTACAATTACTTTAATACGTTAAGTTCAAAACTGGGCTGGTCAAAAAAATTGTTCTGAACCACTTTACTGGATAAAAAACCAGTTTATACTGTATGAAAAACCATATCTGTTTTTCTATACAGGTGAATGTATGCTGGCACAACTGACCATCAGTAATTTTGCTATCGTTCGTGAACTGGAAATCGATTTTCACCGTGGCATGACAGCAATCACGGGTGAAACCGGCGCAGGGAAATCCATCGCCATCGATGCGCTCGGCTTGTGCCTCGGTGGTCGTGCCGAAGCAGATATGGTGCGTCAGGGAGCGAACCGTGCGGATATTTGTGCACGTTTTCAGCTCAAAGCGTCACCTTCTGCCCAGCGCTGGCTGGCGGAAAATCAACTCGATGACGGCAATGAATGCTTGTTGCGCCGCGTGATCAGTGCCGATGGCCGATCACGCGGTTTTATCAACGGCACTTCGGTCCCACTTTCTCAACTGCGAGAACTGGGTCAGTTGCTGATTCAGATTCACGGCCAGCACGCCCATCAACTCCTGCTCAAACCCGAACATCAAAAGCATCTGCTGGATGCTTACGCCGCACATGATGCTCTGCTGGCCCAGATGCGCAGCCACTATCAATGCTGGCATCAAAGCTGTCGTGCACTGGCTCAACATCAGCAACTCTCCCAGGAACGAGAGGCACGCCGCGAGCTGTTGCAATACCAGTTGAAAGAGCTGAACGAGTTTGCACCGCAGCCCGGTGAGTTTGAGCAAATCGACGAAGAATATAAGCGTCTTGCCAACAGTGGTCAGTTGCTCTCGACCAGCCAGCAGGCATTGCAGATTCTTGCCGACAGCGAAGACACCAATATGCAAAGCCTGCTGCATAGCGCACGCCAGATGCTGAGCGAACTGGTTACGCTGGATGATAAAGTCGGCGGCATCTTTAATTTGCTGGAAGAAGCGGCAATCCAGTTAAGCGAAGCCAGTGATGAACTGCGTCACTATTGCGACCGTCTCGATCTGGATCCCAATCGTCTGCACGAACTGGAACAACGCCTGTCGCGTCAAATCGTACTGGCGCGTAAGCACCATATAGCCCCGGAAGCGCTGCCCGTGTTGTATCAGCAACTGCTGGATGAGGCCGAACAGCTCTCTCAGCAGGAAAGCGACCAGGAAACGTTACAGGATGCCGTCGCTACTCATCATCAGGAAGCACTGGCCAGTGCCGCGCTGCTGCATCAACAGCGTGAGCTTGCGGCACAGGATTTGACCCGTTTAATCACCCAAAGCATGCGCACGCTGGCAATGCCTCACGGCGAATTCGCCATTGTGCTGGAATTCAACCCGGAGCAACTGACTGCCGAAGGAGCCAGCCGCATCGATTTTCGTGTGACGACCAACCCAGGCCAGCCATTGCAGCCACTCGGGAAAGTCGCCTCAGGGGGAGAATTGTCACGTATCGCGCTGGCAATTCAGGTCATTACCGCACAGAAAATGGAAACCCCGGCAATGATCTTTGATGAAGTGGATGTCGGGATCAGTGGCCCGACAGCTGCTGTTGTCGGCCAGATGCTGCGTCAGTTGGGGGAATCAACCCAGGTGATGTGCGTGACGCACCTGCCACAGGTTGCCGGTTGTGGTCATCAACATTTCTTTGTCAGCAAAGAAACAGATGGCGCAATGACAGAGACACACATGCAACCGCTTGATAAACGTGCTCGCCTGCAGGAACTGGCGCGGCTGCTGGGCGGTAGCGAGGTGACGCGCAACACGCTGGCGAACGCAAAAGAACTTTTAGCAGCCTGATACCGCACTTTTTTCCGGCCCGATGGTCATATGCTTGCTCTGTAGAGGTTTCCAATAGCGAAAAGGTTTATTATCATCGGCACTTATGTCGCCAGAGTAATAAAGCCTGCCGCAGGCAGAGTTCAGAATTTGATGGCAAAAAAACAGCCTGATGAAAAGGCGTTTGGCCCCAGAAAAGGAATGTAGAGATGCGCTGTAAAATGCTGACTGCCGCGGCAGTGGTAATGTTGATGATGACCGCCGGATGTTCCACCCTTGAGCGCGTTGTATACCGTCCTGATATCAATCAGGGGAACTACCTGGTCGCCAACGATGTGGCTAAAATCCACACTGGCATGACGCAGCAGCAGGTCGCGTATACCCTTGGTACCCCAATGATGCGCGATCCCTTCGGCAGCAATGTCTGGTATTACGTATTCCGCGAAGAACCAGGCCATGAAAGCGTGAAACAGCAGACGCTGACGCTGACTTTCGACAGCAATGGCGTGTTGACTAACATCGACAACAAACCGCGTCTTACTGGCCGCGAAGGCTAAGTAAGATGCAATAAAAAAGGCGCCTGGGCGCCTTTTTTGTTTCTGTTGTTTCGCTATTTCTTCTCAGCGGCGCGTTCCGCTCGCTGGCGTCTCATCTCTTTAGGATCGGCAATCAGCGGACGATAGATTTCCACGCGATCACCATCCTGCAACGTATCATCCAGCTTTACCGGGCGACTGAACACACCGACTTTATTACTTTTGAGATCGATATCTTTGCGCAGAGATAATAGCCCCGAGGCCCTAATCGCCTCTTCCACTGTCGCACCTTCTTCCAGCGTTACGGTGCGCAGGTACTGTTTATCCGGCAGTGCGTAAACAACCTCAATCGTGATATCAGGCACGATAAACCTCTTTGGCCCGCCGGGTAAACGCCTGCACCATGTTGTTGGCCAACTCTTTAAACACCCGACCGAACGCCATTTCGACCAGCATATTGGTGAACTCAAAATCCAGACTCAGTTCGACCTTACAGGCATCATCACCCAGCGAGGTAAAGTGCCAGCCACCCGTCAGCTTGCGGAACGGACCATCGACCAGCTGCATATGGATGCTTTGATTACTGGTCAAGGTGTTGCGTGTAGTAAAAGTCTTACTGATGCCTGCCTTAGAGACATCGACAGCAGCTGTCATTTGATTACCGCTGTTTTCCAGCACCCGACTGCCGGTGCAACCCGGAAGAAATTCAGGATAAGCATCCACATCATTCACGAGCTGGTACATCTGCTCAGCGCTGTAGGGGACCAGCGCTGAACGACTTATCTGGGCCATAATGGTTCCTGTTCATCACAAAACCGTTGAATAATACCATTTTCAGCCATTAAACAAAAATTCACGGCTTTGCCAGCTGTGCTAAAATAGCCTGTTTTTTACCGCCCCGCAGGACAGGGGATGCGTCCACAGACTGAGTGATGTAGACTACGCCGCACTATGACAAAGAAAAAAGCTAACAAACCCGGTTCAGCCACTATTGCCCTCAACAAACGTGCTCGCCATGAATACTTCATTGAAGAAGAGTTCGAAGCGGGAATGTCGTTGCAAGGATGGGAAGTCAAATCTCTCCGCGCCGGTAAAGCCAACATCAGCGACAGCTATATTCTGCTGCGCGATGGCGAAGCCTATCTGTTTGGTTCGACTTTTCAACCGCTGGCGGTGGCCTCTACGCATGTGGTGTGCGACCCAACCCGCAACCGTAAACTTCTGCTGAAGCAGCGTGAACTTGATTCGCTCTATGGCCGCGTCAACCGCGAAGGTTACACGGTAGTCGCCTTGTCGATTTACTGGAAAAATGCCTGGGCCAAACTGAAGATTGGTGTGGCACGCGGTAAGAAAGAGCACGACAAGCGTGATGACATCAAAGAGCGCGAATGGAAGCTGGATAAAGCGCGAATTATGAAGAATTCCAACCGTTAAGGGCTGGATTTCGCAGTTGTTTCAGCTATAATAGAAAGTTCCTGGGGCTGATTCTGGATTCGACGGGATTGTGAACCCTTAGGTGCATGCCGAGGTGCGGTAGGCCTCGATAAAAAACCGCAAAAAAAATAGTTGCAAAAGCAAACTTAAATGCACGCGTAGCTAACGACGACTTGTTCGCCGTAGCTGCTTAATCAGCCTAAGAAACTGAGCGTCCCCTCTCTCCCTAGCCTCCGCTCTTAGGACGGGGATCAAGAGAGGTCAAACCCAAAAGAGATCGCGTGGATGCCCTGCCTGGGGTTGAAGCGTTAAATCCAATCAGGCTAGTTTGTTAGTGGCGTGTCCATCCGCAGCTGACAGGCGAATGTAAAGATTGGACTAAGCATGTAGTGCCAACGGCGTAGTAATTTCGGACGCGGGTTCAACTCCCGCCAGCTCCACCAAAATTCTTCAAAGATGGTTCCAGAGCCATCCGTAGAAGTCCTGAAAGCCCGCACGGCACAAGCCCTGCGGGCTTTTTTGTGTCTGTAACCTTCCGACACGATCCGCCTGAATCCAGAGATAATTGGTACACGAATTGGTACACGTTATAATGTGTACCAAAAACGTGTACCAATTATGGACGGAAACCAGTCATGGCGCGGATGACACGCCCTCTCACCAATAACGAAATCCTCAAAGCCAAGCCTCAAGAGAAAGACTTCACGCTACATGACGGAGATGGGCTTTTCATTCTCATCAAAACGTCCGGGAAGAAGCTATGGCGCTTTCGCTATCAACGGCCGGACAGTAGCAGTCGTACAAACCTGAGTCTTGGCTCCTACCCTGCTCTCACGCTTGCTGCTGCACGACAAATGCGTGACCAGTATTTGTCTCTTCTCGTACAAGGCATAGACCCACAACGGCAACAGGAAGAAGCCTCTGAGCAGCGCCAAATCGAGTTGGATAGCGTTTTCTCAGTGGTAGCCGGAAATTGGTTTCAGCTAAAGAGCAAAAGCGTTACAGAGGATTATGCGAAGGATATCTGGCGTTCATTGGAGAAGGATATTTTTCCCGCTATTGGGAATATTCCTGTACAGACGCTCAAAGCTAGAACGCTCGTTGAAGCGCTGGAACCCATCAAGGCTCGAGGTGCCCTTGAAACAGTTCGCCGATTGGTACAGCGCATTAACGAGATCATGATATTTGCTGTAAATACTGGTTTGATTGATGCAAATCCTGCTTCTAGCGTCGGTATGGCTTTTGAAAAACCCAAAAAGCAAAACATGCCAACGCTACGGCCAGAGGAAGTGCCGAAACTCATGCGTACTTTGTTTATGTCCAATTTGTCAGTTTCAACTCGCTGTCTGATTGAATGGCAGCTCCTGACTCTTGTACGTCCTTCTGAGGCTTCTGGTGCACAATGGATAGAGATCGATCTCAACGCAAAACTCTGGAAGATCCCAGCAGAACGTATGAAATCCAAACGTGAACATATTGTCCCTCTCTCTGCTCAAGCGCTCGATATTCTGGAGATAATGAAGCCTATAAGCGCTCACAGGAATCATGTTTTTCCGAGCAGAAATGATCCAAAACAACCAATGAATAGTCAGACTGCAAATGCTGCTTTAAAGAGGATCGGTTATGGTGGTAAGTTGGTTGCTCATGGTCTTCGTTCGATAGCAAGCACCGCATTAAACGAGGCCGGTTTTAATTCTGATGTTATCGAGTCAGCTCTTGCTCATACTGATAAAAATGAAGTTAGAAGAGCATATAATCGCTCTACTTATCTTGAGAAACGCAAGAAAATGATGAATTGGTGGGGCACTTTTACTTATAAAAAATAGATTGCGCTACAAAAGGAATCATCGATGGATATTGATGCTATAAAACTTTATTTACAGCAATTTTTCAGCAACAGTCCAACTGTTCTCATTGGTTCAGGGCTTTCTTTAGGTGAAGGAATATCTGGCATGGGAGCCTTAGCGAATCATCTTAACCTTACCATCCCAAAATTAATTGGCGGAGAGCTAGTTGAGGAATGGGAAATTATAAGTACAAAGTTAAGAGATGGCATGGGTCTTGAAGATGCAATGGCCTTTCTTAAAGATGAAAGTAAACTCATCCCACTCATAGTTAGTAATACCGCAGAGCTTATTTTAAAAGATGAAAGTAGTGTAATATGCTCTGTTATCAATGGTGAAAAAAAATTAGCACTCACATCATTACTGAGTCATTTGACCTTCAACCAAGATGAGCTGGTAATTATCACCCCAAATTATGACAGACTTATTGAATTGGCTTGTGAGTACGCCGAATTTGAAGTAGCAACAGGCTTTATTAACAGTTACTATTGTTCCAACTCTCCAGATCTTGATTTACATAAATTCAGAACTATTGAAACACGCAGATCCAAGAGTGGAAAGCCAGAAGCTATCATAAGAACTAAAAAACATGTGCGAATATTTAAACCTCACGGTAGTTTGGATTGGTTCAAAGCAGATAACAAAGTCATTCGAACTAGCTTTAACAATAACCATGAAAGACTAATTATCACACCTGGGACGAGTAAATTCCGAGCAGGATACCAGCAACCTTTTGATTGGCACAGAGAGAAAGCAAACCATCATATTAAAAGAGCCAATTCCCTACTAATAATTGGTTATGGATTCAATGACGAGCAACTAGAAGTCCATTTGAAATCAAAAATTCGAGATAAAATACCGGTACTATTAATTACTTATGGATTGACCCCAAACGCTCAGAAAACATGCGATGAAAATCCATGTATCACATATATAATTGCTGAAAAAGAAAATTCCATTGTTTGCATTAATGGTGAGAAATACAAGTTCGAGAAAAAAATATGGTCTTTAAATGAATTTGTTAACGAGGTGCTTATATAATGGTAGATTTAGTTATTGATACTGATGAAAGCTGTCTCATTGGTCGAATCGCAAATGTTGATACTGATCGTGCAATTATCATCTCAGAATCATCAGAAATTATACAGGAGCTTACCGTTTTTGATTTAGTTGCAATTGAAGGTAACACTCCTAGCGAATTTCTTGTTGGCATTATAGAAAAGGTTAAACGCTCGATCGGTGTCCCTCACTTTATAGAGGAAGCAGATGATAGTGAAGAGGACACCGAGGACAATGAAAATGATGATCTTCAATCTTATTCAATTGATCATGACATCCTTCAGGTAGCACTCATCGGTACATTTTGGGAGATACGCGGTGATAAAAGAAAAGTATTTAAAAGGGGTGCTCAATATTTCCCTAAAGTAGAAAAGAAATCATTCCTCATAAAAAAAGAGAGCCTTGAGAAATTGATGTCTGCTGTAGACAATGACACTCCAGAAGAGATAAAACTCATACTCGGGAATTATGGTAACACAAACTCAAGAGCAGTTGCTAATGGTGATAAGCTATTCCAACGACATGCAGCCCTGCTCGGAAGTACAGGCTCAGGTAAAAGCTGGACTGTTGCGTCATTATTAGAGCAAGCTGCAAAATTAAAATACAACAACATTGTTCTTTTTGACCTTCATGGTGAATATAAAACATTATCAGACCCATACAATCAGTCGTCTAATCCTAGTATTGCTGATTACTTCAAAATTGCCAGCCCAGCAAACTTAGATGATCACAATTGCATTTTTGTACCTCATTGGCTATTGAATAAAGAGGAGATGTTGTCTTTATTACTGGACCGAAGTGACAGTAATGCTCCAAACCAATCAGCAAGATTTATTCACCACGTCAGAGAGTTAAAAAATGAATACATTGAAAAACACGGAATAGAACAATTATCAGGCTGTTTAACTGTAGACGCTCCGATACCATACTCTATTGAGGATTTAGTCGAAAGATTAATCTCTGATGATGAGGGAACGAAAGCAGGCGCTGGCACTAAAGAAATAAAAGGCGACTGGAATGGAAAGCTAACTCGCTTTATAAGCAGACTAAAAACAAAAATAGATGACAAACGAAATTGTTTTCTTTTCTCCAGTAAACCAGAGCATGATCAATATGATTGGCTGGCTAATTATGCTTGCAATATCCTGAAATCTGACTCAACCACTCACGGCATCAAAATCATTGATTTTTCGGAGGTTCCTTCCGACATCATGCCTATAGTTATAGGTGTATTGACTAGATTTTTATATAACGTTCAATTCTGGAGAGAAGACAGCGAACGTACACCGATAGCATTTGTATGTGATGAAGCACATATCTACCTACCGACTACTGATACTAGTGATGCCGAAACAAAAATATCACTTTCAATCTTCGAGAAAATAGCAAAAGAAGGAAGGAAATATGGGGTATCTTTATTAGTTGTAAGTCAAAGGCCATCTGATGTTAGTCGTACCATATTAAGTCAATGCAATAATATTATATCTCTCAGACTAAGTAATTACAGAGATCAACAGGTAGTTAGTCGTCTCATGCCAGATTCATTGAGTTCATTAACATCAATACTACCAATTCTTGATACAGGCGAAGCAATAGTTTTAGGTGACTCAGTTCTATTACCTTCGAGAATAAAATTGAACGAACCTAAACTTAAGCCTGATAGCGCAACTAGAGCCTTTTGGAACGAATGGGGAACCATTGAAGCAAAAGAAGATTCTATTACTAATGCAGTTGAGTCTCTCAGAAGACAATCACGTAAGCGGTAAATCGTTGATTAAATATCGGCAGCGCGCAATGCTATCCCCGCCACGCCTGCCCGCTTTATGCATCGCTTTTCATGCAGACGCATGATGCGGACCGGGCCGCGCCCGGTATGACCTGAACGGGGGAAAGCAGTGCATGATTTTGCATGCAGATTCATGCACGCTATGCATGCACTGCTCTTTACAAAGCGGCTGGCCAGAAAAAGGGCTTCAGAAAGACAAATGACAGACATAAAAAAGCCGCTGGTCGGGCAGCGGCTGTGCTGGGGTTAATGAACCTGGCGGAATGCAGAACCGTAACGGCCCAGCGTCTGGCGTTCCTTTACCGGTTCCGGTGGCGCTGCCGGTTCTTTTTCCGGCTGTGGCGGTGCGGTGATGACCTTTGTGATGCTTTCATTTGTCTTGAAGGTGCAGGAACAGTCCAGGTTAGTGCACTGGTGATAACGCTCTTTCACCTGTTCGGACATGTAACGGCTCGATTTGGTGTGTGCCGCACTTTTACAGTAGGGACAGTGCATCATTTCTGGCTGCCCTCCTGCAATGCCGCACGTTGCTGCTGCAATGTTGTTACAAACTTCATCCGGTAAATGGCGTTGTTATACAGCTTCATATCAATCCCTGTCAGCGCCGGACGATGCAGGCCGATATTCTCCAGCAGAGGCGCCTCTTTCAGTACGCTGTCCGGCAGAGCCGCCGCTGCCCGGGTCAGCGCTTCACCGACCAGACCGGCCACGTCCTTAATCCGGTCCCGGTCATCACCGGCAAACGTCGGGGAAAGTTCTTCACGACGGAGACGCAGCTTAATGGCCCACAGCAGTGACGGACTCACGTTACGCAGGGCTGACTGCCAGTGAGCATCCGAAAATCCGGTAAACGCCTCGCGATGTGAGTTCACGTACTCTGAAGCGCTGCCGCAGCATTTCAGCATCGCCTCCTGCTTATCCAGCGCCAGCTCTTTGAGCAGCCCGCCGAACTCATCAGCAAGCTCGCGGCTGGCGATGCGCTGAGAATGTTCGGCGCGCAGCTCGTCAGTGAGATTGCCGCGCAGGTTACGGAAGCGCGTGCGCCAGTTGCTCTCGGCCTCTTTCCCGGCCTCAATGGCCGCCTGCTGCTCTTTCTCACAGCGGGCGATATCGGCGCAGATGCCGTTATACCGCTTCATTCTTTCCGTATGTTCAGCGCGGGCTTTCTCAAAGCGCACCAGTGAGGCAGGTTTCTGTTCCGGGGTGGTCATGGTGGTCTCTCATCGTCTGTAAAGGATGAGGCCATTCTGTCGTGTACCACAGGACAGCGCATTTCATTGCTTTCCGCCTGTCGATGAGCAGACAAAGGCAGAGCCGGTGCGGGATGACCTCTTAACAGATTATATTTCTTATATAACTGTTCACTGGTATTCACTGAGATAAAAAAGATAATAAATACAGCAAGTAAAGCAGTGAACACTTTAAACTGAAGTCTTCACTGAGTATTCACCAGTGTTCACTTCTCAGAAATCCAGCCTTTTTCTGGCGAGCCTTTATTCATTGTTTTTATCTATTAATAATCAAAGAATGATTACTTAAAATAATATAAAGAGAACAGGATGCAACTCAGTGCAACACACTGCATTAAATCTCATGAATGGGTATTTTTTGTACTAAGCAGGGCTATTGCCACGCTTAAAAATATCGACAAAATAGGGGGTTACCTGTAGACACCACCGTAACCGGACAGCTCCGGCCGGACTCATAATGAGGTAACACCATGCACGCAGTTTCATCCGTACCGGCCCCCGCCGCTCCCGTATTCCGCGATGCCGTTTTCCCGCGCGACCGCTTCATGCGCCTGCCGGAAGTCATCAGCACCTGCGGCCTGTCACGCTCGACCATTTACGACTTAATCAGCCGGGAGCAGTTCCCGTCGCAGATTTCCCTCGGCGGTAAAAACGTCGCCTGGCTGGCGTCAGAGATTGACAGCTGGATGCAGGCCCGCATCGCGCAGCGCGCCAGAGGTGCAGCATGATTACGCTGAATTTCGGCACAAAAACCTTTCCCCTCACCCGCGAAGAAGCCGCCTTTGTCGCGGAAAGCCTGACGGCAGCGGTCAGCGGCAAACCCGCCACGGCCCCGGCTTTTACCGGCGGGATGCACGGCCATATCTCCGTGCTGAGTCAGAAAGCGAAGCCTGAAAAGCAGAAAGTAAAGAAAGAGGACGGGGAATTCCGATCAAATCCGCCGCAATCCGATCACGTCCTGACCGATTGCTGAGGAAAACGCCCCGATGTGTGAAAAAAGGCTTTTCTCTGGCAAGCGGTCGTTATACAGTTTTTGTGCTGTCGCAAAATCGGCAGCCGGGCGTGGAAACCCGTGTAAAACTATGGCGACACCAGACGCGCCTTGCGTCTTTTTTTGTGTCTGTGCCTATGCGCACCTCTCATTTACGCTGCGGTTCCTAAACCTCAGTGATATCCGAGTAATGGTGGCTCAGGCGGGGCAGCCTTCGGGCTGGCCGGTTCCCATAGTTACCGGTATTTCCACCCCCGTCTGGGCTACCACCAGTGAGCGTGGAAACTCCGGTGGTAGCTGTAACCAGCTAACTATGGAGATTGTCCTCATGACAACGGCCCTTACTGCCGCTCACCCTGAATTCACCTTTATTTTTGCCGCCGTGCGCCGCACCGATGCCGCCGCACGTCCCTGTATGCTGCGTGCCGTGGCAGGCGATGAGCGCAGCGCCCGCGCCAGCCTCGCCCGCGATTACGTCCTGTCCTTTGCCGGTCGACTGCCGGTCAGGGCGGTGGCGGCATGAACACCCTTTCTCAACACCTGAATAACCATGACACCTACCCCATTCCCCACGCTGACTACCTGCGCCTGCTGCACGCGCACACGGTCGGCGTGACCGTGCTCGATATGTTCGACTCGGTGAACTGCCTGAGCGCGCGCGGCTGCGTGCCGGACGGCGCGGCGCTGGCCTCGGTCGTCGCCCTGCTCACCGACCAGCTCGGTAAAGTCGTTGAAACCTGTGAATCCCGCATGTTAGCCACGGAGGCCCGCCATGATGACCGTTAATCACTCCTGCCTGCCCGTTGAGGTACGCACCGCCGTTTACCGCCGCGCGCTGGCGCAGGGCTATCTGAATGCCTGCAAAAGCCTCGGCATCACCGTGTCCGCCACGCTCGATGAGTTGCAGATGACCATTGCCCTTGAGCTGGAGGGCTTCTATGTGCGCCGTCACGGCCCCGATGCGGGCATGGAGATGGCCTGCACCATGCTGGGCGATATGGTCGAGCCTGACCTGCTCACCGCGCCGCCGCGCCTGACGAAGCTCGGCGTCACCATGATGGATGAGCTGTTCCGCAGCCAGCTTGCGGCCGCCTGCCGCACCACGCTGCACTGAGGAGGACGCGCACATGAAACATATCGTCTCTGACACCGTAAAGGCGGCCACCGGACTGTGGCCGCAGTTGCTGCCCGCCCTCGGCATCAGCGTGCACGCCGGGGGGCGGCACGGAGCCTGCCCGGTCTGTGGCGGTAAAGACCGCTTCCGCTTTGACAATCAGGGCGGGCGCGGAACCTGGCTGTGTAACCAGTGCGGGGCCGGTGACGGCCTGAATCTGGTGGAAAAGGCGCTTGACGTCACTGCTAAAGAGGCCGCCGTGAAGGTGGCCGGGATGCTCGGCAGGCTGCCGGAATCGGCCCCGGTTATGACTGATGACGCCGCAGACAGAACCCGCGCGCAGGCAGACGCCGCCGCACGGGCGCAGGCGCTTATCGCTGCCGCCGTCAGCCGCACGGACAACGCCTACCTTTCATCGAAAGGGCTGCACGGCACGCAGTCGCTGACGCTTGCTGATGCGCTGCGCTGTGGCGGCATCCGCTTTGCCGCCGGGGATGTGCTCATCCCCCTGACCGGTGAAGACGGCACGCCCGTTAACGTGCAACTCATCAGCGCCGCAGGTGACAAGCGCACCCTGCCCGGCGGACAGGTGAAAGGCACGTACTGGCTGGCTGGTGAGCCGGACGGCAAAACGCTGTGGCTCACAGAGGGTTACGCCACCGGCCTGACCGTGCACCGGCTGACCGGGCAGGCGGTTTACGTGGCGCTGAGCGCCAACAACCTGCCCGCGCTGGCGAAGCGGCTGCGTGAGTCACATCCTGATGCGATGATGCTGATTGCCGCCGACCATGACGACAACGGCACCGGCCAGTTAAAGGCAGAGGAAGCGGCCAGAGCCTGTGGCGGCAAAACCGCCCTGCCGCCGGTGACGGGTGACTGGAACGACGTGTGGCAGGCGCAGGGCGACATCGCCACCCAGGCGCAGCTCACCGCCTTCTCGCAGCCGCAGCCGCTCAGCCCGTTTGAATCCGTCAGCGAGGCCGACCTGAAGGCCATGAGCGCCAGCCAGAAGGCGGAGCTGCTGGTCGCCCACTACGGGCAGGCGCTGGCCGTGCCGCCGGTCGGGGAGGAAATCTGCCGCTATGAGAGCGGCGCATGGCAGGTGATGGAGGCAAAGACGCTGCGCCGGGAAATCGCCGCGCTGTTTCAGAAGGTGCGCGCGCCGTTCTCGGCCGCCGGTATCGGCAGCGTGCTCGACACGCTCAAGCTGATGGTGCCGCAGATGGGGGAACCGTCCCGCCGCCTGATTGGCTTCCGTAACGGCGTGTTTGATACCGCCACCGGCACGTTCAGCCCGCACCGCCGTGAGCACTGGCTGCGCACGGTGAACAGCGTGGACTACACCGCGCCGCGTCCGGGTGAAAACCTCGCAGACCACGCCCCGGCATTCTGGCGCTGGTTGACGCGGGCCGCCGGACACAGTCACGACAAGCAGGAGCGTATCCTCGCGGCGTTATTTATGGTGCTGGCAAACCGCTATGACTGGCAGATGTTTCTTGAGGTCACCGGCCCCGGCGGCAGCGGAAAAAGCGTGATGGCCTCCATTGCCACGATGCTGGCCGGAAAAGACAACACCACATCCGCCACCATCGACACGCTGGAATCCTCACGCGAGCGCGCCAGCGTGGTGGGCTTCTCGCTGATTATCCTGCCTGACCAGGAGAAATGGAGCGGCGACGGCGCGGGCATCAAGGCGATTACCGGCGGCGATGCGGTGGCAATCGACCCGAAATACCGTGACGCCTACTCGGCACACATCCCGGCGGTGATTCTGGCGGTGAACAACAACCCGATGCGCTTCAGCGACCGCAGCGGCGGCGTGTCGCGCCGCCGGGTAATCCTGACGTTCCCGGAAGTGATACCGGCAAAGGAGCGTGACCCGCAGTTGCTGGACAAAATCAGCACCGAGCTGGCCGTTATCGTGCGCCACCTGATGCAGCGCTTCAGTCAGCCGGAGGAGGCCCGCGCGCTGTTACAGGCGCAGCAGACATCCGGTGAGGCGCTGGAGATTAAACGCCAGGCTGACCCGCTGGTCGATTTCTGTGCCTACCTGATGCCGATAAGTACCGCGACCGGCCTGTTTATGGGTAACGCCAATATCCGACCGCTGAATCCGAAACGCTACCTCTATCATGCCTACCTGTCGTTTATGGAGTCGCGCGGCCATCAGCACCCGCTGAGCCTGACGGCGTTCGGCCAGGCGGTGCCGCAGACGCTGAAGGAGTATGAGCGCATCCTGCTGAAACGCAGGACGAATAACGGCGTCCAGACCAACCTCACGCTGCATGAGGACAGTGAGGCCGACTGGCTGCCCGCGTGCAGTCAGTAACCCCCGCAGCAAACGAACCGGCTCAGGCCGGTTTTTTTACGTTTCAGCCCGGAGTGATCACTCCATATGAACACAAGTGTACACGCAGCCCTTAACCCCTCACTGCATAACCAACTGATTTAAAATGATTAAAATCAAAAGTGAACAGTGTGAACACTTTTTACTAAAATCATTTCTGGCTCTGAAATGATTGGTCATGTCAGAAAAAAGGTTAGAATCGACCTGTTTATCTTTTAAACACATGAGGTTGCATTATGGATGATGGCATAAAGATCGCGATGTCCCCTGTTCAGCTTGCTGCCGCGCTCTCTGATAAGACAGTGACAGAGGCGGAAACGATGAGTAACCGCCTTCTCGGAGGGCTGGGGCTTGTCATGGGTTCACTTGAGCTGGCAGGCGCCACCGCTCTGTGTATCGCACCTGAACCTACCGGATTAACAAAAGCAGGATGTGTAGTTGTCGGCGCACACAGTCTCGATAGCATTCACGCTGCTGCAAACCAGCTCATTGTGGGCAGAGACACCCGCACGGCAACTTACGAGGCAGCAACAGCAATTGCCAAATCCTTTGGAGCAGATGACGATACGGCGATGAAAATCGGCCTGACTGTCGATATCGCTGTTCCATTAGGATTTGCACTTGGCATCGGCGCAAGCCGGGTAGCAGCAGTAAGGGCTGGCCGCATCAAACTCAGTGAGCATGAGTCAATGACGGGTTTTAAACCCGGCGGGCACACGCTTTCCACACATGTTGGCAAAAGCGATGCAGAGCTATTGGCCCGCTTTGAAGCAAATAAACGTTTGCAGTATTCCACCACCTTTACCAACGTGCAGGTAGCAGAAGAAGCCATATCGAGAGCGCTCTTTGCTAACCGGGGCGTTATAAAATCCGTTCTTGGCGGAGGCAGGCAGGGAGCTAGGCTGACTATTCGCTATGCATTTGGCAAAGCGATTGGCTACGGTTTCCAGCGCGGGAGTAACCAGCGGATAGTCATGACAAATGTGAGAATTGTTATTGAGTTTCAGCATTATAACGGCAAACCCTATTACATTCTCACAGCGTTCCCAGCTCTATAGGTACAAAATGCAAAACTTCCACTTTCTTGACCAACTGATTTTCGGTTATTTCAACCAGGACGCCGACATCATCAATGATGGCGAGGATACGATTGAAGGCATAGTACGGCTGTTCAAAAAGTCAGCACCAGACTGGATGCTCAAAGATCTCGTCGAAGAAGTTGATGATTTTATCTCCGCCTATGGTGACGGTGTCGAAGAGGAGTTCAGGAAACGATATGGGTTTGATTTTTCGCCTGAACTTTGGGAAACCACTGCTCATGAATTCCTGATGACAGTACGTCAGATCTCGTCAGAGAAATAAGGTTTCCGGGAGTACATTTCCTGATGAGAAAAAATAATTGGTACACGTTTAGGTACACGAAAGAAACCTGAATTAGAGAAAAATCATTAAAAACAATAACTTGCTATAGTTATTCAGACTCCGCCAGCCCACCAAAATTCTCCATCGATGACACCAGAGTCATCCGATGAAGTCCTAAGAGCCCGCACGGCGCAAGCCTTGCGGCCTTTTTTGTGTTTGTAATTCCTGCTGGTATCAGTAGCTGGTACGGAATAGCAAATTTACTGGCAAAAACGCCTGGAATCGCCAGTAAAATATTCAAAACCCACCAAAACACGATGATTCATTTACAGTTTATTCCTAAAGCCAGATGTTACTGAGCGTGCCATTGTTAACTACAGTCAGAACATTAATGACTTTGATGAGGGAATATTCATGAAAAAGACAATTATAGCTTTATCAGCATTTCTGCTGGCTTCGTCGGCTTTTGCCGCAACCACACACGCTACTGACGAAACGGTTGCCAATGCGCAGGCAGGGGCGAATACCGCAAAAGAGAAACTGCATCAGACCCAGGATCAGGGTGCTGAGCTGAAGCTCAAGTCCCAACATGCCGCTGAAGGTAAAAGCGACAGTCTGAGCAGCAAGGCAAGTGAAGGCTCGCAAAAAGCCTGGCATAAAACCAAAGAAGGGACTGAGAAAGGATGGGATGCCACTAAAGAAGGTGCCCAGAAAGGCTGGAATAAAACCAAAGAAGGTGCCAGCGACGTGAAGAAAAAAGTCACTGAATAAGCTAATCCCGAGGCCGCTAACGCGGCCTTTTCTTTATCTCTTAAATTCCTCAGCTTTGCTTCCTGCTCGCATAGCACTTACACTGCTCTTTTCTTTCAATAACCATTAAACACGCTTATGTCTGACTCCTTCGTTCGCCAGCCGCTTCCCCTGCCAAACGGTCACAACAAAGTGCTGCTGCACTCCTGCTGCGCCCCCTGCTCCGGGGAAGTCATGGAAGCAATGCTGGCTTCCGGTATCGATTACACCATTTTCTTCTACAACCCAAACATTCACCCGCTGAAGGAATATGAACTGCGCAAGGAAGAAAATATCCGCTTTGCCGAGCAGTTTGGTGTGCCTTTTGTCGATGCGGATTATGACAAAGACAACTGGTTCGATCGCGCCCGTGGTATGGAGTGGGAACCGGAACGCGGCGTGCGCTGCACCATGTGTTTTGATATGCGCTTTGAACGCACGGCGTTATATGCCCACGAACACGGCTTCCCGGTCATCACCAGCTCACTGGGTATTTCGCGCTGGAAGAACATGCAGCAAATCAACGATTGCGGTGTCCGTGCCGCCGCACGTTATCCCGATATGCTGTATTGGGAATTTAACTGGCGCAAAGGTGGGGGCTCTGCACGCATGATTGAAATCAGTAAGCGCGAGCGTTTCTATCAGCAGGAATATTGTGGTTGCATCTATTCATTACGCGACAGTAACCGCCATCGCGTTGCCAGCGGTCGGGAACGTATCGAAATTGGCGTGCAGTATTACCAGCCAGACGAAAACTAATTCTGCAGGATGCTGGCGAAAAAACGCTGCACCAGCGTCGCATCCGGCTGACTTCCTTCCTGAATGATGGATCGCAGCAGCCAGGCATCGGTGAACGCTACCGCCGCTTCCGCCTGCTGCGACGTCAACGCCAGCTGTTGTTGCAGAATTTGCTGATGGCTGGCAATCCATGCCGCTGCGGCCTGCCGCAAACGAGGGCGTGATACCGCAGCCACAAACAATTCGTACTCACAAATCAATCTGGCGCGTGCATCCAGGGTCCAGAACAAAAAACGGGTCAGTTGCCGTGCAATGTCCGTTTCTTCTTCCTCAATAAACCACTCGCGCGTTTGCCGGGTAAAATTCACCACCGCACGTTCGATCACCGCAGCATGCAGCTCATCGAGATTTTTGAAATGATAAGTGACGGTCCCGGGCGAAATATCACAGTCAGTTGCCACTGCACGATGGGTACAGGCATGTAATCCGTCGCGACGAATAATCGCCGCCGCGCAGTGCAGAATGCTGTCACGCATCTGCTCGCCACCAGCACGCATCGCTCTTTTCCCGACACTCATCATCTGACTCATCTTATTTCAACAGCTGTGCAGTACCAGAAAAGGTGTTCTTGCCATTGGCAGAAGTGATATGAAACGCCGGGGCACCTGCGCGATCAGCTTTTTGAGCGAGCGCAGCGACCAGGTCGTCAAGATTGCTGGCACCGCCGGCGCTAATATGCCCAATCACCTGCTGCGCGCCTGGAGAAGCAATCTCCGTCGCAGCCAGCGCCGAAGCACTCAGGGAGACCAGCGCACCGGCCATCATCAGTTTTACAAGGATAGTTTTCATGTTTGCTCCAATAGAGGGGGGAAATGCTGGAGCGCATGGTAGAGCGATGGTCAGATAAACATAACCCTGCGCCCCTGACAGACTTATTCATTAAAATTGAATAAGAACAATCCATGAAAATACCGTACAACGTACAAAATAAAATATCATTACCTGGATAATGAAAAATTACCGATAGTATCTTTCAAAAACCTTCACTCATCGTACTCATGTACGATAAATCCATGTCAAGCCCTCTGTTTTCTGGTCAAAAAAAAGCAGCGTTCCCAATGAAACGCTGCTGTTATAACCGCCCAAATCGTTAAATGCGCTAACGCAACACCACCGTTAACAGCACGATCACTGCCATGAAGATCAGCAGATGGCACACCACTTTATCCAGTTTGCGCATATCGCCTCCCTGGGGTTAAAACCACTGACCAAAACGTTTGATGTAGAGCGTTTTCATCCCCTGCGCGACGACGCAATAACCCAGCAACGTTGCCACCAGCCAGGGGAAATAGGCCCACGGCAAGGGAACCAGTCCCACCATCGCGCCGAGCGGTGAGAACGGCAGTAAAATCCCGGCCACCATCACGCAGGCGGTAGCGAACAACACCGGTAATGCAGCCCGACTCTGAATAAACGGAATCTTTTGTGTCCGCAGCATATGCACCACCAGCGTCTGTGACAGCAACCCCTCCACAAACCAGCCGGACTGGAACAGCGACTGCACTGCCGGAGTATTGGCAGCGAACACATACCACATGATGGCAAACGTCGTGATGTCAAAAATCGACGATGTCGGCCCAATCCACAACATAAAACGTTTGATGTTGCGCGCATCCCATTTACGCGGTTTACGCAGGAATTCACGATCCATTTTGTCCCACGGCAGTGCCAGCTGGGAAACGTCATACATCAGGTTCTGAATCAGCAGATGTATCGCCAGCATTGGCAGAAACGGTATAAAGGCGCTCGCCACCAGCACGGAAAATACGTTACCGAAGTTAGAGCTGGCGGTCATATTCAGATACTTAATGATGTTCCCGAAGGTTTCCCGCCCCTTCATCACTCCCGCCTCCAGCACCATCAGATCTTTTTCCAGCAGGATGATGTCTGATGATTCTTTGGCGATGTCTGCGGCGCTATCGACAGAGATCCCCACATCCGCATCGCGCAGCGCCGGTGCATCGTTGATACCGTCACCCAGGAAGCCAACGGTATGATCCTGCTGTTGCAGCGCGCGCAGGATGCGTGATTTCTGTAGCGGCGTCAGTTTGGCAAACACGGCACTCTGCGCGGCCACTGTCGCCAGTTGTTCATCACTCATCGCCGCAATGTCATCACCGGTGACGATGGTGCCACAGTCGATACCGACCTGCTGGCAGATACGCGCCGTCACCACCGGGTTATCACCGGTCAGCACTTTCACGCTGACACCGTTTTCCTGTAGCGCGGTGATGGCTTTTGCGGCGCTCTCTTTCGGTGGATCGAGGAAAGTGAGCAACCCTTCAATCGTCAATCCCTGCTCATCTGCCACGCTCAGCGCATGCTGCAAACCGGGCTCCGGCAGGACACGGCTGGCCACCAGCAACACACGGAAGCCCTGCTCGTTATACTGATGCGCCAGTGCCAGCAGTTCCGCACGGCGGGCGGCATCCAGTGGCTGGGTAAGCTTACCTTCACGTTCCGCAGTGGCAATGCTCAGCATCTCTTCCACTGCACCTTTGCAGATCAGCAACTGCTGGCCGAGACGACGGTCTGCCACCACTACCGATACCCGGCGGCGCACAAAATCAAACGGCAGTTCATCCACTTTGCTGTAGTAATCCGCCACAGCACTGCTGACGCGGTTTTCACCGTAGCGCAGAATGGCACGATCCATCAGATTGGGCGTACTGCTTTGATAGTGGCTGTTCAGCCAACTCAGCATCAGCACGCGTGAGTTTTCCACCCCCGCGCAATCAAGATGGTGCTCCAGAATGATGTTGTCCTGGGTCAGCGTGCCGGTTTTGTCGGTGCACAAAATATCCATCGCACCCAGATTCTGAATCGCATTCAGACGCTTAACGATGACTTTGCGGCGTGACATGGCGATCGCACCTTTCGCCAGATTGGAGCTGACAATCATCGGCAGCATTTCCGGTGTCAGACCAACCGCCACCGCCAGGGCAAACAGCGCCGCATCCAGCCAGTCACCTTTGGTCAGGCCGTTAATCAGCAGCACCACCGGCACCATCACCAGCATAAAACGGATCAACAACCAGCTGACGCTATTAACGCCACGATCAAAAGCCGTTTGCGTGCGGTTGCCGACAATGGATTTCGCCAGGCTACCAAAATAGGTTTCCTCACCGGTCGCTACCACCACCGCTTTCGCCGTACCGCTGGAAACGTTGGTTCCCATCAGGCACACGCTACCCAGTTCCAGCAGGGACGCCCCCTGATCACTGGAAGCACTGCTTTTGCTGGCGAGGTTGCCAGTGACGTCATATTTTTCCACCGGCAGCGATTCACCCGTCAGGATCGCCTGGCTGATAAACAGATCGCGTGAATCCAGCAAGCGCACATCAGCAGGCACTAAATCACCGGCAGAGAGATAAATGATGTCGCCCGGCACCAGGGTAGCGATGTCCACTTCCTGTTTGCACGCGGGTTGCTGTGCCGATTCACGACGCAGTACCGTCGCAGTGGTACGCACCATCGATTTGAGAGCCTGAGCCGCTTTATTGGTGCGAAACTCCTGCCAGAAGCGCAGTAAACCGCTGAGCGTTACCATCGTCACAATGATGATGACACCGGTCAGATCGGTCTCCTCGCCATGACGTGCCGGCATCCAGTAATCGGTGAAGAAACTCACCCCAGCCAGCACCATCAGGACATAGATAAATGGATTGTTGAACGCCAGCAGCAGCTGAGTCAGCGCCGGAGGTGCTTTGTCATGGGCCACCTGGTTTTGACCAAATACCGCCAGCCGTGCTTCAGCCTCGCTGGAGCTTAGCCCCTGTGCATCGCTGTGCACCCGTGCCAGGGTTTCACTGGCGGTGAAAGCAGCTTCTTCTTCAATCAGATAGCGCGGAGTTTTCTGGCGTGGCTGACGTGCGATGTTCAGCGCTCTTTTTTCTTTATTGAGTTTCATGTCAGTCATCGTGACACTCCTCTTTTTTACGGCAAAAAATATCCCTGCATGTCAGGCATGCATTATTGGGAAATAAATCAACGACAAGGCGTTATTAAAATAAATACGACACACAGGAAATATCCATGCCTGCACACGAGGAGACGAAATAAATCATCCCGCTGACTGAGGCAGTAATTAATGAATATTCAACGATGTCGATGCCCGCGTTCTGTCGCCAGATTCGCAGGAAAAGCCAGCACACTGAAGGTCAGTGTGCGCACCGAGGTGGAGGGAAAAGTGCGTGTAAAATCATGTGCATGATGTTATCCCCCGAGCATTCGCTCGTACTACATTCAAAGCCTGGGAACAATCATCAGAAAAGAGAGAGGATTGCTACCCGCCGGTTCCGGCAAGCAGCAACAAAAGAATTCGTGCGTCAGCTTGCCTTGTATTGTGTTAAATAAGGGTGACTGTCCAACTGAATTCTCCTGTTTGAAGTTGCGGCCATTATATTCCTGAAGCCTGTATTGTAAAGTTAATTATTCAGCCATCAATTTCCGTTTAAAATCCGTTGTAAGATGCCTCGCGTTAGTCGTTCCGCACCTGAGCGGATGTTAAGTTTTCGCAAATCTGTTCACTCCGTGTTTACCGCCTTATAACCATAAGGTTAGCCTTAGAACTATCAGGCATATAGATATCTGATAATTGACTATTATTCATTACAACGCTTTCGTAAACTCGCGTTACTTTTTTAAGGCAAGGAATTCTCATGAAAAAAATAATCCCCTCCCTGCTGGCGTTATCGATGGTAGCCGCGTTCTCAGTTGATGCCGCGACGCCGAAAGATACGCTGGTGATTGCCCAATCCACCGACGATGCCGATAGTTTTGACCCAGCCCAAGGCTTTGAACTGACGACAGTGCAGGCATTTACCAACATTTATCAGCGCCTGGTCCAGTCCGATCCGCAAAATCCGACCGATCTGAAGCCCACTCTGGCAACCTCATGGCAGCCGGGCAGCGACAACCGCAGCCTGACGTTTGCACTGCGTAAAGATGCCAAATTCGCCAGTGGCAATCCGCTGCGTCCGGAAGATGTCATCTTCTCACTGGGCCGCGTGGTGAAGCTGAACCTCGATCCTTCCTTTATCCTTACCCAGCTCGGCTGGAATAAAGACAACGTTGATAGCTTCCTGAAAAAGATCGACGACAATCATGTCCAGATCAGCTGGAGCGCCAACGTTAGCCCGGCCTATGTACTGAGCCTGCTGTCTGCGCCCGTCTCCTCAATCGTTGATGAGAAAACCGCGCAGGCGAACGCGACCAATGGCGACTTCGGTCACGCCTGGCTTGGCACCCATTCGGCAGGCAGCGGCCCTTATCAGATCCGTAAAGTGGTGTTACACGAAGTGGTGCTGCTGACGGCTAACCCCACTTCTCCGGCTGGCGCACCGAAGCTGAAAAACGTCCTGATCAAAAACGTACCGGAGCCAGCGGCACGCCGTCTGTTGCTGGAACAGGGTGATGTGGATATCGCACGTAACCTCGGCGCTGACCAAATCGCGGCGCTCAAAGGCAAAGCGGGCGTGAAAACTGAAGCCATCCCAATGGCCTCGCTTTACTATATCCAGTTCAACGTCGGTGCCGATCCGGTGCTGAAAAATCCGGCATTGTGGGAAGCGGCGCGTTACCTGTTCGACTATAAAGGCATCGCCAACGACCTGCTGAAAGGCCAGTTCGAAGTGCATCAGACCTTCCTGCCAAAAGGTTTCCTCGGTGCGCTGAACGATACGCCGTACAGCTACGATCCGGAAAAAGCCAAAGCCATCCTGAAGAAGGCCGGTCTGACCAACGTCAGCTTTACCCTCTCCACCAGCAATCAGCCGCCGTACCTCGACATCGCCCAGGCGTTGCAGGGTAGCTTTGCTAAAGGTGGCGTGAAGGTTGAAGTACAGCCGGGACTCAGTTCCGAAGTTTCTACCAAGGTTAAAGCGCACCAGTATCAGGCGACGCTGAATGCCTGGGGTGCTGACTACTTCGATCCCAACACCAACGCCGCCTCCTTTGCTTACAACCCGGAAGATGGCAGCAAAACCATCGCTTACCGCTCCGACTGGCACATCCCGGAGCTGAGCAAGCAAACGCTGGCCGCTACCGCCGAGAGCGACAGCAACAAGCGTGTGGAAATGTACCAGGCGATGCAGCGTGAAGTGCTGAAGAACTCACCTTATGTGATCGGCCTGCAGGCGCGTAACCTGATTGCGCTTCGCGACAACCTGCAAGGCTATGTTCAGGGTATCAACCCGGACATGGTGTATTACTCACAGGTCACTAAGTAATGGCGGCGTCAGCCCCACAGGCCGGGTTCGCCCGGCCACTCTGGCAACGCACCAGCCGAATCGTCACCAGCCTGCTGTCGCTCCTGGTGACGCTGCTCGGCCTGCTGGCCTTTACCTTTATGCTGTCGCACCTGTCACCGGTTGATCCGGTGCAGCAGATCGCAGGCGATCACGCCAGCGAAGCCACCTATGCGCAGGTGCGTCACGATCTCGGTCTCGATCAACCGGTTCTGGTGCAGTTCTGGCGTTATATCAGCCATCTGGCACACGGTGATCTCGGCCTGTCCCATCTGACCAATCAACCGGTGAGTGCCGACCTGATGCGCACCTTCCCGGCGACCATTGAGCTGGCCACCTGTTCGATCATTTTTGCGGCGGTATTCGGTGTGGCGCTGGCGCTGCTGGCGGCCTGGAAACCAGGCAGCATCATCGATAACGTGGCGCGTTTTATTTCGCTGCTCGGCTATTCCGTGCCGGTATTCTGGCTGGGTCTGCTGGGTCTGCTGTTGTTTTACGCCGTGCTGCACTGGTCCGCCGGACCGGGCCAGCTGGATGATATCTGGATTTATACGCTGGAGCCGAAAACCGGTTTTGTGCTGATTGATAGCTGGCTGTCCGGGGACCCTGAGATGTTCCGTAATGCTATCGCCCATATCTGGCTGCCGGTGGTGATTCTCGGCATGCTGGCGATGGCCGGAATTACACGCCTGCTGCGTGCCGCATTGCTGGAGGAGAGCAGCAAAGAGTATGTCATTCTGGCTCGCGCCAAAGGTGCTGGCCGCACGCGTATTTTACTGCGTCATATCTTTCCTAACGTGCTCGGCACGCTGATTACCGTTATCGCCCTCTCCTGGGCCACCCTGCTGGAAGGTTCGGTGCTGACGGAAACCGTTTTTGCCTGGCCCGGCGTGGGTCGCTACATGACTAACGCGCTGTTCTCCGCCGATGTTCCGGCGATTCTCGGCGCGACCCTGCTGATTGGCAGCTGCTTTATTCTGCTTAACGCGGTGGCCGATGCCCTGACCTGGTTAACCGATCCGAGAACCCGATGACTCAACAACTCTCCGAACTGGAAACACTGCGCCCGCGTCGCAGCCGTCGCCGCATCACCTCCCTCAGCATCGGTTTAACTCTGGTGGTGATTCTGCTGGTGATGGCGATATTTGCGCCGCTGCTGTCCCCCTTTGATCCGAATGTGCAAACCATCAGCATGCGCCTGCTGCCGCCTTCGGCAACCCACTGGTTTGGCACCGATGGCTTTGGTCGTGACCTGCTGTCTCGCGTGATTTATGGTACGCGCCCAACGCTGCTGTTAGTGGCGCTGATTCTGGTGCTGACCATCCCGGTAGGTCTGCTGGTCGGCATCACCGCCGGTTATGTTGGCGGCTGGACCGAGCGTGTGCTGATGCGTATTACCGACATTTTTCTCTCGCTGCCCAATCTGGTCATCGCGCTGGCGTTTGTGGCCATGCTCGGCCCAGGCCTGATGAACGGCGCGCTGGCGCTGGCCCTCACCAGCTGGCCACCGTTCGCCCGCCAGGCGCGTGCCGAGACACTGGCGCTGCGTCGCAGTGATTACCTCGCCGCGGCGCGGATGCAGGGTATCACCGGCCTGCGCCTGATGTTCGGCCATATTCTGCCGCTCTGCCTGCCTACCGCCGTGGTGCGCGCGGCATTGAGCCTCGGTGGCATTATTCTTTCCGCTGCCGGCCTCGGCTTCCTCGGCATGGGCGTGCAACCGCCAACCGCCGAATGGGGATCGATGGTGGCGGAAGGCAGCAAAGTGATTTTTGACCAATGGTGGGTGGCTGCGGCCCCCGGTGCCGCCATTCTGTTCGCCAGCCTGGCGTTTAACCTGGCAGGTGATGGCCTGCGTGACCAACTGGATACCCGCCATGCCAAATGATCTGTTAATTGATGCCCAGGGGCTGGTGATTCGCAGCGACGATGCGCTGCTGGTTGATAACATCCACTTTCAGCTCGGTCGCGAACGTGTGGCGCTGGTGGGCGAGTCAGGGTCAGGCAAATCCCTCACCGCCCGCACCCTGATGGGGCTGCTGTCACCGTCACTGCATTTGCACGCGGATCGCCTGCAAGTGGTGGGTGAAGATGCATTGCAGATGCGCGAACGCGACTGGAGTCGTCTGCGCGGCAGCAAGGTGGCGATGGTGATGCAGGACCCGAAATACGCCCTCAACCCAACGCGTACCATTGGCTGGCAAGTGGAAGAGCCGCTGGTGCTGCACCATCGTCTGAGCCGCGCCGAGCGCAAAGAGAAAGTGTGCGAAATGCTTGATGCCGTCGGCCTGCCGGATCCCCGCCAGCTGATGAAGCGATATCCGCATCAGCTTTCCGGCGGAATGGGTCAGCGTGTGATGCTGGCGATTGCCTTGATCACCGATCCCGAGCTGCTGATCGCCGATGAACCCACTTCGGCTCTCGATCATGCGATGCGCGATCAGGTACTGGCACTGATTCGTCGTCTGGTGGAACAACGCAACATGGGCCTGCTGCTGATCAGCCACGATCTGCAACAGGTGTCGGAACATTGCGAACGGGTAATGGTGATGTATAAAGGTCGTCTGCTGGATACCTTACCTGCGGCGGAACTGTCCAACGCCAGCCATCCGTACACCCGCACGCTGTGGGCCTGTCGCCCGAGCAAAGCCACCCACGGCGCAGCACTGCCGGTGCTGGATCGTGCCACCCTGGAGCAGAACCATGATTGAGTTATCCAACCTGAGCGTGTCCCATAAACAGGGCTACGAACTGCGCACCGTGGTGCATGACGTCACCCTTAACGTCAGGGCTGGCGAGTGTTTTGGCCTGGTTGGCCCCTCCGGCTGCGGTAAATCGTCGCTGCTGTGGGTAATGGCCGGACTCAATCCGCACTGGTCCGGCAGCATGGCGCTGGCGGGCACCACGGTGCAACCGGGCAAGCCCTTTACCGGCCAGCTACGGCGTGATGTGCAGATGGTGTTTCAGGATCCCTACGCTTCGTTGCATCCGCGTCACCGCCTGCGTCGCACCCTCGCCGAGCCGCTGAAAATGCTGAAACAGGACCATATCGACGATCGCATCAATGACGGTTTTCGCCATGTGGGCCTCGATCCCGCACTGGCGGATCGCTACCCGCATCAGCTCTCCGGCGGCCAGCGTCAGCGCGTGGCGATTGTGCGCGCCCTGCTGCTGCAACCAAAGATCCTGCTGCTGGATGAGCCAACATCGGCGCTGGATATGTCGGTGCAGGCGGAGATCCTCAACCTGCTGAACGATCTGAAGCGTGATGATGGATTAACGATGGTGCTGGTCAGCCACGATCCTGACGTGATCGATCATATGTGCGATCGCGCGGTGCGTATGGCACAGGGAAGGATCGTTGAGCAACTGAGCGCGTGAGTTGAAAACCGCGCGATAAATCGCGCCGCTACGGGTCAGGCACACTTTTGTAGCGGCGCGATTTATCGCGCATTTCAGGTTAATGCGTCATGGTTTGCAGCGTTTCGCTGCGGATCGACTCGGTAATCTCCGCCTTCAGCGTCATAAACTCCGGTGAGGTTTTAATGGTGTAATCACGACCACTGTTAAAATTCACCGCCACTTCCTGTTTGATGCGGCCAGGCCGGGCGCTGAAGATCGCCACCTTGTTTGCCATAAAAATCGCTTCGTCGATGTCGTGCGTCACGAACAGCACCGTCTTGCGCGACTGTTCCCACACCGACAGCAACAGCTCCTGCATCATCACGCGCGTCTGATTATCCAGCGCACCAAAAGGCTCATCCATCAGCAGCACTTTCGGATCATTCGCCAGCGCACGCGCGATGGCAGTGCGCTGCTGCATCCCGCCTGACAGTTGACGTGGATAGTGCTGAGCAAAGCCGCGCAACCCCACCTGCTGGATATAATAATCACTGCGCTCCTTTTGCTGCGCAGTACTCAGGCCACGCTCACGCAGGCCAAAGCGGATGTTCTCTTCCACCGTCAACCACGGGAACAACGTGTAGCTCTGGAACACCATGCCCCGGTCGGCACCGGGACCCTCGACCGGTTGTCCATCAAGCCAGATTTCCCCGCGCGTCGGGGTATCCAGCCCGGCAATAATGCGCAGCAACGTCGATTTGCCACAGCCGGAGGGGCCAAGAATGGTGATGAAATCATTCTCCTCCACCTGGTAATGAATCGGCTGCAACGCCAGCGTTTGTTCGCCTTTCGGCCCGGTAAATACGCGTTCCACCCCGCGCACGTTCAGCTTGCTGTGTTTCATCACAGGTTACTCCATGCAAACAAGCGCCGGTTGGCGACTTTGAACAGATAATCGGACACCAGTCCGATACAACCAATCACGATGATGCCAAAGATAATTTGCCCGGTATTCAGCAGCGCCTGGCTGTCGACAATCATATGGCCGATACCGCTTTCCGAACCGATCAGTTCGGCGACGATCACATAGGTCCATGCCCAGCCCAGCACCAGGCGCAGCAACTCAGCAATGCCAGGTGCGGCCCCCGGGATCAAGACCCGGCGCACAATCGAACGGTTGCTACAGCCCAGCGTATAGGCTGCCTCCACCAGATCTCGTCGCGCGCTGCTGACGGTTACCGCCACCATCAACACAATCTGGAAAAAGGAGCCGATAAAGATGACGAGGATTTTCTGCATTTCACCAATACCGGCCCACAGGATCAGCAGCGGCACAAAGGCCGATGCCGGCAGGTAACGGCAGAAGGAGACGAAGGGTTCGAGAAAGGCTTCCCACATTTTGTACGCGCCCATCATGATGCCCAGTGGCACCCCGATCAGGGCCGCCAGCAGGAATCCAGCCAGCACGCGCATCACCGTCATGCCAATATCCAGCGAAAAGTTATATTCGGTGAATAGCGACACGCCCTGTTGCAGCATGGTGATGGGATCGGCAAGGAAGGTTGGTGATACCATGCCACTGAAGGTCACCAGCGCCCACACTGCGACGAACAGCACAAAGAATGCCACACCAAGGCCAATACGCAGCCGGGCTGAGATTGCTTTTAACGGCACCATCAATGGATTATGCCAGCGCCGTGGTGCATCCGGCAGCGCCTCGGGCGGCGTTACGGGTTGGCTTTTACTCATCTCCATCTCCTGTCTCCCTGATTACTGCACGAAGCTGGCGTCGTACAGGCTCTTCACGTCCGGCATTTTTTTGATCACGCCCGCGCGCAGCAGCAGTTTGCCCGCTTCATCACTAAAGGTTTCGATTTCACCGCTAAAGAATTTTTTGTTCTCTTCAGGACCGGCCCAGCGCAGGTAGCTGGCGGATTCGGCAAACTCTTTGCCGGTGGATTTCACCGCTGCCCCCATGATTTCGTTGGATTTATCCGGCTGCTGTTTGATCATCTCCAGCGCATCGTAGTAGCTGGCCACCAGCGCTTTCGCCGCCTGTGGGTGCTCTTTCAGGAAGGTTGGGGTACAACCGAGCGTATCCATTACCATTGGGTAATCCAGCGTGGTGGCGAGGATTTTGCCCGCTTTCGGCTGGTTACGAATCACTGACAGGTAAGGTTCGTAGGTCATGGCCGCATCGTTTTGCCCGGCCACAAACGACTGCGCCGCCGCCTGCGGGGCCATCGTCGCCAGCTTGACATCTTTCATCGTCAAACCGTTTTTATCCAGCATCCAGGCCAGCGCAAAGTAAGGCGAAGTCCCCGGTGCATCGACGGCGATGGTTTTGCCTTTCAGATCTTTGATGCTGGTGATATCGCTGCGGGTCGCCAGACCATCAGCGCCGTAGGATTTATCCAGCTGGACGATTTGCTTGATCGGTACACCGGCCGCATTCCACGAAATATAAGTTTCTACGGTGGTCGCCGCACATTGAATGGTGCCAGAGGCCACCGCCAGATGACGGCTGCTTTGCGGGATCATTTTGACATCGACATCAAGACCATGCTTTTTGAAGATACCGGCTTTATCCGCCAGCGTCAGCGGGGCAAATCCGGTCCAGCCGGAGATACCAATCGCCACCTTAGTGTCTGCCGCCTGCGCGCTGAGCGCAGCCCCTAACACCACAGCTACGGTTAACGCACGAACTGCATGTTGCACTGGCTTACCCATCTTCCACTCCTGTCAAAGGTGATGAAAAACTACAGTTGTATAGGCTTATCTATACAAGCAAAGCAATGGCTGTGCCAGAAAGCAGATCGAGTCTGTGCGGTGGCGCACGGGATGATCTGAAAATGCGTTGCACCGTCGCGGAGCAAGCCAGGGGGCGCAATAACCACTTTGGTGCGGTTATACTCAGCACATCTTAGTTGAAGAAGGAATGCCGTATGACAGTCAAATTGCGTCCGCTGGAGCGGGAAGACCTGCACTTTGTGCATCAGTTAGATAATAACGCCAGCGTGATGCGTTATTGGTTCGAGGAGCCGTATGAAGCCTTTGTCGAGCTTTCGGACCTGTATAACAAACATATTCATGATCAGACCGAACGTCGTTTCGTGGTTGAGCATGATGGACAGAAAACCGGGCTGGTGGAGCTGGTCGAGATTAATCACGTACATCGTCGCGCTGAGTTTCAGATCATTATCGATCCGGCCCATCAGGGGAAAGGACTGGCCTCACAGGCGGCAAAGTTAGCCATGGACTATGGCTTTTCGGTGCTGAATCTCTACAAGCTCTATCTGATTGTCGATCAGGAGAATGAAAAAGCCATCCACATCTACACCAAGCTGGGTTTTGAAGTGGAAGGGGTGATGAAACACGAGTTTTTCATTAACGGTGCCTACCGTAACACCATTCGCATGTGCATTTTTCAGCATCAATATCTGACACAGCATAAAACGCCAGGGGCGATGGTGAAGCCAACCGCGCAGTAGCGGCGCGGCGGTTTTATCCGCGCGCGCCCACCCGATTGAGAAACGCTTTGGGGTGCCCGGGCTTCAGGTCATACATGCCGCCGTTGAACGGATCGACCAGCAGCCAGCCGGGGAAACCGAGCAGCGGAATGTTCCCCAGCAGATACCACAGGTTAGCGCTGCCTTCGATGGGCATCGTCACCGGTACATAGCCCGGGTTCTCCAGCATCACCAGATAATGTTTCTTGCCGAAATAGCTGCCAGTAGATTTTGCCAGTTCGACAGTCTGGGGGGTAAAGCCCTGCGCCACGGCATGACCGGTCTCATCCTGCACGGTGAAACGCGCGCCCTGCGGTACGGAGTCAATTCTTACCGATTGCGTTTGGGTGCCAACAAAGGTCGCACAGCCGCTTAACAGCAGCGCGCAGGCAGGAAGGAGGTGTCGCAGGTTCATAGCAGGTCCGCTTCAGGGTCAGAAGGAACAGTCTAAACTGCCCTTCCGCCCTTTTCACTCGCCTCAATCGCGCTATCAATGGCGCTTTTCTGCGCTTTATTGCGGTTGACAACAGGCGGCAATCGCCGCGATATCCTGCGGTGTGGTGCGACAGCAGCCGCCAATCAGGCGCGCACCGGCCTGCTGCCACTCCGGGAATTTATCGTGCAGCGTGCAGCCTGAGGGGGCTGAGTGCCAGGTTTTGCTGCTGGCATCGTACTGTTCACCGGAGTTGGGGTACACCAGCAACGGCTTAGCGCACAATGCCTGCAAGGTACGCAGCGCCGGGGTGACGCTCTCCAGTGCCACGCAGTTGATCCCCAGTGCCACCACCTGCGGGGCCGCACTGAGCAGTGCCGCAACTTCACTGAGCGGCGTACCATCACTGATATGCTGTGCATCGCGTAGCGTGAAAGAGAACCAGGCACTGCTGTCCGGGAACTCCGCCAGCAGGCTGATCAGCGCCCTGGCTTCCGCAAAGGACGGCAGCGTTTCGCAGGCCAGCAAATCCACGCCAGCCTCCAGCAGGGCCGCGATGCGTGGACGATGAAACGTCTTCATCTCATCTTCAGGCAACGCATAATCGCCACGGTATTCAGCCCCATTGGCAAGAAACGCGCCATACGGACCGACCGACCCAGCCACCAGCAGCGGTGCGGCGCTACCCGACGCAGCGCGATAATCATCACGCGCGCGTTTAGCCAGCGCAACACTCAGACGGATCAGTTCCAGCGCCTGCGCCTCATCCAGTCCACGCTGGGCGAAACCCTGCGGAGTCGCCTGGTAGCTGGCGGTAATGGCGCAATGGGCGCCGGCAGCAAAATAATCGTAATGTACCTGATAGATCAGTTCAGGATTTTCCATCAGCACCTTTGCCGACCACAGCGCATCGGCAAGATTACAGCCACGCGCTTCCAGTTCGGTTGCCAGCGCACCATCAAGGATCAGGGTGTCGGTTTGGGATAGCGCCTGCGCTACCGGGTTACGCCACATCGTTGGCCTCCTCAGCCTGCAAAGATGATTTACGTCGTTGCGTGACATGGTATGCGGCATAACAGAAGAGAACAAACGGAATCCCGCACCACAGCGCAATCCGTTGTGACGGATCGAAAGCCAGCCCGACACAGGCAAGCAGACACAGCAGGAAACCGAGGATCGGCGTCAGCGGATAGAGCGGCGCGCGATACACCAGATCCTGCAACGATCCCCCCTGCTGGAGATGGCGGCGACGGAACATATAATGTGAAGCGCAGATGCTGAGCCAGACAGCCACCACGGCAAAGCCGGAGATGGCGGACAGCGCGACAAATACCGTATCCGGTGCAATCACGCTGGAGAACAGTGCCAGCAGGCCGCCAATCATACTGAGGGTAATCGCCAGCACCGGAATGCCGCGACGATTCACCCGGGCAAAACAGCGCGGCAGGGTGTTCTCATTAGCCAGCGACCACAGCATACGCCCCGACGCATACAAGCCAGAGTTCGCCGCCGACAGAATCGCCGTGAGAATCACGAAGTTGAAGATATCAGCCGCCCAGGGAATACCGATCTTCTCAAACACCAGCACAAACGGACTTTTCACGATCCCGGCCTGATCCATCGGGATCAGCGCCGCCAGCACCAGTACCGTGCCGATAAAGAAGATGATCAGACGCGCCACCGTGGTACGGATCGCCAGCGGCAGGGCTTTTTGCGGCTGTTCGGTTTCCCCGGCAGCGATGCCAATCAATTCCGTACCCGAGAAGGCGAAGTTAACTGCCACCATCGTCATCAGAATGGGCAGGGTGCCATGCGGCAACCAACCCGATGCGGTAAGGTTATGCAGGCCGGGCGCAGCACTGCCGTCCTTCATCGGGATAAAGCCAAACATCGCCCCTGCACCAAGAATAATAAAGGCGACGATGGTGATGACCTTGATAATCGAGAACCAGAATTCCCCTTCGGCAAAGAAGCGGGTCGAGACGATATTCAGCAGGTAGATGGCGATACAGAACACCAGACACCACACCCAAACCGGGATGGTCGGGAACCAGTACTGCATGCAAAATCCGGCGGCAGTCAGGCTGGAACCCAGCGCTACCGTCCAGGTCAGCCAGTAGAGCCAGGCGACGGTATAACCGGTGGCTGGGCTGAGATAACGCGCAGCATAGACATGGAAAGCACCGGTTTCCGGCATCGCCACCGCCAGCTCACCGAGACACACCATCACCAGCCACACCACCAGCGCACCAATCAGATAGGCCAGCAGCGTACCGGCGGCACCGGTGGTTGAGATGATGTAACCGGTATTAAAGAACAGGCCAGTGCCGATGACGCCCCCCAGCGACAGCATCACCAGATGCCGCACTTTCATGGTGCGCTTAAAATTTTCCTGCGAAGGGTTTTGCTCGGTTTGCATTATTTTTATCCATATGGACGTCTAAACATCTACATGGACACAGGGTTATACGCGCCAGCACGCGAAAATGCAACGTGGCAAAAGGTAAGGATTTTATCAGGTGGCCACGGCCCCGCACAGGCGGGGCGCAACCTCAGCCGCCGAAGACGCCCTGTAAATAACGCTCCAGCGCGATGCGTGAGCTAAAGCCGTGGGGAATACCGTAATGCTCCTGAGTATCGCCCGCCAGATAGAGAGGAAATTGCGTGTAATGATCGCAGGTTTTCATTTCTGATGCCGGTTCAGCAAAGTTCAGACTTTTCTCTTTCAGCGTGGGGTGAATAATCAGTGCCGTGCGCCCCATACGTGCTTCACGGTTGACGTAAACGTAGTTGTCGCCACGACGATAGCCATAGATTTTGGGCGTGAGGGTATCCATTTCGAACCCTGCTTTCTCCAGTACGCGTGCTACCTCATCCGGTCGTAAATACATGCTTGCTCCTCTCTTCTCTAGCCTCGCAACCTTACAACAGCCGTGTGGCACAAGGCTTTCGGAATTTTCCATAAAGCCAGGTGAAAACCTGCGTTTGATGATGACTCGTCTACACTAAGTATTACGTTTTAAATCAAAGGGAGCGAAAAATGTTTAATCGAACCAGTAAAAACGATGACATTGATATTAATCAGGATGTGAACGAGCTGGCAGATTCGCTGGAAGCGTTACTGAGATCTTACGGCAGCGAAGCCAAAGACGAGGTGGAAAGCGCACGCAGTAAAGCTCAGTCGCTGCTGAAACAAACGCGTGCAAAACTGAATGGCAACAATCGGGTTTCGCAGGCTGCACGCGATGCGAGCTATCAGGTCGATGCTTATGTGCATGATAAACCCTGGCACGGTGTCGGCATCGGTGCCGCCGTTGGTCTGGTGATTGGGGCGCTGCTGGTGTCACGCCGCTAACCGTCACACCCCTTCAGAGAGCCTCGCATCCTGCGGGGCTTTTTTGTGTCCATAAATCACGCCGCTACGGTCCGGTCATTGTTCAATTTCCCGCCTGAATTTGCCTTAAATGCCGCGCCCTGACCTTTTACAAAATTATTTTCAGGCCGGGAAGGTGCATGATCCCTGGCCTTAGGCGAAATCTGAGGTCAGAAATTCAAAAACCCTATATCTGGTAGGCTTGACCATCTCAACCACTACATCTAGTATTTACTTCATCAACTCGCTACCAAATGTCAGCAAGGATGAGGCTCGCAGCAGAAGGATTTTTGCTTCGTATCTCGCATCCTGACCACAACCAGAGGGAAATACGAATCATGCGCATTATTATTTACACTAAGAACAACTGTGTCCAGTGCAACGCCACAAAAAATGCCATGGACCGTAATGGCATCGATTACCAGCTGATTAACCTCGACTCACAACCTGAAGCCATCGACAACCTGAAATCCCTCGGCTATCGCCAGGTGCCGGTGGTCATGACTCAGGATGACCACTGGAGTGGTTTCCGTCCCGATAAAATCGCCAGCCTGCGCCAGCTCGCAGCTGTCGGGGGATAAGGCGATGTTTCCACTGGTGTATTTTTCCAGCCAGTCGGAGAACACGCACCGATTCATCACCCGTCTGGGCCTGCCTGCACAACGCATCCCCGTTGATAGCACGCAGCAGCTGCATATTGATCACCCCTATATCCTGGTGGTGCCGAGCTATGGCGGCGGCAGCGCGCGGGGTGCGGTGCCCGGACAAGTGATCCAGTTCCTCAATGATGAAGCTAACCGACGCGGTATCCGCGGGGTGATTGCTGCCGGTAACCGCAACTTTGGTGCAGGGTTCTGCCTGGCAGGCGACATCATTGCGCAGAAATGTCAGGTTCCCTATCTCTACCGCTTTGAGTTGATGGGAACCCCCGACGATATCGCTAATGTAAAAGCGGGAGTAACCCAATTTTGGCAACGACAGACACCCTCAACGGCACCGGGCTTGATTACCACGCCCTGAACGCGATGCTAAACCTGTATGACGCCGATGGCCGCATCCAGTTCGACAAAGATCACGAAGCCACGCAGCAATTTTTCCTGCAACACGTTCAGCCGAACACCGTGCCCTTCGCCTCAGCGGCGGAACGTCTGCGCTATCTGGTGGCCGAAGGCTACTACGAAGCGGCGGTGTTGAATCAGTACGACTTCAACTTCCTGTGCCAGCTGCATGATGAAGCCGATGCCTGGGGTTTCCGTTTCCATACTTTCCTTGGTGCGTGGAAGTTCTACACCAGCTACACGCTGAAAACCTTCGACGGCAAACGCTATCTGGAAACCTTTGAGCAACGCGCCTGTATGGTGGCGCTGACGCTGGCGCGTGGCAATGAGCAGCTGGCGCGTGAACTGCTGGCAGAGATGCTCAGTGGCCGCTTCCAGCCGGCAACCCCCACCTTCCTTAACTGCGGTAAACAGCAGCGCGGTGAGCTGGTCTCCTGCTTCCTGCTGCGTATCGAAGACAATATGGAATCGATTGGTCGCGCGGTGAACTCGGCGTTGCAGCTGTCCAAACGTGGCGGCGGCGTGGCCTTCCTGCTGTCAAACCTGCGTGAATCCGGCGCACCGATTAAGCGCATCGAAAACCAGTCTTCCGGGGTGATCCCGGTGATGAAAATGCTGGAGGATGCGTTTTCTTACGCCAATCAGCTGGGTGCACGTCAGGGTGCAGGCGCGGTATGGCTGAACGCCCATCACCCGGATATCCTGCGTTTCCTCGATACCAAACGCGAAAACGCCGACGAGAAGATCCGTATCAAAACGCTGTCGCTCGGCGTGGTGATCCCCGATATCACTTTCCGTCTGGCGAAAGAGAATCGCGAGATGGCGCTGTTTTCGCCTTACGATGTGGAACGCATTTATGGCAAAGCCTTCGGTGATATCAGCATCAGCGATCATTACGATGAAATGCTGGCCGACGATCGCATCCGCAAGACCTTTATTCAGCCACGCGATTTCTTCCAGACGCTGGCGGAAATTCAGTTCGAATCTGGCTATCCCTACATCATGTATGAGGACAGCGTGAACCGCAGCAACCCGATTGCCGGTCGCATCAATATGAGCAACCTGTGTTCGGAAATTTTGCAGGTCAATAGCGCCAGCGAGTACCACGACGATCTTAGCTATCGCCGCGTTGGCAAAGATATTTCCTGTAACCTCGGCTCACTTAACATCGCCCACGCCATGGATTCACGCAATCTGGCGCAAACGGTGGAAGTGGCGGTGCGCGCGCTGACCGCCGTATCCGATATGAGTGAGATAAATTCAGTGCCGTCGGTGGCGGAAGGTAACCGCCGTTCACACGCCGTGGGTCTTGGTCAGATGAACCTGCACGGCTATCTGGCGCGTGAAGGGATGGCCTATGGCTCGGAAGAGGCGCTGGATTTCACCAATCTCTATTTTTACTGCGTCACCTATCACGCGGTCCGCACTTCCAACCTGCTGGCGCAGGAGCGTAAACAATGTTTCGATGGCTTTGCGCAGTCAACCTATGCCAGCGGCCGCTACTTCGACAAATACACTGAACGCGCCTGGCAGCCACGTACCACACGCGTGGCACAGCTGTTTGCGGATGCCGGTATCGCGTTGCCGACTCAGGCCGACTGGCAGGCCCTGCGTGCTGCCGTGATGGCGCACGGTTTGTATAACCAGAACCTGCAGGCGATCCCGCCAACCGGTTCCATCTCGTATATCAACCACGCCACCTCCAGTATTCATCCGATTGTGTCGCGTATTGAGATCCGCAAAGAAGGTAAAACCGGCCGCGTTTATTATCCGGCACCGTTTATGACCAACGACAATCTGGATTTCTATCAGGATGCGTACCAGATCGGCCCGGAAGCGATTATCGATACCTACGCTGAAGCCACACAGCATGTTGATCAGGGACTGTCGCTGACGCTGTTTTTCCGCGATGACGTCACCACGCGCGATATCAACAAAGCGCAGATTTATGCGTGGAAGAAAGGCATCAAAACGCTTTATTACATTCGACTGCGCCAGATGGCGCTTCAAGGCACTGAGGTGCAGGGCTGCGTTTCCTGCGCCCTGTGATGAAAACTATGCGATTAAATCAAATTCAAGCGATTAACTGGAACCGCATTCAGGACGAGAAAGACCTTGAGGTGTGGAACCGCCTGACCAGCAACTTCTGGCTACCGGAAAAAGTGCCGTTATCTAACGATCTGCCCGCCTGGCAGACGCTGGATAAACAGCAGCAGCAGCTGACCATTCGCGTGTTTACCGGCCTGACGCTGCTCGACACCATTCAAAACGTGATTGGCGCGCCAGGGCTGATGGAAGATGCGCTGACGCCACATGAAGAGGCGGTGCTATCCAACGTCAGCTTTATGGAAGCGGTGCATGCCCGCTCCTACAGCTCGATTTTTTCCACCCTGTGCAACACGGCGGATGTTGATGCCGCCTATCGCTGGAGTGAAGAGAACGAAGCGCTACAAAACAAAGCGAAGATTGTGCTGGAACATTATCGTGCTGACGATCCGCTGAAGAAGAAGATTGCCAGCGTGTTCCTCGAATCGTTCCTGTTCTACTCCGGCTTCTGGTTGCCAATGTATTGGTCAAGCCGCGGTAAGCTGACCAATACCGCCGATTTGATTCGTCTGATCATCCGCGACGAAGCGGTCCACGGTTATTACATCGGTTATAAGTATCAGAAAGCCCTGGAAAATGTGGATGATGCGCGCCGTGAAGAGTTGCAGCAATTCGCCATCGAGCTGCTGCTGGCCTTGTACGAAAACGAAGTGATTTATACCGAAGCGCTGTATGCCGATGTTGGCTGGGCGGAAGAGGTGAAAACCTTCCTGCACTACAACGCCAATAAGGCGCTGATGAATCTCGGTTATGAAGCGTTATTCCCGGCGGAGCTGACCACGGTTAACCCTGCGATTCTGTCTGCACTGTCGCCAAATGCCGATGAAAACCACGATTTCTTCTCAGGTTCTGGCTCCTCCTATGTGATGGGTAAAGCGGTCGAAACCGAAGACGAAGACTGGAACTTTTAATCCTTTCATATCGGGCTGGCCTCAGCCCGATATTTCCTTTTGCTGCTGTTGGTTATTCCCCCGTTATTTTCCCTTTATAACTTCATTCTTTTGTCATTTTATCGTCATTCAAATGGTCCATATATCGCCAGCTAAAGCGTGATTTATCACCGTTCAGCCAATTATTTCCGTCCAGATGGCATAAATTCGGCAAAAAATTACGAAAAAATTGATCCTCCCTCATCCCTTGTGAGCACTGGAATTGCGCGGCATTTCATCCGGCAGCGCGCGCCGAATATCGGCCACAAGGGTTGTCAGATATTCTCATTATGTTACGGTATAGGCCGCTTAATTTTAATCAGGGCCACAACAAGAAATAGCGAAACATCAATTAACCAGGAATTTAATTACTGCATGGCAATTAAACTCGAAGTAAAGAATTTATATAAGATATTTGGTGATCACCCGGAAAGGGCATTTAAACATATTGAAAACGGTGAGGGTAAAGAGGCAATCCTGGCGAAAACCGGACTCTCTCTCGGCGTTAAGAATGCCAGTCTGGCCATTGAAGAAGGCGAGATCTTCGTCATCATGGGGCTTTCAGGTTCAGGTAAGTCCACCATGGTTCGCCTTCTCAATCGTCTGATCGAGCCGACACGCGGCCAGGTGATTATTGACGGTGTCGATATTGCGCAAATATCGGAAGCTGAACTGCGCGAAGTGCGCAGAAATAAGATCAGCATGGTATTTCAGTCATTTGCCCTGATGCCACATATGACGGTATTAAATAATACCGCCTTCGGCATGGAATTAGCGGGCGTCGCATTGCAGGAGCGGCAGGAAAAAGCGCTGGAAGCATTGCGTCAGGTGGGACTGGAAAATTATGCCCATGCGTACCCGGATGAACTTTCCGGTGGTATGCGTCAGCGTGTTGGATTAGCACGCGCACTGGCAATCAATCCCGATATATTGTTGATGGATGAAGCCTTCTCGGCACTCGATCCGCTTATTCGTACTGAGATGCAGGATGAGCTGGTGAAATTGCAGGCAAAACATCAGCGTACCATTGTTTTTATTTCCCACGATCTCGATGAAGCGATGCGTATTGGCGATCGTATTGCCATTATGCAGGGCGGCGAAGTGGTGCAGGTCGGTACACCGGATGAAATCCTGAATAATCCTGCGAACGATTATGTCCGTACCTTCTTCCGTGGCGTCGATATCAGCCATGTATTTAGTGCCAAAGATATTGCGCGTCGCAGCGCCGGAGCACTGATCCGTAAAGCGGCCGGGCTTGGTCCGCGTTCCGCCATCAAGCTGTTGCAGGATGAAGATCGCGATTTTGGCTATGTGCTGGAAAAACAGAAATTTATTGGCGTGGTCTCGACCGACTCGCTTAAAGCGGCGTTAGCGGCGGGTGATGGGCTGGACAGCGCACTGCTGGACATTGCTGCGGTTCCTGCGGACACCTCACTGAATGATTTGCTCTCCCATGTGGCTCAGGCACCTTGTGCCGTGCCGGTGGTGGGTGAAGAAAATCAATACGTTGGTGTTATTTCGAAAAGCACGCTGCTGCGCGCTTTAGATCGTGAAGGAGCCTGAGAATGAGTGAACAAAACAGCAATCCGTGGGATAGCACCAGCCAGACTGCTACCCCTGATAACAGCGCGGCGGCCAGCAGCAGCGATCCCTGGTCAACCGGTGCCAGCAGCACGCCCGCCGATAGCGGTGCTGCCGCTGCCAGCAGCGGTGGTCATGACGCGGCCAGCAGTGCAGCGAGCAGCAGCGACTGGCTCAGCAGTGCACCAGCTCCGCAGCCAGAACATTTCAATATCATGGACCCGTTCCATAAGACCATGATCCCTCTCGACAGCTGGGTGACTGAGGGTATCGACTGGGTGGTGAACCACTTCCGTCCGGTGTTCCAGGGCATCCGCGTACCGGTGGATTACATCCTCAGTGCCTTCCAGCAACTGCTGCTGGGCATGCCGGCTCCGGTGGCAATTATCGTGTTCGCGTTGATTGCCTGGCAGATCGCCAGCCCGGCGATGGGGATCGCGACCCTGATTTCGCTGGTGTTGATTGGCGCGATTGGTGCCTGGTCACAGGCAATGGTGACGCTGGCGCTGGTGCTCACAGCGCTGTTGTTCTGCATCATTATTGGTTTGCCGCTTGGCATCTGGCTGGCACGCAGCGAACGTGCTGCCCGTATCATCCGTCCGCTGCTTGATGCGATGCAAACCACCCCGGCCTTCGTCTATCTGGTGCCGATTGTGATGTTGTTCGGTATTGGTAACGTGCCTGGCGTAGTGGTGACCATTATCTTTGCGCTGCCGCCGATTGTGCGTCTGACCATTCTGGGGATCAAACAAGTCCCGGCTGATCTGATTGAAGCCAGTGAGTCCTTTGGTGCCAGCCCGCGTCAGATGTTGTTCAAAGTGCAGCTGCCGCTGGCGATGCCGACCATTATGGCTGGGGTTAACCAGACGCTGATGCTGGCGCTGTCGATGGTGGTGATCGCCTCGATGATTGCCGTCGGCGGCCTTGGCCAGATGGTGCTGCGTGGTATCGGTCGTCTCGATATGGGCCTCGCCACTGTCGGCGGTGTCGGTATCGTGATCCTCGCCATTATTCTCGACCGTCTGACCCAGTCAGTCGGACGCGACAGCCGCAGCCGTGGCAATCGCCACTGGTACAGCACCGGCCCTGTCGGCCTGCTGATGCGCCCTTTCAGTAAAAACAAATAATTCATTTGGGCGGCACGTTGTGGCCGCCCGTCTCCGACGCAACACGTAAAATAAGGAATGACTATGCGCAAGACATCTCTATTCGCTGCCGTCCTGACGACGTTCGCCGTGACGCACGTGTCCGCCGCCGACCTGCCGGGTAAAGGCATTACCGTTAAGCCGGTGCAGAGCACCATCTCAGAAGAAACCTTCCAGACGCTGCTGGTGAGCCGCGCACTGGAAAAACTGGGCTACACCGTCGATAAGCCCAGCGAGGTCGACTACAACGTTGGCTATACCACGATTGCCGAAGGTGATGCCACCTTCACCGCCGTGAACTGGCAGCCGCTGCACGATGATATGTACAAAGCCGCCGGTGGCGACCAGAAGTTCTACCGTGAAGGTACTTATGTGACCGGCGCGGCGCAGGGCTACCTGATCGACAAAAAGACCGCAGAAAAATATCACATCAACAACTTTGCCCAGTTAAAAGATCCGAAGATTGCGAAGCTGTTCGATACCAATGGTGACGGTAAAGCCGACCTGACCGGATGTACGCCGGGCTGGGGCTGCGAAGCGGTGATTAATCACCAGATCAACGCCTATGGCCTGAGCAATACCGTGGAGCATAACCAGGGTAACTACTCAGCGATGATCGCCGATACCATCACCCGCTTTAAGCAGGGTAAACCGATTCTGTACTACACCTGGACTCCGTATTGGGTGAGCGACGTATTGAAGCCGGGTAAAGATGTGGTGTGGCTGCAGGTGCCGTTCTCATCACTGCCGGGCGAGCAGAAAAATGTCGATACCAAACTGGCCAACGGTGCCAACTATGGCTTCCCGGTGAACACCATGCATATCGTTGCTAACAAAGCCTGGGCCGAGAAAAACCCGGCTGCGGCGAAACTGTTTGCTGAGATGAAACTGCCGATCGCCGATATCAATGCGGAAAACGCCGCCATGCATAGCGGGCAGTCTTCGGAAGATGATATCAACCGCCACGTCGATGGCTGGATTAAAGGCCATCAGGCTGAGTTCGATAAGTGGGTGCAGGACGCACTGGCTGCCGCGAAATAACTGTTGCAGGCCGTAGCGGCGCGATTCATCGCGCAATTCCTTGCTCGCAACCGGAAAAATCCGCGCGATAAATCGCGCCGCTACACGGGAGCAGAATCATCTCCAGGGTGATTCTGCTCCCCAATCGATTCGGACGCTATAACGTACTGGTACGTCCTGTTAATTAACACAACAATGAAATAGTTTTTTGGGTTACTATTACCCTATTATGATTATTTGCCTGCTCATCCCGCTATGAATGCTTCCCATCAGGGCCTTAATTCTGCCCTGGTCGCGCTGATGTCGGTCGCGACTGGCCTTGCCGTCGCCAGCAACTATTATGTACAGCCGCTGCTGGATACCATCGCCCACCAGTTTAATCTCTCCGTCAGCCTCGCCGGTTTTATCGTCACCACCGCCCAACTGGGTTATGCCTGTGGCCTGCTGCTGTTGGTGCCATTGGGGGATATGCTGGAACGCCGCAGCCTGATTGTGTCAATGAGCCTGCTGGCTGCCGGTGGCATGATGATCACCGCACTCTCCCCTTCTCTGCCAATCATGCTATTGGGCACCGTTGTCACCGGGCTATTTTCTGTGGTGGCGCAGATGCTGGTGCCGCTTGCCGCCACCCTGGCTGCGCCAGAAAAACGCGGCAAAGTGGTCGGGACGGTGATGAGTGGTTTACTGCTGGGTATCCTGCTGGCACGTACCGCCGCAGGGGCACTGGCACAGCTTGGCGGCTGGCGCTGCGTCTACTGGACTGCCAGCGTATTGATGATCCTGATGGCGCTGGCGCTGTGGCGCTTTCTGCCACGCTATAAACAGCATGTGCCGCTGAATTATCCGCAGCTGCTGCGCTCCATCTTCAGCCTGTATGCGGGAAATCGGGTGATCCGTACCCGCGCGCTAACCGGCTGCCTCAGCTTCGCCAATTTCAGCATGCTCTGGACCTCGATGGCCTTTCTGCTCTCTGCCCAACCCTATGGCTTTAATGAAGGTGAAATCGGCCTGCTGGGGCTGGTCGGTGCGGCTGGCGCGCTGGCGGCACGTCAGGCCGGTGGGCTGGCCGATAAAGGCAAAGCCAAACTCACCACCAGCGCCGGACTGCTGATTATGCTGGTGGCCTGGCTGGTGACGGCCCTGGGTGCGCAGCATTTGCTGGCGCTAATTATCGGTATCCTGCTGCTCGATTTAGCCGTTCAGGCGGTGCATATCACTAACCAAAGCGTCATTTATCGCCACAAGCCAGAGGCACGTAATCGCCTCAATGCCGGTTATATGACCAGTTATTTTATTGGCGGCGCACTGGGCTCCATTATCTCAGCAAACGCATTTCATCATGCGGGCTGGTATGGCGTTTGTGGGGCTGGTGTGCTGTTCACCTTAATTAACCTATTGATTTGGTGGCGCAATGCGCGTTTCGAAAGTGTTTAGAAAACGTAAAGACCGGACCAAATCGATGAGCAATACTGTTCATCAATGATTGGGTTTGTTATGGTTAGCCAGAGAGTTATTCATCAGGGTTATTTTTTCTCGCGAAATTATTCAACAGTAAAAAGATTTCGCGAGGCGAATTGATAGCATCCTTTGTCTGCGCATCAGCAGCCTCAGGATCGGGCCATGTGCCCGGGGTCAGGGAGCGGCCTCGAATCGCCTGGTGTTGACAGTGTGATCCTGCTAACAATCACTCGCGGGAATTATGACTACGCTTAATCTGTCACCATCATTACTATACCAGTTGCAACTAGTGAGGTTTTTTTAGAATGGAAAGTTCGTTTACTCCCATTGAGCAGATGCTAAACATCCGTGCTACTCGCCACAAAGATTTTCCACTGCAGGAAATCATCCTGACGCGTCTGTGCATGCACATGCAGGGCAAACTGCTGGATAATCGCAACAAAATGTTAAAGGCGCAGGGAATTAACGAAACCTTATTCATGGCGCTGATCACCCTGGACGCGCAGGAAAACCAGAGCATCCAGCCTTCAGAACTGAGTTCCGCGCTGGGTTCTTCCCGTACCAACGCCACGCGTATTGCTGACGAACTGGAAAAACGCGGCTGGATTGAGCGTCGTGAAAGCGATAACGATCGCCGTTGTCTGCATCTGCACCTGACAGAAAAAGGTAACGAATTCTTACGCCAGCTGCTGCCACCGCAGCACCAGAGCCTGCAATATCTCTGGTCATCCCTCTCCACAGACGAGCAGGGACAGCTGGAAGCCATTACCCGTAAGCTGCTTAACCGCCTCGACAAAATGGACGAAGACCAGCTCATCGCCTCTCTGTCGCGCTAATAGCAAGAAGTGCGACACAATCACCTGTCGAAACCGATATTTTAATCCCCTTTTATCCGGCCAGCGTGTTAAACGCTGGCTTTTTTCGACTCGGGACCCCGTGTTGATGGATCAGCACATCCCGAAAAAATGGAAAACGTGGAGAATCAAATGAGTGCGACAGCGGAAGCCCAAAGCCCGCAACAGCCAGCAAATAAAAAGAAGAAGCGCAAAGGTGTGCTGATCCTGCTGGCAATCGTGTTTGTATTAATTGGTGTGGCGTATCTGGCTTACTGGTGGGTGGTGCTGCGGCATTTTCAGGAAACCGATGATGCTTATGTCTCCGGTAACCAGGTGCAGGTGATGGCGCAGGTTTCCGGCAGTGTTAATAAAGTCTGGTTCGATGATACCGACTTCGTAAAAAAAGGGGATGTGCTGGTATCGCTTGATAAAACCGATGCCGAACAGGCATTCGAGAAAGCCCAGACAGCGCTGGCCACCAGCGTTCGTCAGACGCATCAGTTAATGATCACTGGCAAGCAGGATCAGGCCAGCATTAAGTTGCAGCAAACTGCGCTGGAACAGGCTGAGGCGGATCTGAAACGCCGTGAACCGTTAGGTGCCGCTAACCTGATTGGCCGTGAAGAGTTGCAGCACGCCCGCGATGCTGTGGCAACCGCCAAAGCACAGCTTGACGTGGCGGTGCAGCAGTACAACGCCAACCAGGCGATGATTCTCAACACCTCGCTGGAAAACCAGCCCGCTGTGAAACAGGCGTCCGCTGAACTGCGCGATGCCTGGCTGGCGCTGCAACGTACCGATATCCGCAGCCCGATGGATGGTTATATCTCCCGTCGTAGTGTGCAGGTAGGTTCACAAATCACCACCAGCACGCCATTGCTGGCCGTCGTTCCGGCCACCAATTTGTGGGTGGACGCTAACTTCAAAGAAACGCAGCTGGCAGAAGTTCGCATTGGTCAGCCAGCGACAGTGGTCAGTGACATCTACGGTGATGATGTGGTGTATCAGGGTAAAGTGGTCGGCCTCGATATGGGTACCGGTAGCGCCTTCTCACTGCTGCCTGCCCAGAACGCCACCGGTAACTGGATCAAAGTGGTTCAGCGTCTGCCGGTTCGTATCGAGTTGGATGCGAAAGAAGTGGCGGATCATCCGCTGCGTATCGGTCTGTCAACCCTGGTGAAAGTGGATACCTCGAATAAAGAGGGCGCAGCCCTGGCCAGCAGTGTTCGCGCTCAGGCCGCTTATGAAAGCAATGCGCTGGCAATCGACCTGACACCGGTTAACCAGATGATCACTGACATCGTTCGTGCCAACGCCGGCTGATAACGCGGGAGGCTGTTATGGCACAAAAACCGCTTGAAGGCGCGCCGTTAGTCCTGATGACCATCGCCCTGTCGCTGGCGACGTTCATGCAGGTGCTCGACTCGACTATCGCCAACGTGGCGATTCCGACCATTGCCGGTAACCTTGGTGCCTCGAACTCGCAGGGCACCTGGGTGATCACCTCTTTCGGGGTGGCAAACGCCATCTCGATTCCGATCACTGGCTGGCTGGCAAAACGTGTTGGTGAAGTGAAGCTGTTTACCTGGGCGACCATTTTGTTCGCCCTCGCCTCCTGGGCATGTGGTATGTCAGAAAGTCTGTCGATGCTGATTTTCTTCCGTATCATCCAGGGGGTGGTGGCGGGTCCGTTGATTCCGCTGTCACAGAGCCTGCTGTTGAACAACTATCCACCGGCAAAACGCAGCGTGGCGCTATCGCTATGGGCGATGACGGTGATCGTCGCGCCGATCTGTGGACCGATTCTTGGTGGCTGGATTAGCGATAACTATCACTGGGGCTGGATCTTCTTCATCAACGTGCCGATTGGCGTGGTGGTGGTGATGCTGACGCTGCAAACCCTGCGTGGCCGCGAAACTGCAACCGCAGTACGACCGATCGATATGGTCGGTCTGGTGCTGCTGGTGGTGGGTATTGGCTGTCTGCAGGTGATGCTGGACCGTGGCAAGGAGCTGGATTGGTTCAGCTCGACGGAGATTATCGTGCTGACGGTCGTCGCCGTGGTCTCCCTGTTGGTGCTACTGGTGTGGGAACTCACCGATGACCATCCGATAGTCGATCTTTCGCTATTTAAATCGCGTAATTTCACCATCGGTTGTTTGTCGATTAGCCTCGCTTACATGCTCTACTTCGGCTCGATCGTGTTGTTGCCGCAGCTATTGCAGGAGGTATACGGCTACACCGCCACCTGGGCTGGTTTGGCCTCGGCACCGGTCGGGGTGATTCCGGTGATCCTGTCGCCGATTATTGGTCGCTTTGCCCATAAGCTGGATATGCGCCGTCTGGTGACCTTCAGCTTTATTATGTATGCCGTCTGTTTTTACTGGCGCGCCTATACATTTGAGCCGGGGATGGATTTTGGTGCATCGGCGTGGCCGCAGTTTATTCAGGGCTTCGCGGTGGCATGTTTCTTTATGCCGCTGACCACCATCACGTTGTCGGGCCTGCCGCCGGAACGTATGGCAGCAGCGTCCAGTTTGTCCAACTTCGTGCGTACGCTGGCGGGTTCCATCGGTACGTCGATCACCACCACCATGTGGACCGATCGTGAATCGATGCATCACAGCTATTTGTCGGAGTCGGTCAATCCGTATAACGCCAATTCGCAGCAGATGTACGATCAGCTGGAAAGCCTCGGTATGACCCACCAGCAAGCTTCCGCTTATATCGCGCAGCAGATCACCAATCAGGGCCTGATTATCTCCGCCAACGAGATTTTCTGGGCCTCAGCCGGGGTGTTTATCATTCTGCTGGTGTTGATCTGGTTCGCGCGTCCGCCTTTCGGCGCGGGCGGTGGTGGCGGGGGTGCACACTAAGCCAGAAAGCAAAACGCCTGATGAAGTTCATCAGGCGTTTATTGCGGCAACATGGATATCACGAGTTATTTCTTACCTGACAGCATCATCATCGTTACTGATTTGGTCTTTCAGGCATGATCTTAACGATGAGGTAAACAACTAATACCGATAATCCTATAGCAATAAATCGCTCATGCCATGTTTCATAATGAAAAAACCAGTAGCAACACACTAAAACCAATAGTCCTCCGATAATCGAACCCGAAGCTTCTATTAGCGTGTACATAACTCGCTTTCCGAGGTTTAGTTTAGGTGGTTTATCTTCTCGCATGAATTTCACTCTCAACCATATCAAGAATTTTTTCAAATACCGTCTGCCCCTGTGTTCTTCTGACATTAAGCGCTTCGATAAATGGATTTAGCGCAGGCTCAAGAAGAAAATAAAGCAGGTCAAAATCCCGGTATCGCAAAGCATGATAAATATCAGGATTGTTCTGCTGGAGTCGTTCTGAAGTGTAGATGCAGCGTTCAACCATGCCACCTAATAACAAGGTGTTACCTATAAGGCCACCTCGAATGGTGATCAGAAAAGAACTACGCTGCGCAATTACTGTAGCAAGTCTTCCAGCAATCAGCGAGTTTGTTAGCGTTCTTCCCGCTACTGAAGCCATTGTTTTACGATATATAGCGTTCTGCTTCGATTCAGGAACACTCTTATTGAAACGACTTAGTACAATTTCAATAGTCTTAACAAAATTATGATTTTCAAGAATTCCGTGGCGAATTGCCTTTAGCATCCTTATTTTTTCAGTTCTTCTCTGATGGCGACTTTCAGTATCAATAAAACCAAAAGCCAGATATCCAATATCAGTGGGCACAGAAAGAACGCCGCTAAAAAAACCGATGGCTGATTCAGGTGATAATATGATTTTTGCTATGCGTCTTGCGATTTCCGAATAACTGCGCATAAGAGATTCCTTTCATTTTTTATCAAATATAGTGGTTTTTAGTCCTGTAATAAAATTTGATGTGGAAGAATTAAGTCGCAAGTAAAAATCAATAAAGAGCTAAGTACGTATCTGTATCACTGCTGAAAAAACAGGCATAGCATTATGAACTTACTTTAAGAACATCCAGTAGAACATAACCTGCCATGCCTGTCTTGTTATTTCCGGGTACGATCAGACCACTATGGCCTTATGCGTTCTGTCGCCACCATTCGGCAAGCAGGATGCCGGTTGCCACTGACACGTTAAGGCTTTCCACGTTACCGGTGCCGCCAATCGACAGGCTCATGTCGCCCTGCTGGAATGCGCTGTCGGACAGACCTTCACGTTCCTGACCCAGCACCAGTACCATTTTGGCCGGCAATTCAGCCTTCGCCAGCGGTGTACCTTCATGGCTTGAGGTAGTCACGATGGTGTAACCCGCTTTACGGAACGCTTCCAGACCGGCGGAGAAGCTTTCCCCACTGATCGCCTGGACGTGCTCTGCCCCACCCTCAGCGGTACGAACCGCTGCACCGGATTCCAGCAGAGATGCGTCATTCACCAGCAGACCTTTCACGCCAAAGTGCGCGCAGCTACGCATGATGCCGCCGAGGTTATGCGGGTTGCTGACATCTTCCAGCGCCAGCACGCAATCTTTGGCTTCGGCCTGGCTTAACCATTCAGAAACCGCCATTCCCATGCGTTTTTTAATGATGAAGCAAACGCCGCCGTGGTGTTCAGTGCCTGAGGCTTTCGCCAGTTCGGCATCTTCAACCACGTGATAGGCTTTACGATTGGCCGCCAGCCAGCGCAGGGTTTCGCGAAAACGCGGCGTGACACTCTGCACAAACCAGGCACGAACGATGCTTTCAGGACGGCTCTGGAACAATGCCTGACAGGCATTTTCACCGTAAACGCGCGTCTCTTCCTGACGCTGACGGCGAATTTGCTCCGGATCGATGGCAGGTTTGTTGCTACCCGCCTCATCAGACAGGTTTTCTTCCGTGACAGGAGGACGCGAAACGGTGCGCCACGGTGAATCTTCGTAGCCACGCGAGGGTTCACGGTCATTGCGACGACCGGCGCTGCGGCCACCTTCTTCACTATTACGTCCGCCGCGAGGACCGGCGTTACGGCCACCCTCTTCATTATTACGTCCGCTGCGAGGCCCGGAACGACGATTATCTTCCTGGCGCGCAGCAGTACGGCCGCCTTTGCCGGTACGGGGGTTTGGCGCACGCGAGCCTTTCTGACCCTCATCCTCACCACGTACATACATCACTTTTACCTTGCCGCTTTTGCCTTTAAATTCGTCGTTCATCTGTTCCTCCAGCATTGAGAGCGCGAAGATTACCTGATGTGTAGGCGCTTAGCTATCAACTATTGAACCTATTGGGCAATCCAGATTGAGCATAGCACTCAACCCTTTCATAATGCTCGGCAATCGTAAGTTTTACAGGTCCGGTTGAGGTAACTATGAATACGGTATGTGCCTCCTGTCAGGCAACCAATCGCGTGCCCGAAGCACGCATTGCCGATGGAGCCAAGTGCGGCCGCTGCGGCGGTGAGTTGTTCAACGGTGAAGTAGTCAGCGCAACGGCTGCAACGCTGGATAAATATTTGCAGGATGACCTGCCGGTGGTGGTCGACTTCTGGGCACCGTGGTGTGGTCCTTGCGTCAACTTCGCACCGGTGTTCAAAGATGTCGCCGATGAGCGTCGTGGCAAAGTGCGTTTTGTGAAGGTAAATACCGAAGCAGAACCGGCACTCAGCTCGCGTTTTCGCATTCGCAGCATTCCCACCATCATGCTGTTTAAGAAGGGTGAAGTGGTGGATATGCTCAACGGTGCCATGCCAAAAGCGCCGTTTAATGAATGGCTCGACGAATCGCTGTGATCCTGCCCCTGGCCAGCCTTGCGCTGGCCATATTACCTTTCTGCGGCAATTCCATTACAATTGCGTTTTTTCTGCCCGCCTGAGTGTTATGTCTGAGAATGCTGTCCTGCGTTTGCGTACGCAACGTCTTGCCCGCGCCACGCGTCCTTTTCTGGCACGTGGAAATCGTGTTATCCGCTGTCAGGGCTGTCTTCTGCCGCATAAGCATTGCGTCTGTGCCAGTTTACAACCGCAAACCGCGCGTAGCCGCTTCTGCCTGGTGATGTTTGATACCGAACCGATGAAACCGAGCAACACCGGACGCCTTATCGCCGATATTCTGCCAGACACCCTGGCATTTGGCTGGTCGCGCACCGAGCCGGATGCAGCATTATTACAGGCGGTGCAGATGAGCGAATACCAGCCGCTGGTGGTGTTCCCCGCCTCCTATGCTGACCCTGGTCGTGCGGTATTGACCGAACCGCCAACCACCGGCAAGCCGCCGCTGTTTATTATGCTCGACGGCACCTGGACTGAGGCGCGTAAAATGTTCCGCAAAAGCCCGTGGCTGGATGGTTTTCCAGTGATGTCGCTGAATGTCACCACGCCTTCACGTTACACGCTGCGTGAAGCCCACGCTGAAGGCCAGCACTGCACGGCCGAAGTTGCCGCCGCGCTGCTGGAGCAAGCAGGAGACGGCGCGGCCGCCAGCGCCCTGTATCAGCATTTCGAACAATTCCGCCAGGCGTATCTGGCCGGAAAGCCACATCATCCTGTGCACGCGCTGGACGAAGCCCTGTAGCAGGCTGCGATCGGTGAATCGGCAAACGGCGTCAAAAGCGTTTACAATCATGCAAATCCCCATGTCAGGAGTGCATGATGAGCCAACGCGGACTGGAAGCGCTGTTACGACCTAAATCCATTGCGGTAATTGGTGCCTCGGTGAAAACCGGTCGGGCTGGTTACTTTATGATGCGTAACCTGCTGGCGGGGGGCTTTAGTGGCCCGGTATTACCGGTGACGCCAAAATATAAAGCCGTGAGCGGCGTGCTGGCTTGGCCGGACATCGCCAGCCTGCCCTTCGCCCCGGATCTTGCCGTCATCTGCACCCATGCCCGTCGTAACCTCGAACTGTTGCAGCAACTGGGCGAAAAAGGCTGCAAAGCCTGCATTATCCTCTCGGCACCGGCCAGCCAGCTGGAAGAACTGAAAGCCTGCGCCAGCCAGTGGCAGATCCGCCTGCTCGGCCCCAACAGCCTTGGATTGCTTGCACCCTGGCAAGGACTGAACGCCAGCTTCTCGCCTGTGCCCATTGCCAAAGGTCGCATTGCCTTTATTTCACAATCCGCAGCGGTGTCGAACACCATCCTCGACTGGGCGCAGCAGCGCAACCTGGGGTTCTCCTGGTTTATTGCCCTCGGAGACAGTCTCGATATTGATGTTGATGACCTGCTCGACTTCCTGGCGCGCGACGGCAAAACCAGCGCCATTCTGCTGTACCTGGAACACCTCAGCGATGCGCGCCGCTTTGTTTCTGCATCACGTAGCGCCTCGCGAAATAAACCGATCCTGGTGATCAAAAGTGGTCGCAGCCATCAGGCCCAGGCGATGATTGGCACCCATAGTGGGCTGGATGCCGCCTGGGATGCGGCCATTCAGCGTGCCGGTCTGCTGCGCGTGCAGGATACACATGAACTGTTTTCCGCCGTCGAATCACTCAGCCATATGCGCCCGCTGCGCGGCGATCGTCTGATGATCATCAGCAATGGTGCCGCCCCGGCGGCCCTCGCATTGGATGAACTTTACGCGCGTAACGGTAAACTGGCGACCCTGAGCGCAGAGACTTTGCAGGCGCTGGAGGCGCTACTGCCAGAAGGTGTCGGGCGGAGTAATCCTCTTGATTTGAAAGATGATGCGACCCCGGAGCGTTACGTCGCCTGCATTGAGAAGCTGCTTGATAGCCATGAGCTGGATGCACTGATGATCATCCACGCGCCAAGCGCGGTATCCCCCGCCAGCGAAACAGCCGGGCAAATCATCGCGGCAATCGCCCGCCATCCGCGTGGCAAGCAGGTGACATTGCTGACTAACTGGTGCGGCGAGTTCTCCTCGCAGGGCGCACGACGCGCCTTCACCGAAGCAGGTATCCCCACCTGGCGCACCCCGGAAGGGACAGTGACCGCGTTTATGCATCAGGTGGAGTATCGTCGCAATCAGAAGCAGCTGCGCGAAACGCCCGCATTGCCATTGGGGCTGACACAGAATAGCGCGCAGGCACATCAGTTGATTCAGCAGGCACTCGATCAGGGCATCACCACGCTGGATACCCACGAAGTGCAGCCCGTGCTGGAAGCCTACGGTCTGGCAACCCTGCCAACCTGGATTGCGGCTGACAGTTCTGCCGCAGCCAACATTGCCGGGCAGATTGGCTACCCCGTGGCACTCAAACTCCGTTCACCAGATATCCCACATAAATCCGAGGTACAGGGGGTGATGCTTTATCTGCGCAGCGCAATAGAAGTGGAGCAGGCCGCCGAAGCCATTTTCGACCGCGTGCGTCAAACCCATCCGCACGCGCGTATTGATGGCCTGCTGGTGCAGGGCATGGCCAATCGCGCCGGTGCGCAGGAATTACGCGTGGTAGTAGAACAGGACCCATTGTTCGGGCCGATTATTATGCTGGGAGAAGGTGGCGTTGAATGGCAGCCGGATAAGCAAGCCGCCGTTGCCCTGCCACCGCTCAATATGACGCTGGCACGTTATCTGGTCATCCAGGCGATGAAGAGTGGCAAAGTGCGCAGCCGCAGCGCCCTGCGACCGTTAAATATTCCTGCGCTGAGTCAATTACTGGTGCAGGTTTCTAACCTGGTAGTGGATTGCCCGGAGATTCAGCGACTGGATATCCACCCGCTACTCGCCGCCGGGAATGAATTTACGCTGCTGGATGTCACGCTGCAGCTGGCCCCTTTCCACGGCGATAACGAAGCCCGGCTGGCAATTCGCCCCTATCCCCATCACCTTGAGGAGCAGGTCGAGCTGAAAGATGGTCAGCACTGTTTGTTCCGTCCCATCCTGCCTGAAGATGAACCGCTGCTGCGTGATTTTATCGCGCAGGTCACCAAAGAAGATCTCTATTACCGCTATTTCAGTGAGATCAACGAGTTCACTCATGAGGATTTGGCCAATATGACGCAGATCGATTATGACCGAGAGATGGCGATTGTGGCGGTGCGTCGGCAGGCAGGCCAGCAAGAGATTATTGGCGTAACGCGTGCCATTTCTGATGCCGATAACATTGATGCCGAGTTTTCTGTGCTGGTGCGTTCAGACCTTAAAGGATTGGGCATGGGCAGACGCCTGCTGGAAAAGATGATTCGCTATACCCGCGATCACGGTCTGCAACAATTGAACGGTATCACCATGCCGCATAATACCGGCATGATCACGCTGGCACGAAAACTTAACTTTCGTGTGAATATTCAACTGGATGACGGAATTGTCAGCCTCAATTTACCCTTAAATGATGTCATCGACTAACCTTGTAGAGAAAGGTAAAAATCCCCCCTGGCCCGCCGGTTAATGTTATTATCGAGCGTTAGGATCATGATTTGATGGCAAAAGGCCATGCAATGAACAGAGAAGAAGTGCACCGTGATGTTGTCTAAATTCAAACGCAATAAACACCAACAACACCTCGCACAGCTGCCTAAACTGTCACAATCCGTGTCGGATGTGACCACGCTTTACTCGCCTGCTGAATTTCGCGAAACCCTGCTGACGAAAATTGCCGCTGCAGAAAAACGCATCTGTATCGCTGCGCTCTACCTGGAAAATGATGATGGCGGACGTGGCATTCTGCAGGCACTGTATGCTGCGCGTCAGGCGCGTCCTGAACTGGATATCAGCATTCTGGTGGACTGGCATCGTGCGCAACGTGGCCGCATCGGTGCAGCACGTGGCTTCACCAATGCCGACTGGTATTGCGAGATGGCGACGCAACATCCGGATATCGCCATTCCGGTTTATGGCATCCCGGTGAATACGCGTGAAGCGCTGGGCGTACTGCATCTGAAAGGCTTTATCATTGACGATACCCTGCTGTATAGCGGTGCCAGCCTGAACGATGTCTATTTACATCAGCATGATAAATACCGTTATGACCGCTACCAACTGATCCGCAACCCACAGCTGGCCGATACCATGTATCAATGGGTCTGTGAGAATCTGAAGCAGTCAGATGCGGTGCACCGTCTTGATCAGTCGGAACGACCTTCCAGCCCGGAAATCAAAAATGAAACCCGCCAGTTCCGTCAGGATCTGCGTGGTTTCAACTATCAGTTTACCGGCAATGCTGGCAACGAAACGCTGACGGTGACACCACTGGTGGGCCTCGGCAAACGTAGCCTGCTGAATAAAACCATCTTCCATTTAATGCCCTGCGCTGAGCGTAAACTCACCCTATGCACGCCTTATTTCAACCTGCCCGCTATCCTGGTACGCAATCTGATCCATTTGCTGCGTCAGGGGAAAGAGGTTGAGATCATCGTCGGGGACAAAACGGCTAATGACTTCTATATCCCACCAGAGCAGCCCTTCAAGATTATCGGTGCGCTGCCTTATCTCTACGAGATTAACCTGCGCCGTTTCCTGAGCCGCCTGCAGTATTACGTCAACAATGGCCAGCTGACGGTGCGTCTGTGGAAAGATGGTGAAAATAGCTACCATCTTAAAGGCATCTGGGTCGACGATGAATGGATGATGATCACCGGCAATAACCTTAACCCACGCGCCTGGCGGCTCGATCTGGAAAACGCGGTGCTTATCCATGACCCGCTGAATCAGCTGGCTGAACAACGCGAGCGGGAACTGGCCTTGATCCGTACCCACACCACGGTGGTGCAGCATTTCCGTGAACTGGAAAGTATTGCCGATTATCCGGCCAAAGTGCGCAAGCTGATTCGCCGTCTGCGCCGGATCCGTATCGATCGTCTGATCAGTCGTCTGTTGTAATCTCCTGGCCGCTCCCTGAAGAGCGGCCGACATTTCACAACCTAATCCCCTTCCCTTTGCGATGCAGCATCAGTGAAACCAGAAACGCTAATGCCCCCATCGCGGACACATACCAGAAGAAGCTGGTTTCCACGCCTTCTTTTTTCAGCAGCAGGGCGACATATTCGGCGGAACCGCCAAAAATAGCATTTGCCACCGCATAAGATAGCCCGACACCCAATGCACGTACCTCTGGCGGGAACATCTCTGCCTTCAGAATGCCACTGATGGCGGTATAGAAGCTGGTGATGATCAATGCCAGCATCACCAGAAAAAATGCCAGCCAGCCACTCTGCACATTTTGTAGCAGCGTCAGAATCGGTACGGTACAAATCGCCGCGCCAGCACCAAAAATGATCATCGAAGCACGTCGGCCAATTTTGTCAGATAACGCGCCGATAATCGGCTGAATCAACATAAATACCAGCAACGCCCCGGTCATCAATGCACTTGCGCTGCGTGCATCCATCCCTGCTGTATTGACCAGGTATTTTTGCATGTAGGTGGTAAAGGTATAAAAACTTAATGAACCACCGGCAGTGAAGCCCAGAACCATCAGAAAAGCACGCGAGTGATTGCGCAGCAGGCCCGTAATGCTGCCAGCATCACGATGCTCACGGTGTTTTTTCTCTGAAGTTTCATTGAGCGAGCGGCGTAGCCAGAGAGCGACGACCGCCAGAATAGCACCCAGGAAGAATGGGATACGCCAGCCCCAGCTATGTAGTTGTTCATCATTGAGAATTTGCTGCAGAACCACCACGGTAAGCACCGCCAGTAACTGCCCACCGATTAAGGTCACGTACTGGAATGAGGCGTAGAACCCTTTGCGACCTTCCAGCGCCACTTCACTCATATAGGTAGCACTGGTGCCATATTCGCCCCCCACGGACAGCCCCTGGAACATTCGCGCCAGCAACAGGATCACAGGGGCGGCAATGCCAATTTCTCCATATCCTGGCAAGCAGGCAATCACCAGTGAGCCGAGACACATCATGCAGACTGAGATCAGCATGGAACTTTTGCGGCCGTGCCGATCGGCGATATAACCAAATAGCCAGCCACCGATAGGACGCATCAGAAAGCCAGCAGCAAACACGCCTGCGGTTTGCAGTAATTGTGTGGTGGTATCGCCCGATGGGAAAAAGATATGGGCAAAGTAGAGTGAGAAGAAAGAGTAAACGTAGAAATCGAACCACTCGACCAGGTTACCTGATGAGGCCCCCACAATCGCCCAGATGCGTTGTTTGCTGATGGCCGTTGTGTCGTGTTGTACCACTTTTTGTTGTAGAGAGTCTGTCATGCTTTCCTCTTTTCCTTGCGGATAATAAACGCCAAAGCATTGAGTAAAGCATTTGTTGGCCCGTCAGGTGAAGCGGGCAAATATCTGAATGACAAAATGTGACAGATGTAGCGGCGCGATTTATCGCGCGTATTGGATAACACCAAAATCTGCGCGATAAATCACACAGCTATGGTTCTGTAAGTTTCTCTGATTTTCAGACGTAAAAAAGCCCTGAACTTTCGTTCAGGGCTTCTTCACTTGATTGATGCCTGGCAGTTCCCTACTCTCGCATGGGGAGACCCCANACTACCATCGGCGCTACGGCGTTTCACTTCTGAGTTCGGCATGGGGTCAGGTGGGACCACCGCGCTACAGCCGCCAGGCAAATTCTTTCTGCTCTGTCCTGTGTCTTTTGCACTGCTGCTGCGTTGGCTGCATTCGCGTAAGTCAGTCACATACTTATGTATGCTCCTTCCTTCCGTCTCTTTTGCCGCCTTGCTTCAGCGCAAAATCCTTCGGACTTCAATCCGCAGGACATAACTGAATCCGGTAAACAATGCTGAAAATTCTTCTTCCGGCCTCTCAGCNAAAACGCCTCTGGCGTTGTAAGGTTAAGCCTCACGGGTCATTAGTACCGGTTAGCTCAATGCATCGCTGCACTTACACATCCGGCCTATCAACGTCGTCGTCTTCAACGTCCCTTCAGGACCCTCAAGGGGTCAGGGAGAACTCATCTCGGGGCAAGTTTCGTGCTTAGATGCTTTCAGCACTTATCTTTTCCGCACTTAGCTACCGGGCAATGCCATTGGCATGACAACCCGAACACCAGTGGTGCGTTCACTCCGGTCC